>JAYUHO010000143.1:0-5493 GCA_043766915.1 Cypionkella sp.
TTGCTGATCGAGTGGCCCGAAGGTGAGGATGAGCCAGCAAAATACTTCCAGGAAACCTTTGGGCAAAACCAAAACGGACGGAAGGGGTTGAGTTTGCCCGCCCACCCCGCCAAGACTATGACAAAGCAAAAGGACCGTGACGTGCCATTCAGACGGATCACCTTCAAAGCCAGCCCCGCCCCCGCCGCCCAAGAGGCGTTGGCAGCGCTGACGGCCTTGCACGGACAGGTTGGCGTTGGCGTGGCAGATGTGGTGGTGGCCTTGGGCGGCGACGGGTTCATGCTGCAAAGCCTGCACGAAATCGAAGGCATGGACGTGCCGGTTTATGGGATGAACTGCGGCACCATCGGTTTTTTGATGAACACCTTTGCGATTGATGATCTGCCTGCGCGACTGGCCGCTGCCGAAGAGGCGGTGATCAACCCGCTGGCCATGCGCGCGGTGTGCATGGATGGATCGGTAACCCATGCATTGGCAATTAACGAAGTGTCTTTGCTGCGCGCAGGCCCGCAGGCGGCAAAGTTGCGCATTTCCGTGGATGGCAAAGAACGCCTTTCGGAACTGGTGTGCGATGGGGTATTGCTGGCGACACCGGCGGGATCGACGGCCTATAACTATTCCGCCCATGGCCCGATTTTGCCGATTGGATCAGACGTTCTGGCCCTGACCCCGATGGCGGCGTTCCGGCCAAGGCGCTGGCGGGGGGCTTTGCTGCCCAAATCGGTGGTGGTGCGGTTTGACGTGCTGGAACCTGAAAAGCGCCCCGTTCGCGCCGATGCCGACAGCCGACCTGTGCCGGATGTGGTGTCGGTAGAAATCTGGTCCGAACCCAAAGTGCAGCATCGGATATTGTTTGATCCGGGCCACGGGTTGGAAGAACGTCTGATCGTCGAACAATTCGCGTGATGCCAGGGCCCAAATTTTTTCCAAAAAATTTGCAAAATCCTTTGAAGGATTTTGATCATTCAGCCCTTCGCCCAGCCTTCGATCTTGCGGTATAATGTCGAGGGTGACAAATCCAACACCCGCGCAGCCTTGGGGACCGATCCGTTAAACCGCGCCAAAGTCGCCTCAATCACCAAGCGTTCCACTTCGGCCAGTGGTCTGCCCAACACTGCTTCAAGATCAAGCGTATCCGGGGCAACGGCTGCCGCCACGGGCAATATTGGTGCCGCACCAATGGATTGGTACAGCGTGTCTGGCAGCATCCCGGTGGTGACAAGGCCCCCTTCGTGCAAGACGACGATGTTGCGGATCACATTCAGCAATTGGCGCACATTGCCGGGCCAATCCAGACTGCGAAACAACGACTGCACATCTGCATGCAGCCCGTCGAAATGCTTGGATTCTTCGCTCGCAAAGCGGGTCAGGGCGGTTTGTGCAATCTCAATTACATCTTCGCCGCGGTCGCGCAGGGCTGGCATATGGATGGGCACCACAAACAGCCGATAAAACAAATCTTCGCGGAACTGACCGCGCCGCACGGCCTCCATCGGGTCACGGTTGGTGGCACAGATGATGCGCACGTTCACTTTGCGCGGGCGTGTGGCCCCGACGGGCACCACCGTGGTGGTTTGCAAAAACCGTAGCAGTTTGGTTTGCAGCGCCGGGGCCATTTCGCAAATCTCGTCCAGAAACAGCGTGCCGCCGTCGGCAGCCGTGGCAGCCCCCTGTTTGTCGGAAATGGCTCCGGTAAAGCTGCCCTTCATATGGCCGAACACTTCGGATTCCAGCAGATCTTGCGGAATCGCTCCGCAGTTCAACGCAATGAACGGCCCCGCCGCCCGTGTCGAATTGTCATGCACGGCCAGCGCGCACAGCTCTTTTCCGGTGCCGCTTTCGCCGGTGATAAACACCGTGGCCATCGATTTGGCGACCGAGGCGATTTTCGCATGGATCCGCGCCATCACGTCAGAGTTGCCGATAAAAGCCGACGTATTGGCGGCGTTTTGCACCGGGGCCACAGCCCCCCGGCCCGCAGCCCGCCGGGGTGACGCAATGCCACCGGCATTGGCAACGGCATTCAGCAGTTTCACCTCGTCAAACGGTTTGACCAGAAAATCATGCGCGCCCGCCCGCATCGCTTCGACCGCCATGTTGATCGAGCCATGCGCTGTCATCACGATGACATGTGTTTCAGGGCGAAGGCGCAGCAGATCTTGCATCAGGTCCAGCCCGTTCTGGTCGGGCAATACCATATCCAGCAATACCAGTTTCGCGCCGGATGAATGAAACGCGTCCAACCCTTCGGCGGCGGTGGTCGCGGTGATCACCGACAACCCGGCCGAGGTAAGGACAGACCTGTAAATCAGCATCAACGACGGGGTGTCTTCGATCAAAAGGATCGGCGCGCGTGCGGGGCTTTCCGGGGATGCGGCGCTCATCTGGCCACCCTCGCGCCAGAGGCGAATTGCGAAAGAAACGCCAAAGCCACATCAATGGCCTGTCCTATGTCAGTCACCTGCGCTGTTGAAATTTGCAGGTCTGGCACCGGGTGATGCGCCATGTCATTCAACCCCTTGGCAAGCTGGCGCAGGTTTTCCGCACCCATGGTGGCGGCCAGTCCCATAACCACATGTGATTGGGCCTGAATTTGCATCCAATCCAGCGGCTGCGCGGCCCCTTGCAGTTTATGTTGCGCAGTGGACAGATCAGTTTGCAATTGCGCAATCAGACTGGCCGCAAGCACCGGCCCCGCCATCACCAGCAGGCGATCAAACTGGGCTGTGTCGATCTGCGCGCGCGGCTGGTCGTTCATCCGCATGGCCCACCCCGGCAATTGCAAGCCAAGTCATCCATGCCACCAGTTGAAAAACTGTCTTGTCCCATGGTCCAAAGCGTTGCCCATGGGCTGGTCATTGTCCAGTGGTGTTGCGGTTTTCCGGCGTTATGATGTGGCATATCCCAAGCCTTGCAATGCAATCCTGATTTCGTGCAGGATCGCAGGGTCATCAATCGTTGCGGGCATTTTCCACGGCTGACCGTCGGCGAATTTGCCCATGGAACCGCGTAAAATCTTGCCAGACCGGTTTTGGGCAGGCGGTCCACCACCACAACGCGTTTGAAATCGGCGACGGGGCCGATCTTATCGCGCATCAGGGCGATGCAATCTGCCACCACATCAGCGGCGGCGCGGGTGGTGCCTTTGTTCAGGCACAAAAAGCCCAACGGCACCTGACCTTTCAGCGTAACCGCAGCCCCGATTGCTGCGCATTCGGCAACATCAGGGTGGTTGGTCAGCACTTCCTCCATCGCGCCCGTCGACAGCCGGTGCCCTGCCACATTGATCACATCATCGGTGCGCGCCATGATGTAAAGATAGCCGTCCGCATCCACAAATCCCGCATCGCCGGTTTCATAAAACCCCTCAAACCGCGACAGATAGCTTTTGTGAAACCGGTCTTCTGCGCCCCAAAGCGTGGGCAAAGTGCCCGGTGGCAAGGGCAGTTTGATCACAATGGCGCCCAACGTGCCGGGGGGAACGATCAGGCCCGCTTCGTCCAGAATCCACACATCAAATCCGGGCATCGCCACGCTTGGCGATCCGATTCTTACCGGCAACGGCTCTGTGCCCATCGGATTGGCCGCAATCGGATAGCCGGTTTCGGTTTGCCACCAATGATCAATCACCGGCACTTTGATGTGGGTTTGCGCCCACAAAATGGTGGCCGGATCCGCGCGTTCGCCCGCCAGATAAAGCGTCTTCAGCGCTGACAGATCATATTCGGATGGCAGCAGCCCCAGCGGATCTTCACGTTTGATCGCGCGCAATGCCGTGGGGGCGGTGAAAAACGCGCGCACTTTATAATCGGCAAGCACGCGCCAGAACGTGCCCGCATCCGGGGTGCCCACGGGCTTGCCCTCAAACACAATCGTGGTGCAGCCCGCAATCAGCGGCGCATAACAAATACAGCTGTGGCCCACGACCCAGCCGACATCGGACGCCGCCCAAAACACATTGCCCACGCCGCAGTCATAAATCGCCCGCATCGTCCAGTGCAGCGCCACCAGATGCCCCGCCGTGGGGCGAACCACGCCCTTGGGTGCACCCGTGGTGCCGGATGTGTAAAGAATATAGGCTGGATGGTTGCCCGTAACGGCAACGCACTCTGCCGGGGTAACACCTGCCTGAAAATCGTTCCAATCCAGATCGCGCCCTGCCATCAGCCCCGCAAGGCACTGATCACGCTGAAAAATAATGCAGAAATCGGGTTTGTGCGATGCCAGCTCAATCGCCGCATCCAGCAACGGTTTATAGGGCAGCACCCGGGCAGGCTCGATCCCGCAAGACGCAGCAATGATGGCGCGCGGCGTGCAATCATCTATCCGCACTGCCAGTTCCGCCGCCGCAAAACCGCCGAACACCACCGAATGTATCGCCCCCAGCCGTGCACACGCCAGCATGGCAATGATCGCCTCGGGCACCATCGGCATATATAGGATCACCCGGTCCCCCACCGTGACGCCTTGTGCGCGCAACGCCCCCGCCAAGCCAGCCACGCGGGTTTGCAACTCGGCATAGGTTATCTTTGTGACCGTCCCGGTGACCGGGCTGTCATGGATAATCGCCACCTGATCGCCCCGCCCTGCCAGCACGTGCCGATCCACCGCGTTCCAGCAGGTGTTGACCTGCGCATCCGTGAACCATTCATAATACGGACCGCGGGTGGCGTTCAGCGCATGGGTTGGCGCGCGGGCCCAGTCAATCGCACCTGCGGCCTGCATCCAGAAACCTTCCGGATCGGCACGCCACGCGGCATAGGTTTCGGCATAGGTCATGCTCGGGGCCTCTTAGGGATCAGAGAGCGGCGGCAATCGAAAGACTTTGCCACTCTGCGACTGACATCACTTTGGGCGGCGAACAACCTGCTGATTACACCAAAGATCAGCCGCCTAGCCATAATGCGCAACCGGGGTGCCCGCCAAGGCAGATATGTTCAAAAGCCCCCGCGCCGTGATCGACGGCGTAACGATATGCGCGCGGTTGCCCATGCCCATCAGAATCGGACCAACTTCCAGCCCGCCCGCCTTAAATTTCAACATGTTACGCGCGGTGCTGGCGGCGTCGGAATAGGCGAACACCAACACATTCGCTGCCCCCTGCAGACGCGAGTCCGGAAAAATCCGCGCCCGCAGATCGGGGTCCAATGCGGCATCGGCGTTCATTTCGCCCTCATAGATAAAGTCCACCTCAAGCGCGTCCAGAATTTCCAGGGCTGCGCGCATCCGACGACCGGAATCGCTGTCCAGATTGCCAAAGCTGGAATGTGAACATAAGGCCACTTTCGGAACCACGCCAAAGCGTTTGGCATGCCGCACCGCCCCGATCACGGTTTCGGCTATCTGTTCCGCCGTGGGCACCGCGTTGACCTGCGTGTCGGCAATGAACAACGGGCCGTCTTCCAAAATCATCAGCGACAGGGCCGCGCGTGGGTGCAATCCATCGCGCGCCAGCACCTGGCGGACATATTCCATATGCCACAGATACTGCCC
>JAYUHO010000144.1:0-14380 GCA_043766915.1 Cypionkella sp.
GATGCCGCCGCCACCCTGCGCGCATTGTCGCGGTTGTGGGCCAGACCTGTGCCGCCGTCGGTTCTTGACCTCGGGGCCGATGTGCCCGCCTGCCTGAGCAGCGCACCAAAGCGCATGCAAGGTATCGGCGAGAAATTGTCACCTGTGCGCCCCCTGCCCGAATGTCATCTGGTATTGATCAACCCCGGCGTGGCTGTTTCCACTCCGGATGTTTTCAAGGCTTTGGTGTACAAAGATAATTCTGCCTTTCCGGATATCCCAACCTTTGCCTTGGCGCATGATCTGGCGGAATGGTTGGCCTATCAACGAAATGATCTTCAAGCCCCGGCACTAGCGCTTGTTCCCGTGATTGGGGCAGTTTTAAAAGCATTGTCTGCGCATCCCGGTTGTCATCTGGCGCGCATGTCGGGGTCTGGGGCCACCTGTTTTGGGTTGTTTTCCACCCAGGCAGAGTCTGCCAAGGCTGCCCAAACCATCGCCGCCGCACAGCCAGACTGGTGGGTGCGCAGCGCGCCAGTGCTCAGCTGATCCGGGCCACCACATACGTCGCCAGATCATCCAGCATATTGCGCAGCGGATGGTCGGGCAACATCGCCAGTGCCGCCCGCGCCTTGTCGGCCCAGGCCAGCGCCTCATCGCGCGCGGCGTTCATCGTGCCGTGACGCGCCATGATTGCCATCGCGTGGGCCAGATCGGACTCGTCCTGCTGGCCCTTTTCGATCACCCGCACCCAAAACGCGCGTTCTTGCGCATCAGCCAATGCCACGGCCTTGATCACCGGCAAGGTCAGTTTCCGTTCGCGGAAATCATCGCCGGTGTTTTTACCGATCACTGCGGCTGATCCGCCATAATCCAAGAGATCATCAACAATCTGAAACGCCACGCCCAGCGCATCGCCATAGGTGAACAGCGCGCGCACCTGATCTTCGGGCGCGCCTGCAATCACCCCGCCCACTTCGGTCGCTGCCGAAAACAGCGCAGCCGTCTTGCCGCGAACAACTTGCAGATAAATGGCTTCGGTCGTTGCCAGATCCTGAGCCGCTGTCAGCTGCAAAACTTCGCCTTCGGCAATGGTGGCCGAGGCGTTGGCCAGAATATCCAGCACCCGCAACGATCCGGTTTCCACCATCAACTGAAATGACCGCGAAAACAGATAGTCGCCGACCAAAACCGACGATTTGTTATCCCACAGCAGGTTCGCCGTGGGCCGTCCCCGACGCCGGGCGGATTCGTCCACCACATCGTCATGTAGCAATGTGGCGGTGTGAATAAATTCAACCGTTGCCGCCAGATGAATATGGAACGGGCCGGTGTATCCGCACAGCCGCGCCGCGGCCAAAGTCAGCATCGGGCGCAACCGTTTGCCGCCCGCTTCGACCAGATGGGCGGTCACCTGCGGAATACGGGGCGCGTGTTCCGACGCCATCCGCGCCCGGATCAGCACATTCACCGCCGCCATATCTGCAGCCAGATAATCGGCCAGCAGATCATGCGGTCTTTGTGCGGTGTTGTCCAAATCCATCCCCAAACCTATCCGGTCTTGATACCGGGGCAAAGTCCCGGCTAAACCATGGCAATGAAGCTTTTGCTGCGCACCAACGACCCGACTGTGATCGCGTTTGCGCGGATGCTTCTTGCTGGCGAGGGTATAGACAGCTTTGTGATGGACGTCCACATGAGCGCGCTTGAAGGGGGTCTTGGCATATTGCCGCGCCGCCTGATGGTGGCTGACCGGGATCACTTTATCGCCCGCGCGGTGATGACCGACAATGATATCCCGGATGGGCTGTGAATGGACGACCTAACCCATGATGCCTTTCTGGGGGGCAAGCTGTATTTGTGGCAACCGCGCAAGGGCTACCGCGCGGCCACCGATCCGGTGTTGCTGGCTGCCGCCTGCCCGGCGCATCCTGGCCAATCCGTGCTTGACCTTGGATGTGGGGTCGGTGCGGCCAGCTTATGCTTGGCGGCCCGGGTGCCGGACCTGCGATTGTTTGGGCTGGAATTGCAGCCTGACATCGCCGATCTTGCCCGCCGCAACGCCGCCGAGAACGGCTTTGCGATGCAAGTTGATTGCGGCGATCTGGGGCTGATGCCGAAATCCCTGCGACAGGACTTTGATCATGTGATTGCCAACCCGCCCTACTACGCCCAATCCGGCACCCCATCGCCCAATCTGTCGCGCGACACTGCCTTGCGGGTCGACACCCCGTTGGGCGATTGGGTAACGGCGGCGGCCAAGCGGTTGGTGCCCGGCGGGTGGCTGACCCTGATCTGTGGGGCGGACGGGCTGCCGCAGGTGCTGTCCGCGATGGGCCCGCGGTTGGGATCGGCTTCGGTTTTGCCGCTGGCCGCCCGTCAGGGCCGCTCTGCGCTGCGGATTATCCTGCGCGCCCGCAAGACCGGACGTGCGGCTTTTCGGCTTTTGGCCCCGCTGGTGCTGCACGACGGCACAGCCCATGAGGGTGACCGCGAAAGCTATACTGCCCGCGCGCATGCCGTTTTGCGGCAGGGCGGTGACCTGTCGGAAGAATTCCGCTGTATTTGACGGATTTGGCGGCCTGCGGTTGTGAAGATTTCGTGACACGACTCAGGTTCTGTGGTGCAATCAAACCATCGGACCCATCACAAGGAGGACTTGAATGACCGTCGCTTCCCATATCGCCGAATTGAAAAAGAAGCACGAACATCTCTCTGACACCGTGGAAAAGGCACAACGCAGCCCCGCCATTGATGACCTGCACATCACCGATCTGAAACGCCAGAAGCTGAAGCTGAAAGAAGAAATCAGCCGTCTGTCGCAGGCCTGATTGATTTAAGGCTGGCGCGGGCGGCCAGACCTGCCCCGCCAGCGATCAACACAGCCGCCAACAGCAGCACAGGCGTGGCCTGGGTCACACCCACCAAAATCAAAGCCATGGTTGACAACAGCGGTGCCGCGTAAGACGCAACGCCCAGCAGTTGAACATCGCCTTTTTTCATCCCGATATCCCAGTTGAAAAACGCGATGCCAACCGGCCCCACCCCCAAGGCCACCACCGATGCCCAACCCAGCGCCGATTGCGGCCAGGCGGTTGTCTCAATCGCCAGATGCGACAGCCCCGACAACATCGCAGCGGCAAGGCAGAACACCGTAACCGCTTCGGTTGGAACATCGCCCAACCGGCGCGATAAAACCGAATAGCTGGCCCATGTCAACGCAAACGCAAAGGCCACGGCAAAGCCGGGCAAGGCACTTACCTCCAGCGACAGCCCGCTGCGCAAAACAATGAGAGCCGCCCCGGCAAAGGCGACAAATGCCCCCAACACATGCAAAGGACGCACCCGTTCATTGGGCAAAAACCCCGACACCACCACGATGATCAGCGGCCAAAGATAGGCAATCAACCCGGTTTCAGCCATTGGGGCCATCCGAAACGCGGTGAAATAAAGAAAATGTGCCCCAAATAACCCAATCGTGCCAAAGGCATATGTCTTCCAAGACACGGCTCGCAGCACATGGACCCGCCCGTTCGCCACCGTCCAGATCACCCCGATCATCCCGCCGATGCCAAAGCACATCGCGTTCAGCAACAAGGGCGGCACCGGGGCCGACCCAATGGTAAACAGCGCCAGCAACGCCCATTGCAGCACGGCAGTAAAGCCAATCAGTGTGGCCTTTTGGCGGGTCATGGCAATACCATCCGGGCGCGCCGTCCGGTGATCCCACGCTCAGCCAAGGCGGCCGTGAACAAGTCGCGGAATGCGGTGTTCAGAATACCCTCATCATGGGTTTGATGATAGCCGCCGTGTCCGGGATTGGAATTCAACTCGACAATCATCGGCCCGTCTTCGGTCAACGCGATGTCAATGCCAAGCACCCCTTGTTGTGGAAACAGGGCATGCGCCTGCCCGGTCAGCGCCATGACCTGCGGCCAGAATGGCAATTGCACCCCAATCAGCGCGGCGCCCGTGACATGCGACTTTTCCAAACCGTGCCCTCCCAATCGCCGACCGTCTTGCGTGCGTGTGATCCGGCCGGTGGTCATATCAATCGACGCTGTGCTGTTCCACGAGATATCCAGCATGGCACCCGGTGCAGGCAAACGCATCACCGAATACATCGGGACAAATGTGCCCCCCACCCAGATCGACATCACCCGCAGCGAACACATCACCTCTCCCGCCAGGGCGACCAAATCCGGGTGCTGGCGCAGTTTATCCTGAAATATATAGCCCTGTGGGTAGCGGTGCGCGATTTCCTGCGCCAGCGCCGCGACCTTAACCACCCGGCCATCACCCAAGACTACCCGCTCATGCCCATCGCGTGCCACAATGCTGGCGGCCCCTTTGCCTTCCGCCCCGTCAACAGGCTTGCCAAAAAACGGCAGGGCAGCCTCTTTGGCCAGATAGTCTGTCAGCGCCTGCAGCGTATCCAGATGATGATAGGGGCGCCGTTCGCCAGTCAGTTGAAACACGGCCCGGATCGGCGGCGTTGGCAGGCCGGCCTGCTCCAGCGCCACCGCTGTCGAAACCTTATTGCGCCAAACCTGAACCACGCCCGGGTCTGACAACGATTTGTTCAGCTTCAACGTTGCCGCATTTCCCAGGAATTTGGCGCGACTGGTGTTGGTAAAGCGCTCCAGATGCAGCCCAAAATGAAAATAATCCGCCGTCGTCAGTTTTTGCCGCCCGATTTGCCGACGCATAATATCGAATGCCAACCGCGCCATTGAAATTTTTCGCGCCGCCGCCGCCCAGCGCAGCGCCTGGCCAATATCAAAACGGCGGTCAGACCCGATGCTTGCAAGAATGGATTGATCGGCGGGCATCTGTGCCACAGAGTCCAATTGTAGGACCGGTGCAGCGGCCCCGGCTGTGTTCGTGATACCTTTGGTCATTTTTCCTTGGCCTTCCCAACATCGGCGATGCCCACCGCCGCACCATACTGCAAGATCTTTGCCCCCGGCAGCCGTTTTGCCGTCGTAAACCGCGCCAGAATGTCAATCTTGGGCATTGTCATTTCCGTCTTATGATATGCCGACACTGGCGATTGGGGCGGTGCGGGGTCTGCAGCCACGGCGTGTTCTCCTGAGTGACTTTGTTTTTAACCGACGATCTTCTTCAACTTGCGGCCCGTCACGCCTTTACCAATTAATGCAGCCTTCAACCTTGGCCTGAAGACGTCGGTCAAAATACCCTTACCGCTGGCACGTTGGTGAAGGCCCTGCAGCGGGTTAGGGTTCAATTCGTTGATCACCGGGCCACGGTTGGTCAGCGCAACATCGAAGCCGATCACGCCGTTCTCATAGAACATCTGATGGGCCATGGCGGCGATACGCAAGGCTTGGGGCAAATCCGGCACTGGCTGTCCAACCACGGGGATGCCGGTTACCGGCGTCAACTCCATCACTTTTCCGCCCAGATTTTGGGCCGCATGCGCCCGCGTGATGCGCCCGGTTACCATATCGACATTTGTCGAAGCACTTTGCGCACTTGCCGACAGATCATCCGCCATCGCCCCCGCTGCGGGCAGCCGCAGCATCAGATAAAGCGGCACCGGCGCGCCGTTTTCCCACAGAGAATAGACTCGAAGCGAGCCTATGGCGGGGCCCGTGATCTTTTCAAGGTCTGGATGCGGCCGCAGCAATTCCTGAAACATGTATCCGGTCGCAAAGTTGGCGACCAGCTCTTGCGCCAATGCCTGTGCAGAGACACGGCGACCATCGCCCAATTCGATCTCGTCGGTCCCGTGGGCGGCGATCAAAGACAGCACGCCAACGCTGCGCGAACCATACACCGGTTTGCCAAACAACGGCAGGCTTCCCGGCGTCATCAGATATGCGGCAATCTCGGCGGCACTGCGCAACACTGGCCATGGCCCCGGCCTGCCTTGCGGCACATAAACCGCACGGATTTCGGTGGTGGGCAGGCCTGCCCGTTCCAGCACCATCGCCATTTTCAGCTTGTTATCCATCAACCGTGAATTGCTGGTTTTCGGATCGCCAACCAAGGCTTTGTTCATCGCCGTAACGGCCCTGCCGCCCAGAAACGCGCTGCGTTCGAGGTCGGTCATTTCGGGGCGGTGCAGGCCAAGAATGAAATACTCATCCGGCAGCAGCTTTTGGCGGCCAAACATCCGGCGGATGATATCAAGCGCAATGCGCCACCGGGAAATGCCACGGGCTTTGGCCGCCCAGGCCAGGGCGGGGCCCATCGGCACATGTTGATCCGGCAGGCGTGTCACAATAATCGACGGTGTCGACTGATTTGTCATCGGCGCGCATCCCCAGCAATTGCACCAAGCTTTGCCAAGCAAGCCGCAGAAAGGCAATGTCAAAGGATTGCGGGCGCGCCCCAATCTGGCCACGCCCGCACATCATTGGTTTCACACCATGTATTGCCCGCCATTTGCCGTAAGCGTCGCCCCGGTGATGAAACCCGCGTCATCGGCGGCTAAAAACACCGCGCAGTGGGCGATTTCTACAGGTTCGCCAAGACGACCCACCGGGATCAACAGAATAATCCGTTCGTTCAGCACTTTATCGTCAATCGCCCGCACCATTTCGGTGCCGATATTGCCGGGGCAAATGGCGTTTACCGTGATGCCCGCGCGCGCCTCGGTGAACCCAAGATCGCGTTTTTTTCAGCCTCGGTCACCGTGATTGCCGCTTCAATGCGAGGGCGGAACTCTGGGTTCATCAGGCCGCGATCGGCACCGTGCTGATAGGTCGAATGAAACGGGTTTGAATTCACTTCATTGATCACCCCCCCCGTCGTCGTCAGCGCAATGTCAAAGCCCAAAATGCCGGGGCTACCAAACATCCTGTGCACGTCGAGCGACATCGCGACCGCTTCGGCAATGAATGGCAACTCCACGGCATCGAAACGCACCCCGGTTACCAAAGAGGCCTCAAGTGGTTTGATATTCATCGAAAAGATACTTTGCGCCCGAATGATCCGACCTGTCGCTTGGTCAACCAAAGCCGTGGTGTATGGGCTGGAGGTAAGCGCATCCATCATTGCCCCCAGTCCCGGCAACCGCTGCGCAGTGTACAGCACCTCTGGCCCGTCCGGCCCGCGCAGCGTGACCACCCGCAACGCACCAACCGCCTTGCCCGCAATGGCCTCAACGGCCGGGTGCTGGCGGATCAGCGGCTCAAACATATAACCCGCCGGGAAATATGCGGCAATTTCCGCCGTGATCGCGGCCAGCGTCACGATCGTGCCATTTCCCAACACCACCGAATTCCGGTCTGCTGTCAGGCTCATGTAACTCGCCGTACCAAGCGACAAAGACGCGTTGATCGGCTTGCCGAACACCGGAAGCTGGCCATCCCGGCGCAGCCAATCCGCAATGTCGGCGGCCGTTCGCAAATGGGCCGCCCCCGGCACCGCAAACTGGCCGCCGAATACCGCCAGCGGCACCATCGTCGGAAACCCGGCTGCGCGCAGAACAAGGCCGGTCAGAATCTTGTTGCGGGCCAACCCGTGCAGACTGAACTCGGTGACCGGCGACAGCCGCTTGTTCAGCGCCCAGCTTGTGGCCGGCGACAGAAATGCGGCCTTGTCTGCTGCGCTTAGTTCAGGCCGCCACAGCGCCGACAGGTAGTAGTCCTCAGGCGACAGTTTCTGCCGCCCAAGCGCAAGCCGACCAATCTCGATGACCTGCCGCAGCCCGCTTTTCCCGGTCCTGCGGGTGACCCAGGCCATCGCATTCTTCAGATCAAACGATGTTTGCTGTTTTGCAAGCTTCAGGATGGGTTGTGACGTCTCACCCAAAGTCATCTCCTGTTCAAAATCAGGCACCGATCAGATCATGTATTGCCCGCCATTTGCCGTCAGCGTCGCCCCGGTGATGAAACCTGCGTCATCGGCGGCCAAAAACACCACGCAGCGGGCGATTTCTTCAGGTTCGCCAAGGCGGCCCACCGGGATTTGGCCGACGATTGCAGCCATCACCTTTTCTTCGACCGCCTTAACCATATCGGTGGCGATATAGCCCGGGCAGATTGCATTCACTGTGATTCCAGCACGGGCACCTTCGGCTGCCAGCGCTTTGGTAAAACCCAGATCGCCGGATTTCGCAGCCGAGTAATTGACCTGCCCCATTTGCCCCTTTTGCCCGTTGATCGAGGAAATGTTGATCACCCGGCCAAACTTGCGGTCGCGCATCCCCGTCCAGACAGGGTGGGTCATGTTGAACAGGCCGTTCAAATTGGTATCAATCACCTCTTTCCACAGCGTCGGAGTCATGCGGTGAAACATCGCATCGCGGGTGATGCCTGCGTTGTTTACCAACACTGCAATCGGTCCCAGATCGGCCTGCACTTGCGCCACGCCCGCCACGCAGGCGTCATATTCGGCGACCGACCATTTATAGGTGGGAATGCCGGTTGCTTTGGTGAACGCCGCAGCCGCTTCATCATTGCCTGCATAATTGGCTGCAACGGTATAGCCCGCCGCTTTTAACGCCACCGAAACCGCCGCCCCAATCCCGCGTGACCCGCCCGTCACCAGTGCAACTTTCGACATGTTATTCCTCCCTATTCGCATTGATTTGAAATCATGTTACCCAGACACGCCAAGGGGCGCAATAATATTGCGCCCCACGCCGCGTTTACCGCTACGTCTTAGTCGCGCTCAAGACACATCGCCACGCCCATGCCACCGCCAATGCACAGGGTCGCCAAGCCCTTTTTGGCCCCGCGACGGCCCATTTCAAAGATCAGCGTGTTCAAAATCCGCGCGCCTGATGCGCCAATCGGATGGCCAATGGCAATCGCCCCGCCGTTGACGTTCACAATCGCCGGATCCCAGCCCATGTCTTTGTTCACAGCACAAGCCTGCGCCGCAAAGGCTTCGTTCGCTTCGACCAGATCAAGATCGCCAACCTTCCAGCCCGCTTTGTCCAGCGCCTTGCGGCTGGCATGGATCGGGCCTACCCCCATGATCGACGGGTCCAGCCCCGCCGTGGCATAAGACGCGATCCGCACCAAGGGCGTCAGACCCCGGCGCGCGGCGTCGTCCGCACTCATCAAAAGCACGCCTGCGGCGCCATCGTTCAGCCCACTTGCATTGCCTGCCGTCACGGACCCCTCTTTGGTAAAAGCCGGGCGCAGTTTTTGCATCATCTCAAGCGTGGCACCGTGGCGGATATATTCATCCTGATCAACCGTCACATCGCCTTTGCGGGTCTTGATCAGGAAGGGAATAATCTCATCCGCGAATTTCCCGGCCTTTTGCGCGGCTTCGGCCTTGTTCTGGCTGGCCAGCGCGAATGCGTCTTGCGCCTCACGGCTGATCTGCCACTGACTGGCGACGTTTTCCGCCGTCTGCCCCATGTGATAGTTGTTGAACGCATCCCACAGCCCATCGCGGATCATGCTGTCGATAAAGTTCAGATCGCCCATCTTCTGGCCCGCGCGCAGATGCGCCACATGCGGCGACAGCGACATGTTTTCCTGCCCCCCCGCCACCACAATCGCCGCATCGCCCAGTTGCACATGCATCGCGCCCAGCGCCACGGCCCGCAGTCCCGATCCGCAGACCTGATTTAAAGACCAGGCCGAGGCCTCTTTGGCCAATCCGGCCTTGATATGCGCCTGACGGGCGGGGTTTTGGCCCTGACCCGCCGTCAAAACCTGCCCCAGAATGGTTTCCGAGACGTCTGCCTTGTCTATCCCTGCCCGGGCAACCACCGCCTCGATCATCGCAGCGCCCAGATCATGGGCGGGTGTGGCAGCGAACGCGCCATTAAAGCTGCCAACGGCGGTGCGCGCGGCGGATACGATTACAACATTGGTCATCTGTTTGCTCTTTTCCCCGAGGTGTTCTGACAAAGCCGCGAAATTGCGCCGCCTCTCATTATTCCCTAGGCCGAGCATCGGTCAAACGCAAGTTTCCCGACGGCAAAACCAGCAACATTTCAAGACACTGCCGCCGGTTCAAGCCGATTTCCGCAGCTTTTGGGGATCAAACTTGGGTTTCATCGTCGGTGCGCCAAAAAGATAGCCTTGCATACAATCCACCCCCAAACCGCGCAGCAGTTCGGCCTCTTCGACGGCCTCAACCGAGACAGCGACGGTGAACATCTCAAAGGTTTTGCCAATCGACACCAACGCCGACGTAACCGCCCTGTTGCCCGCGTCATTGTGCAGGTTGCGGATGAACTGGCCGTCTATCTTGACGATATCAAAGAAGAAATCCTTGAAATACCGGATCGCCAACGCACCTGATCCGAAATCGTCCAAGGCAAAAGCGATGCCGTCCCGCTGCAATTCATCCATGAAGGCGATGACTATTTCCGGCACCAGCATGGCCGAGCTTTCGGTGATTTCCAAAATCAACCGCTCACCCAGCGTGGGGGCAACGGACAGTCCGCGCCGCATCACAGTCATAAAGCGCGGGTATCCGATAGACCGCGCTGACATATTGATCGAAATCCGCAGACCGGGATTGCGCGCCAGTGCCGCCAACCCCAACTCCAGCGCCGTGCAGTCAATTTCGCGGCCCAATTCGTGGCTTTCCACCGTTGCCATGAAGTCCCGCGCCGGAATGACCCGACCGGTAGGGTCCAGCACCCGGATCAACCCTTCGTGAAACGCCACGCGATCCGGATCCCGCGCCAGAACCACCGGCTGATAGGCCAGTCGCAGTTGCCTGGCATCAATCGCCGCGCGCACCATTGCCATCGTCGCGCGATCCCCCTGCGAAATGGCAACCCCCAAAGGGCTGGCCTGTCCCGCCCGCGCGTCCAGTTTTGGCTTTTTGCGTATCGGTATCATCGCGCAACCCTTTGTCCAAAGGCCGGGCTTTTGGCGCCGGACCTGCGAACAGCTTGTGGCCACAGCGGTAAAAGCCCGGTAAACAATTGCAATTGTCGACAATTATCCAAGGAAGGCAGCCCCGATGGACACCCCCTCGCGCTGTGGCTGGTGCGGCACTGATCCGCTGTATGTGCTTTACCACGATACCGAATGGGGCCGCCCGCTGCGTGATCCGCGCAGTTTGTGGGAATGCCTGATGCTGGAAGGCTTTCAGGCGGGGCTGACCTGGATCACCATTTTACGCAAACGAGAGACGTTTCGCGCCGCTTTCGCGGGCTTTCACCCGGAAATCATCGCCGAATGGGGCGAAGTCGACGTGCTGCGCCTGCTGGCCGACCCCGGCATCATCCGCCACCGCAGCAAGATCGAGGCGACGATTGCTGGCGCGAAGGCCTATCTGCGGATTGAGGCCAGCATCGGATTTTCAGCCTTCATCTGGAACCATGTCGGCGGCGTGCCGATCACCAATCAATTGGCATCGCCAACCGAGGCGCAAGCCCAGACCGAGCTTTCAATCAAACTGTCAAAAGCCCTGAAATCCGAAGGCTTCAAATTCTGCGGCCCCACCATCAGCTATGCCTTCATGCAGGCGGCAGGGCTGGTGAATGATCATCTGGTGACATGTGATTGGCATGGGCGGATGGAGGAACAGCCCTAGGGGGCCATCATCGCCGCCAGCACCGCTTGTGCTGCCGCAGAATCCCATTCGGCGTCGCCAATCAACCGTGCAACTTCCATGCCGTCGGGATTGATGATCACCGTGACCGGCAGGCCCAACACCCCCATCTGACTTGCCAGACGTGATTTCGGGTCGCGCAGAATGCCAAGATTGACGATGCCTGCCTCGGTATTGAACTTTACAATCTGCTCCACCCCATTGCGCCCCGTCGCGAGCGGCACCACGCGCAGCGCGGGCATCGCAGCTTGCAACCGGTCCAGCGACGGCATTTCAACCCGGCAGGGCGCGCACCATGTCGCCCAGAAATTCAGCACCACCCATTGGCCGCGAAACGCACTTAGCGATGTCTCGGCATCCTTGGCATCCAGCAACACCGCCTCGGGCACAGCAACGGGTGCTGCATGCACCGCCAGCCTTTTCATATCGCCCACCAGCAACCCATCCAGGGGCGCAGCATTTGCACCAAACGCAAGGGCCGTATAAGCAACTGCCAACAGCATCATCCGCATCATCATTCAGGCCCTTCCCATGACCAAACCCGCCGTTCCCGCCACCGCCGCCAATGCCATGTGGGGCGGGCGTTTTGCCAGCGGTCCAGACGCCATCATGACGGCGATCAATGCCTCAATCGGCTTTGATCAGCGGCTTTATGCGCAAGACATCGCAGGCTCGCGCGCCCATGCCGCCATGTTGGCGGCAACAGGTATCCTGACTGATAAGGATGCAGCCTCCATTGGGGAAGGCCTGCTCACGGTGTTGTCAGAAATAGAGGCCGGAAATTTCAATTTCCGCACCGATCTCGAAGATATTCACATGAATGTGGAATCCCGGCTGAAAGATCTGATCGGCCCTGTGGCGGGGCGGCTGCACACAGCGCGGTCGCGCAATGATCAGGTGGCGGTCGATTTCCGGCTGTGGGTCCGCGATCAATGCGATGCGGCCATCTTGGGGTTGGATGCGTTGATGCGCGCGTTTGTGGCCCAGGCGGATGCCGGCGCTGATTGGGTGATGCCCGGCTTTACCCATCTGCAAACCGCCCAGCCGGTCACCTGGGGCCATCACATGCTGGCCTATGTGGAAATGCTGGCGCGGGATAAATCGCGGTTTACGGATGCCCGCGCACGGATGAATGAATGCCCGTTGGGGGCTGCCGCCCTGGCGGGCACGTCGTTTCCGATAGACCGGCATATGACCGCCGCTGCCCTGGGGTTCGACCGGCCCACCGCCAATTCGCTGGATTCAGTATCTGACCGCGATTTCGCGCTGGAATTTCTGTCAGCGTCCAGCATCTGTGCGATGCACCTGTCGCGCTTTGCCGAAGAACTGGTGATCTGGTCCTCTGCGCAGTTCCGCTTTGTCAAACTGTCGGATCGCTGGACGACGGGCAGCTCTATCATGCCGCAAAAGAAAAACCCCGATGCCGCCGAACTGTTGCGCGCCAAACTGGGCCGCATCTTGGGGGCCACAGTGGCGCTGTTCACCATTATGAAGGGTCTGGCGCTGACCTATTCCAAGGATATGCAAGAAGACAAAGAACAGGTGTTTGACGCCGCCGATACGCTGATGCTGGCCTTGGCTGCGATGACAGGAATGGTGTCGGATATGACGGCCAACCGCGCGGTGCTGGAAACCTCCGCCGCATCGGGGTTTTCCACCGCCACCGATCTGGCTGACTGGCTGGTGCGCAGTTTGAACTTGCCGTTTCGTGAGGCACATCATGTCACGGGCACGTTGGTGGCACTGGCCGAAGCCAAGGGCTGCGATCTGCCCGATCTGACAATCACCGAAATGAAATCGGCGCATGATGGCATCACGCCTCAGGTCTATTCCGTGCTGGGCGTGCAAAATTCGGTGCGTAGCCGCACGTCTTATGGCGGAACATCGCCGATCCGTGTGGCCGAACAGGTGGCCCGGTGGAAAACCATTCTGGGCTAGGGCAGCTTGCGCAAGTCAATCATCGGACCACATCTGACCCACGTGTTGTGCCATGCCATTTCATCCCTGACCGCCCGCGCTAAGCCACGGCTGAACGCAGGTATTCCAATCGGCAGAAAAGGTATTGCAGCAGTGCCGTACATCACAAACAACGGGCCGGATGGCGGCACGATTATCGTTACACCTTAAGGATTAGCATGAAATACCTGTCCCTTGTTGCCTTGTTCGCCCTGACCGCCTGCGGTGCAGATGGAGCCCCGAACCGCCCTACGCCAAAGCCCGGAGTGGCGGTCAGCGGTGAGGCAGCAGTCGGCGTCACCATCCAGTAATATCACCGCTTCGGCTGATTTATCTGGCCCTTGCCGTTTGGGGCTCGATCCATCCGATGTATTGGTTCGTCACCTATCTGCGCGCAACTGGTACCGGGTTTTCGGGCATGATTGATGCGTGGTATGTCAATGCGTCCACCACCGGGTTGGTCTGGGATCTGACAATCTCGGCGATTGCGTTGACGGTTTGGATTGTTGCTGAAACCATGCGGCGTAAGGCATGGATCAACCTGATCTGCATCCCGGCGATTTTCGGCATTGGCGTCAGTTGCGCGTTGCCGCTTTATCTGTTTTTGCGCGGGCGGCGCGGCGCTAAAGCAGGGTAAGGCTTGCCTTCGAAACCGTCTGACAGACCTTCCGGCGGAAGGTCTGTCGGTTTCGTTGCCCATAAGGCCAACGGCCGCTGGGCAAGGGATGGGGTGCAACAAACCAGCGTCTGTAATCTGTCCGCGCCTGTCTAGGCTGGAGCGAGAATCGCGCCTGCCCGGGGCAGGCAGAAGCGGCCTGATTTGACGCGTATCAAATCCTCCAAGAAAGCCCAATCGCAAATCATTCGTGTATGAAGGCGGTCTTGCCGAAGTATTCCCCCCAATCAACGGCATTTATTTGACCGCGCCGTTTGGGTTTCC
>JAYUHO010000145.1:0-5413 GCA_043766915.1 Cypionkella sp.
AGTTGTTTGGCATAGCCAATGGTGGTGACCTTGGCCATCACGGCCGGATCAAGGGTGCCGGATTTGTCCAGAACGGCAGCGTCCAGTGTCACCGGAAAGGTCAGAAAGGTTTGCTTGAACGCAGGCAAGCCATTGCTAAAGATCGAAATCAACAGCCAGACCAGCGCCAGAAGGGCTGCGGTGATCGCGGCCAAGCCATAGGCGCGGAAGCGTTTCTCGGCGGCGTTGCGGGCTTTGGTGCGCGGGTCTTGGGTGAACAGCGAAGGGCGGCTCATTCGTATTGCTCCCGGTATTTGCGCACAATGATCAAGGCAACGATGTTCAGGATCAGCGTCAGGGTAAACAGCGTCAGCCCCAGCGCAAAAGCCACCAACGTTTCGGGGCTGGCGAATTCGGTGTCTCCGGTCAGCTGGCTGACAATCTTAACGGTGACCGTTGTCATCGCTTCAAACGGGTTCAACGACAGTTTTGCCGCCGCTCCTGCCCCCATCACCACGATCATCGTCTCGCCAATTGCACGGCTGGCAGCCAGCAGGATCGCGCCAACAATGCCGGGCAAAGCGGCGGGCAACACCACTTTGCGCACCGTTTCCGAAGATGTGGCACCAACCGCCAAGGAACCATCCCGCAGCGATTGCGGCACGGCGTTGATGATATCGTCAGACAGCGACGAGATGAACGGGATCACCATAATGCCCATCACAAGTCCGGCTGTCATAACCGACGAAGAACTGTCACCCAATCCCAACGGCTGGGCAAAGTAATCGCGCAGCAGCGGGCCGACGGTCACAAGGGCGAACAGGCCATAAACAATCGTCGGGATGCCTGCCAGAATTTCGATGGCTGGTTTCACCCAGGCCCGCGTGGTGCGTGAGGCATATTCAGCAAGGTAAATCGCGGACATCAGGCCGATCGGCACGGCTACGATCAAGGCGATGACCGAAACATAAAGCGTGCCCCAGATCAGGGGCCAGATGCCGAGGCTGGACCCACCGCCAAATTTTGGGTTCCATGTGGTGGAAAAGAAGAATTCGGACGCCGGATAAAGTTGAAAGAAATGAATGCTTTCGATCAAAAGTGATGCGACGATCCCGGCGGTTGTCAGCACAGCAATCAGCGACGAGGCAATCAGCAGCACCATCACAAACCGTTCTACTGCCGCGCGGGCCCGGTAATGCGGCGAGATGCGGCGATAGGCGATCAACAGGCCAAGGGCGGCCAAGGCAAGGGCGGCAACGGTCATCCAGAACCGGGAACTGGCCTGCAGGGCGCGCGCGGTCTGGGCGGCTGCAAGCGTTGATGGCGTGGGTTCGGTTTCCAACACGATACCTGCCGCATTCAGCGCGGCTTTCAAAGCCGCAGGACTGGCCAGCAATGGCGTCAGAGTGGTGCCGGACGCCGCCAGTTTATCCAACCCCGCCGCAACCCGGCGCACATCGGCCATCACCAACGCGGATGAGCTGCCATCGGGAATTTCAGAGACCTGGATCAGCGCAGCGGCCCGGCTGTCGATGAAGCTGGATTGCGCCAACAGCCAGATAACGATCAACCCAAACGCCGGAACCGCCGACATCAGCGCGGTGATGCGTCCATAAAACGCAGGCAGGGAATGCAGTTTGCGGATATCGCCATTCACCACAGCCAGCGCGCGCGCGCGGCCAAACCAATACCCCGCAGCCGCCAGCACGATCAGGGTGATACTTAGAAAGGTGGTGCTCATAGGGTATCCGGACTAAGGGTGAGCAGCAAGCAAAGGGCGCGGGGCAAGCATCCCGCGCCCTAGTTCGGTCGGCCTGATTTATTCCAACGGCCCCATCACAGTTCCCGCAGCAACCGCCGCCTGTGTTTCAGCCAGCATCGGATCGGGCACCAGTCCGTAGTCTGCCAACGCGCCATCTGGGCCTGCCATATCATCAGACACGAAGAAGTCGATGTATTCCTGCAAACCGGGGATCACGCCAATATGGGCCTTCTTGACGTAGAAATACAGCGGGCGCGACACGGGGTATTCCCCCTTGGAAATCGAGTCTACCGTTGGCACGATACCGTTGATCGTCGCCACTTTCAGCTTGTCGGTGTTGTTTTCGTAGAACGAAAGACCAAACACGCCGATGGCGGCCTTGTTGGCTGCGATGCGCGACAGGGTTTCGGTGTAGTCACCGTCGATATCAATCGACGCACCATCGGTGCGCAAGGCATGGCAGCCGTCGGTCGCTTCTTTCTTTTTGGCATCCTCATCTGCACCGGTCGAGGCGGTCAGCATCAGATCATAGGCACCGGCAGCCTTGCAGCCTTCTTCCAGCAACTTGATATCGAACACTTCGCGCGTGCCATGCTTGGTGCCGGGAACGAAAACCATAATGTCTTGTGCGGGCAAAGCCGGGTTCACATCGGCCCAGGTTTTTGCCGCGTTCGGAACCATCGCGCCGTCTTTCACCGTATTGGCCGCCAAAGCGCCCCAAACATCGGTCGGGGTCAAAGCAAAGTCAGCGCCCGCGATGTCGGATGCAAACACGATGCCGTCAAAGCCGATGCGCACTTCCATGATTTCGGTCACGCCATTGGTGGCGCACAGGTCAATGTCAGATTGCTTGATGCGAGAGGACGAGTTGGCGATGTCGATGGTCGCTTCGCCGACGCCTTCGCACAATTTCTTGCGGCCAGCACCCGAACCGCCACCTTCGACGACCGGCGTGTTAAAATCGGTGTTTTCACCAAAAGCTTCGGCCACGATGGTGGCATAGGGCAACACGGTGGACGACCCTGCGATCTGCAACTGATCGCGCGCGGATGCCGCGACAGTTGACGCGGCAAGAATAGCCAAGGTGGTGGGGATCATTTTGGTCAGCGACATGAAACGCTCCTGTCTATGTCTGAGGATGGCCCGAATGGCGCATCCTTCGTTGCCTCGTTTATTGCGCTTTGACCGCAGTTTTGCGACAGCAGTGTAACAGAGATATGACAAGGACGGTATAATCCGCATTAACCTTTGATGCAGACCGTAGTGGAGGCACAGTCGCCTCCGGCGGGGGGATATTTACGCCAGAATGAAAGATATCGCGGCTGGTCGCACGACTAACGGCGGTCTTGCGGCAGGATCACCGAGAATCGGCTGCCCTGTCCCTTTTCGCTGTGGATCAGCAATCGGCCCCGGTGGCGGTTCAGAATGTGTTTTACAATCGCAAGGCCCAGCCCGGTCCCCCCCATCTGGCGCGACCGGTGGCCATCTACCCGGTAGAAACGTTCGGTCAGACGCGGCAAATGCACAGCGTCAATGCCGTCGCCCTGATCTTCGATGTCCATCCGCAACTGCGCGCCGCGCGGGCCAGTTTCCTGTGACACCACCACCCGCACGACACCGCCCGGCTTGCTGCCATATTTCACCGCATTTTCGATCAGATTGGACAGCACCTGGGTGATCTGGTCGCTGTCAGCGCGCAGCACATGGGGCTGATCCACGCCACTTGATTGAATAGTCACCCCCGCCGCATCCGCCATCGGCTTTAATGTGGCCACCACCGCGCGCAACACCGACGACACATCGGTGCTGCCGTCAGGGCGCAATCGTTCATCCGCCTCAACCCGGCTAAGGTTTAACAAATCGGCGACCAGCCGGTTCATCCGTTCTGCCTCGGCGGCCATAATGCCCAAAAACCGCACCCGCGCCGCCGGATCGTCTTTGGCAGCCCCTTGCAGGGTTTCGATGAATCCCAACAAAGCGGTCAAAGGTGTTCGCAATTCGTGGCTGACATTGGCCACAAAATCGCGGCGCATCAAATCCATCTGTTCCAACGCCGACAGATCTTCGAACGCACAGAGCGCGCCATCGGGCAGCGGCGTGATCGTCACGTCAAGCACCATGTCTTGCGCGGGCCCCGGCAACACCAGCCGTGCCCGACCTGCCACATCCTGGGTCAGTGCCGCCGCGATGGCCGTCAACAGATCGGGCTGGCGCAGCGTCATGCCGTGATGACGGCCCAGACACGCGGGGCCAAACAACCGCAGCGCCAGCGCATTGGCCGCCTGAACACGCGCATCGCGTCCGATCAACAGAACCGGAATTGGAACGCCTGCCAAAACCGCCGTGATATCGCCGATCAGAATCACAAAATCGTCCTTCACCCTTGTCAACAGTCAACTGTGGCCCACATGCCATTGTGGTAGCGTGAAAATCTTTCCAAGGCCAGTTCTCCCTTGCCTGTTGGCGCGCAGCCAGATTAGCTGAATGAATAGGCCAAAGGTGTCCTGTTCGCCCACTGATTGTGCGTTGCTTTGCTACGTTACGAACTGAAACTGGTCGGGATGACAAAGATGCTGCATCACACCCCTGTTCGATACGCCGCCCAAGAGCGTGTTCTGGTGGTTGGGCTGGAAAGCTGGCAAAATACGGGCACCGGGACGGTCCGCCATCTTTCGATGCACGATCCCGCGATGGTGGCCACCCACTTGCAGGTGCTGGATGGGGGAGTTCTTGCCGTGGCCAACCCGGATTTGGTGCTTTGCCCCTTGTTTGCGCCGACCCGCGCTGGTGGCGGCGCAGACGCGGTAGAGCTGGTTCAGCGGTTGCAGATGTTGGGCTATGACGGACGCATTGCGGTGATCGCCCCGCGCCTGCCGCGCGCCGATATGGTGCAGGCCGAGTTGCGGGCCTTGGGGCCGGGTGAGCGCCTGACCCTGATTGCGGATATGGTCTGACAGAAAGTCGATCTGGGTCTAGGGCTTTGGCGCATCACGCTGGGAGATCCAGTCGTGATCAGGATCGTTCTGAAACCGCCAGTTCCGTCTGGGTCCCGCCATAACGTTCAGATAATACATCTCATAGCCATAAGGCGCCCCCACCGGGTGATGGCCACGCGGCACCAGCGTAACGTCATGGTTTTTCACCGCCATGGTTTCATCCAACGACCCATCTTCAGTATAGACGCGGTGAATGCCAAACCCCTGTGACGGATTCAGCCGCATGTAATAGGTTTCCTCCAGATAGGTCATGCGGGGGAAATCATCTTCGTCATGCCGGTGGCTGGGGTAAGATGACCAATGCCCTGCGGGCGTGAACACTTCGGTCACCAGCAAACTGCCCGCCACGTCGCGGTTTTCCATGGCGATGTTGTTGATATGGCGGGTGTTTGTGCCCTGCCCGCGCGGCGTCAGGGTGATGCCATCCGGCCCAAGACGGGCGGCGGGATAGGTGCCCATGGCGGGGGCAGTGCAAACCGCCAGAGTGCATACGGTGGTGGCGGTGGCCTGCCAATCGCTTGCCTCCGGCACATACAGGCAATGCGGCGGCATTTTTTCAAAAACATCCATCCGGTCGCCCATCACCCCCCAATCGCGCCCGGCTGCGGTGATTTGGGCATGGCCTTCGACCAGCACAAGGATCGCTTCGGTGTCACCGGTCACGTCAGCGGCCACA
>JAYUHO010000146.1:0-5408 GCA_043766915.1 Cypionkella sp.
CCAGAAACGGCGAGGGCGCTTCTTCGATCACCTTCTGGTTTCGGCGTTGAATGCTGCACTCACGTTCGTGAAGATAGACGATATTGCCGTGTTGATCGCCCAACACCTGAATTTCGATATGCCGTGGCTGCGTTACGAATTTTTCAATGAATATCCGGTCATCGCCAAAACTTGCCGCCGCCTCATTTTTCGAAGACTGAAACCCCTCTCGCGCCTCGTCGTCATTATGGGCAATCCGCATGCCTTTGCCACCGCCGCCCGCCGATGCCTTGATCATCACCGGATAGCCGATTTCCCCGGCAATTTTCACCGCCTCATCCGCATCTGCGATCAATCCCATATGGCCCGGAACCGTCGAAACCCCCGCCTTTTGCGCGATTTTCTTCGAGGTGATCTTATCACCCATAGCCTCTATCGCCGCACTTGGCGGACCAATGAAAACCACACCCGCGGCCTCAAGCGCCGCTGCGAAATGCCGGTTTTCCGACAAAAACCCATAACCCGGATGCACCGCTTCGGCCCCCGTGGCGCGCACCGCCGCCATAATCCGCTCAATCACGATATAGGACTGCGCCGCAGGCGATGGCCCGATATGCACCGCCTCATCCGCCAGTTTCACATGCAGCGCACCCCGATCCGCATCAGAATAGACCGCCACCGTTTTGATCCCCATCCGCTGTGCGGTTTTGATCACACGGCAAGCAATCTCGCCCCGATTGGCAATCAGGATCTTTTTAAACATCGGCACAACTCCGGCGCGGGGATGAAAATGCAAAAGCGGCCAACCGGGGGATATCCCCGGATGACCGCGCTTTGGTCTTGGCTGCCCGAAACGCGGCAATTGCCGCCGTTCGGGCGGATGTTAAATCAATAGCAGGGCGGCAGGCCGACGTTGACGCCGCAGGTTGCTGCCCCCGCCAGACCACCAATAAGCGCGCCAGTAAGCGCGTTGTTGTCGGTAAGATCGGCAAGTGCGGCACCGGCAACCGCCCCGGTAATGCCACGGCTGGCCGGGTCTTGCATACAGCCAGCCAGCGAAGTTGTAAGAAGCGCAAGAAGGATGAACGTTTTACGCATGTTTTTATTCTGCCTCGATTGTTTGTTGTTATTGACGCTGATTCTACAGCAAGTTCCGCAAAATCAAACCATAAAAAGCATCCCCTCACGCAGATGGCACGACTGTGCCCAATTGCGCGCAGCAGTTTTCGAAAAAAGGGCCCGACCCCTGCGGGGCCGGACCAAGGGGAAGGGAAAGGGTAACAGTCTTGCCCGCAGTCTTTGCAAACCCGCAAAGCATCGGCCACCCGGATAGAATTGCCCAAGGCCTGCGCAATGGCAAAGCCTGAATCCGGGCGGTCAACCTGATGCGCGACTTGCTGCCAACGCGGCCAGCCTTTGCGCGGAAACATGCTGAAAGCCGTTTGCATTTCATCCAACGCCCAAGACATCGCACAGCGCCCCGGTCTTGGGGCGAAAGGCGGATCAAGATGAACGCAAAGCGCTTTAATCGTCATCCTCATCGTCCCAAACCATTGGCGGGGCATCAGCGGCAAAAATTTCGGGAAAGGACGCCTGCGCGCGTTTCAGATCAATGCGCATCAGGGCGTCGTAGGATGCCGGATCAAACGGGTCGGTCGCGGCGACCACTTCGCGGCCAAACAGCCAGCTTAACCGGCCCGCATCCAGATTGCCGCGCTCAAACACCTCTTCGCCGAACTGCGCCCAAAGCGCCGCCATAAACCCGGCATCGGCCTTACGATCCGCCTGTTTACGGTCGCGAAATCGTTCGCGCGGCACAATCCTGGACACGCCTTCACGTTTCAGATTGGCCCGGCGGATAACGAATTGAAAATCAGTCCCGGGAAGGCGGCCCGGAAAGCCGCGATGCTTTAACATGTCCGCACCCTTACATCAGCGTTTTGCGTTTCATCTGCGCCGAGTATCATCACCACGCGCCCAAGTCTTGGGGCAATCGGCACTTCCGGATAAACGCAACGCGCGTTGAGTCGGGCAAACAGGGCAGGCCGGTATGATCCGGCCCGCCCCTCTAGCTCATTTGTATTTGCCGGTCGCGGCTGGTTCAACCGTAAGCGGCTCTTCAACGGGCATCGGCTCTGGTGCAGGTTTTGCACAGGCCGCAACCACGGTGGCAAGTAAAATTGCAAGGATAGATGCTGACCGCATGTTGGTCTCCAGATGTTGTTATTGCGTAAGCGGCCAGCATAAATGTCGGCGGCGGCAGTGGCAAAGCGGGCGGCATGGGGTCGGTCATATCCCGCCGATACCGGGTCAGCGGACAGAAAAAGGGCGGGCCGGGCCTGTGGCCCCTGCACCCGCCCCTGATGGTTACTTGTACTTGCCGGTGTAGGTTGGCTCTGTCGTGACGGTTGGTTCATCGACATAAACAACTTCTTCGACTTTCTTGGCGCAAGCTGCGACGAACGCAACCATGCACAGTGCAAGAACGGTGATCTTAGTGCTCGACATCCTCTACTCCTATTTTTTTCAAGGGCCGTGCATTGTGCCGACCCCCGTTCCGAGGGATAGACCGCCTGGGACTGGTCTACGTGAACAATAGCCCACAAATGCCGGGAATAACACGGAAATTTGCCCAATGCCTGTTGCTGTGGCATGGCTACATCAACCGCGCGTGATCGCCCCCCTGGTTGCGCTACATTTTGTGCCCGCATCAAAACTGCTCCCATATGCAGATCTGATCTTCGACGCGATAAGCTTCAAAAAAC
This sequence comes from Cypionkella sp., assembly GCA_043766915.1. Classification (GTDB taxonomy): domain Bacteria; phylum Pseudomonadota; class Alphaproteobacteria; order Rhodobacterales; family Rhodobacteraceae; genus JANNAT01. The sequence goes on from JAYUHO010000146.1 coordinate 2,745, forward strand.
TGCGTCACCTCGGGGGCCGCAGAGCCAAACGGCACCGCAGCGCTGGCCAGTGAGATGATGATCTGACTGGGCGTTGGCCCCAGATCCGCGACCCGCGAAAGCGCATATGTCTGACACAAATGCAGCATATCGGCGCTGGCGGTGGCAAAATCGACTGCACCATCGCCCCGCGCAATCGCAGGCGCGACAAAGCGAAACCGCGCCACCAAACCGACCGGGCCGGGGGCGTTCCAGATCACGTCTTGCAGCGAGATAATCTGCCCGGACGGCACCGCGATCGGTTCATCCGTGCCGGGGATCACTCGCGGGCCGTCAGATTGCACCAAGGACAAATCAGTCATTTCCGCTCTGCATCCAGCCCATATCCAGCACCCTATATGCCCTTTTTCAACTATAGCGGAATGTTGTCGTGTTTCTTCCACGGGTTGGTCAGCTTTTTGCCCCGCAGCGACGCAAAGGCCCGCGCCACTCGGCGGCGGGTGGAGGCGGGCATGATCACCTCGTCAATAAACCCCCGCTCAGCCGCCACAAACGGATTGGCAAAGCGGGTTTCATAGTCTTTCACCCGCTCGGCAATCTTGGCCTTATCGCCCAATTCGCTGCGATACAGAATTTCAACTGCCCCTTTGGCCCCCATCACCGCGATTTCCGCCGTGGGCCAGGCATAGTTGAAATCACCGCGCAAATGTTTGCTTGCCATAACATCATAGGCCCCGCCATAGGCCTTGCGGGTGATCACCGTCACCTTGGGCACCGTCGCTTCACCATAGGCAAACAGCAGCTTCGCCCCGTGTTTGATCACCCCGCCCAGTTCCTGCGCCACGCCGGGCAGAAACCCCGGCACATCCACAAACGTCAGGATCGGAATTTCAAACGCATCACAAAACCGCACAAACCGGGCGGCCTTGCGCGAGGCATCAATATCAAGGCACCCCGCCAAAACCATCGGCTGATTGGCCACCACCCCCACCGATTGGCCTTCGATCCGAATAAACCCAGTGATGATATTGGCGGCATAAGCGGCTTGAATTTCAAAGAAATCCGCCTCATCTGCTACCTTCAGGATCAGCTCTTTCATATCATAGGGCTGGTTCGGGTTTTCCGGGATCAACGTGTCCAGACTGTGCTCTACCCGGGCCGGATCATCGAAAAACGGGCGCACCGGGGCCTTTTCGCGGTTGTTTTTCGGTAGAAAATCCACCAACCGCCGGATCTCGGCCAAAGCCTCAACATCATTTTCGAACGCGCCGTCAGCCACCGATGATTTTTTGGTATGGGTCGCAGCCCCGCCCAATTGTTCGGCCGTGACAATTTCGTTCGTCACCGTTTTCACCACATCCGGGCCGGTCACGAACATATAGCTGCTGTCTTTCACCATGAAGATAAAGTCGGTGATGGCGGGCGAATACACCGCCCCGCCCGCACAAGGCCCCATGATCACCGAGATTTGCGGCACCACACCAGACGCCAGAACGTTGCGTTGAAACACCTCGGCATACCCTGCCAGACTGGCCACACCTTCTTGAATGCGCGCCCCACCGGAATCGTTCATCCCGATCACGGGTGCGCCATTCTGCATCGCCATATCCATGATCTTGCAGATCTTCTTGGCATGCGTCTCGCTCAAAGACCCGCCGAACACCGTGAAATCCTGACTATAGACATAGACCATCCGGCCATTGACCGTGCCCCAGCCTGTCACCACACCATCCCCCGCCGGGCGGTCTGTGGCCATGCCAAAATCAACACATCGATGCGCCACGAACATATCAAACTCTTCGAATGACCCCTCATCCAGCAGCAATTCAATCCGTTCGCGCGCGGTCAGTTTGCCCTTGGCGTGCTGGGTATCAATGCGGTGCTGCCCGCCGCCCAGACGGGCCACCGCCCGGCGATCTTCCAGCTGTTGCAAAATGTCTGACATGGCGGCCCCTTCAAGATTTCAGCCACCTTATCTGCGGCGCAGGCGGGGGCAAAGCGGATTTCCGGACATTTACAAAGTGATCCGCCAATCCGTATCGCAATATACTCCCCACCGCCTCCGCAGCATCCGTTTGCCCCCGCTGCGCATGGACATCGGGGCACCGCAAGGTTACGCCAAGCAATGACCAAAAATGCCTCGGTTTTCCTTGACCGCACCACGCCGCCCAAGATTCTGACCCTGACCCTGTTGGCAGGTCTTTCGGCGCTGACGATGAATATCTTTCTGCCCTCCCTGCCCGGCATGGCCGCGTGGTTTGGTGTGCCCTATGCACTGATGCAATTGTCGGTGGCGCTGTATCTGGCGCTGTCGGCGGTGCTGCAGATTGTGATTGGCCCGATCTCAGACCGTTTTGGGCGGCGAGTGGTGATCTTGTGGGCGTTGGTTTTGTTCCTGATCGTCACGGTTGGCACGTTGGTGGCCCCGAATGCCACGGTATTTCTGATTTTCCGCATGGCGCAGGCGATTGTAGCAACCGGTATGGTCCTTAGCCGTGCGGTGGTGCGGGATATGGTCGCCGACGCCGAGGCCGCCTCAATGATCGGCTATGTCACCATGGGGATGAGTTTGGTGCCGATGATTGGTCCGGTGATTGGCGGGGTTTTGGATCAGATTTACGGCTGGCAGGCGAATTTCGGGCTGTTGCTGGGCTTGGGCGTGGTAGTATTGGCGCTGGTCTGGGC
>JAYUHO010000147.1:0-14320 GCA_043766915.1 Cypionkella sp.
ATCGCATCCCATCCTTTGATAAAGCGCTCGGAATACGTTGATCGACTGCGGCTTGCCTGAACCGTCCTCGGTCCTGCTGCGTTGAGGATAGACATACACCGGGTCAAGTCCGCGCATCTGCTCAAGGATGCGCAGAGCCTCCGGTGCAAGGGGCACGATATGGGTCCGCCCGGTCTTCATTCGTCTGGCCGGGATGGTCCAGAGATTGCCCTTGAACTCGTCCCACTGGGCGTCTCTTGCTTCCCCCGACCGGACGGCGGTTAGGATAATGAATTGCAGGGTCCGCGCCGATACGCCGTCCCGCTCATTGAGAGACTCGTAGAAGGCCGGGAGGTCGGCCCACGGCATGGCTGCAAGGTGTGTCGGGTTGCGTGCTTGCGGCTTCAATGCGCGCTTGATACCGCGTGCAGGGTTTTCGGGGCCATAGTGGCCTTCCGCCCGCGCCCAATCGAAAACTGCCTCGATCCGCTGCTTGATCTTCCGGGCAGTCTCGTGGGTGTTGATCCAAATCGGTTCCAGCGCCTTGCGCACGTCTACGACACCAACTGTGCAGATCAAGCGATCCCCGAACGCGGGAAAGACGTGTTTCTTCATGCCAGCCAACCACTGCGCTGCATGCTTTTCGCTGCTGAACGATTGCGCGACCAATCTGTGATATTCGATGGTCGCGTCTTCAAAGGTGATCGTCGCGGCGTTTCGAGTGGCGTAAGGGTCGCCGCCCTCTCGGGCAACCTTGCGCCATTCACGGGCTTTGTCCCGTGCCTCGGATAGCGACACGAGGTCGGCAGAACCTATGCCAAGGTCGCGGCGCTTCCCTTGAACTACGGTCTTTAGAATCCAAGACTTTGAACCAGACAGCTTTACTGATAGGTAGAGACCGTCGCTGTCTCCATAGAATCCGGGTCCTTTTAGGGTCTCGACACGGCGGGCAGAAAGCTTCGACATACCATCCTCCAACAACATCCCTACCAACAGTGAGTGCTGGAACGGGTCGGTTTTCGTGGTATTCAGCGGGAAGCTTTCCGTCAAATAGTCTTTGAAAATCAGGAGATTAAAGTAACGAATGGGGTTGGGGAGGAAGGTGTTCCCCCGGCCCTACGGGCTGCCAGTTTTCCCTGACCTTCATGCAAGGCGACGGTCGTCGCAATTCGGGGCGAAAAATTGCGCTTGCCCGCGACCTGCGTGTTTTGAAGCGTAAAGCGCGTGATCGGCATCACTTAACATCCGGTCGGCATCAGGACGGTCGTAATGGGTGGATACTGTCAGGCCGATAGAGGCGGATATCCGGCAGGGGATGCCATTAAAATCAATCGGTTGGGTCAGTTTTTCGATGATCCGGCGCGCGATCTGGGCCAATTTTGCAACCTCCTGCAGGCCCGGCAACACCACGACAAATTCATCGCCCCCCACGCGCGCGACAGTGTCAGCGATGCGTGTTTCGGCCAGCAAAACCCCCGCCACGGCGCGCAGTACGTGATCGCCCGCCGCGTGGCCGCGGGTGTCATTGACCTGTTTGAAGAAATCCAGATCAATATGCATCAGGCCAAATCCCATGCCTTGTGCGATCAGCCCCCCCAGGCTGGCATCCAAGGCGCGGCGGTTGCGCAGTCCCGTCAGTGTATCGCTAAGTGCTTGTTCTTCGGCGGCCTGTTTTGCGCCGTGCAGCCGCAGGTTCAGGTTGCGCAATTCCGCCATGACGGCCGCCTTTGCCTCTACCAGATACAGCATTTCCACCGCCAGATCGGTGGGGGCGAAATCGGCATCGGTCAGGGCGTGATGGCGCACCGCCTCTATCACGCCAATGCCAAACGAGAGGTTGATCAATATCCCGCCGCCTTGGATCGGCACTGCCAAGCCGCGCAGCGTGATCGCGTGAGCGCCAACTGGTGCCACATGCAGACGGTCGCCCATGTGATCGGTCAGATCGGCAACCGACCCAATGTCGGCGGGGCGTCGAAATTGGAGAAGGTCGAAAAAATTGCGACCGACGGCGGCGGGTTTGGGCAGCAGTTGCGCCAATGTCGGGCCAATCGCCGTGATAATCCCTGCATCATCCATCGACACAAACATCGGCATCAACCGGGACAACACAGCGGGTCGTAACGACAGGGTTGCGGCATGCGGCATTACGCATGCTCCGGCAAGGTCAGGTCGAACCTGCGCCCGGCACTGTGGCGGTGATCCAAAAGCTGGATGCCGATCTTCTCATAGATATGGCCGTCCCGCGCCGTGGTTCCCGCATGATCCAGCAGCACCAGCGCGCCGTAATCATCGGCCATCGCCCGCAGCAACCCCATGATCACGTGGCCAATCCCTGGCAGCATCACCGAACAGTGCAGATAAAACTCACCGTCCCCCTGATCGACCAACCGCAACTTGGGCAAATCGAGATCAGGCAGGGCCAGATGGCCTCGGTCTGGCAGATCGTCCAGAGAATGCAAAAAGTCAACGAAATCAACGCCGCCAAACCGCAGCAACCGGCGCAGGGATTCAGTATTGGGATGCGATACAAGGTAAGTGCCCAGATCTTCCAACACCGTTTCGCGCGGGCGCCGCAAGATGTCTGCCGCCGCCGCGATCACTGCGGTGGTCAGGGGGGCATCATAGACCAGCAGCGCCTCAAAGCTGTCAAAGTTCAGCCTTGCGTCGCGGGCGACCTGCGCCCAGATCGCTGGCCCATAGGTATCGCGCAGAAAACACTGGATGGATCGGTTGATAAGGCCGTGCATGTCGGGTCCGTTTGGGATGATTCCCCTACAGCCTACGCCCGCGCGGTTAAGAATTGTTCAACACTGCAATTTTGCACTCAGCAGCTTGGGCGGGCCCAACTTTTTCGCATTTTGCTGCCTTATACCCGCCCGCACCGCAGGTTCTGCGATCAGACCCTAATGCGCGGGCTTGATGAAAGAGCCGTTGCGCAATTCTGCCATTGCCTGCTGCAACTCGGCTTGGGTGTTCATCACAATAGGCCCATGCCAGGCGACGGGTTCCTGAATGGGCGCACCAGAAATCAGCAGAAAACGGATGCCATCCGGACCCGCCTGCACCGTCACTTCGTTACCCTTGCCGAATTCGATCAGCGTGCGGTTGCCCGACAGATCGCGGATGTTGACTTCCATGTCGCGCAGTTCTTTTTCCAACAGCACCCCGCGCGGGGTGGCGGCATCGCGGAAGTTTCCGGCTCCCTCAAACACATAGGCAAAGGCGTGCCGCCAGGTATCAACTTTGAAGGTCTTGCGGCGTTCGGGTGGGACGTAGACATCAAGAAACTGCGGATCGGCGGCAATGCCGTCAACCGGGCCGGTTTTGCCCCAGAAATTGCCAACGACCACCTTCACGATGGTGCCGTCATCGTCCATGATCTCGGGCACTTCGGTGCCACGCACGTCTTGGTAACGGGGGGGCGTCATTTTCAGATCACGCGGCAGGTTGGCCCACAACTGAAACCCATGCATCTGGCCGCGCGCGTTTCCTTTCGGCATTTCCTGGTGCAAAATACCCGAACCGGCGGTCATCCATTGCACATCTCCGCCGCGCAACGTGCCGCGATTGCCAAGGCTGTCGCCGTGATCAACCGAGCCTGCCAACACATAGGTGATGGTTTCAATGCCGCGGTGCGGGTGCCACGGAAACCCTGCCGCATAATCGCGCGGGGCGTCACCGCGAAAATCGTCGAACAGCAAAAACGGGTCCATCCGGGTGGGATCGCCAAAGCCAAAGGCGCGGTGCAGATGCACGCCGGCCCCTTCCATGGTGGGTTGGGCAAGCGATTGGGCGGCTACGGGACGGATCGACATTTGCGGCACCTGTTTTGCTGACTTGGGCAAAAATAGGCAGGCGAGGCCAAGCTGACAAGACGTTAATGCAACAGGGTCTTTGTGCGCAAATGCACAAAGCCCTGTCATTACGTATAGAGCGGTGCTTCGAACTCTTTTATGAACAGACCACACCGACCAGACAAATCCGCGGCAAAACCCGCGGACGGGTGATGATGAATTGTTTGAACACTTCGTCGGTCAGTCCCACATTGAAAGCAGGCTTATAGTAAACCTCTGTTTCCACCAAAACCACAGTGTCGCCGTCGGCCATGTTCGGGATGCGCGATTTCATCAGTTGCAGTGACGTTGTGGTCAGCGGCACCATCGCATTGTCTGGCGAGCGGGACCATTCCACTTTGAATTTCGAGTCGACGGCAGACCAGGAAATGCTGGTGACACGGATTTTCACGACCTGATCGTGGTCGATCAGATAGCGCATCGTGTTACGCAAGCCGGGGATATAACTGGCGGGCAAGCCTGTTGTCGAGGGGTCGCGTGAAATGACATCTGCGATCGTGTAGGCAGCTTTTTGGGCGGCATTTACCGACCGAAACGCATCCCAATACACAAACAGGGCAAGGTAGGCCCACAGCATCATCGGCAGTACGATCACGGCTTCGGCCACAATCGTGCCGTTCTCATCACGGCCAAACCGACGCATTATCTCCATGGCGGAACGCATTTTCGTCTCCTTAATTCGGTTCGACAGCAAAGGCGGAAGCCACGACCAGACTGTAACCGCCCGTGCTGTCGCTGGCGACTTTCATGCCAAAGCTCGACGTTGGAAACATCATTTTCTGCCGCACGCAAACACGCACCAGCATCAGATCGTTTGGCAACGGTGACGTAAATTTGTCATCCGGGATCAATATGTCTTCATCACGCGTGATGCAGCCGACCGCCGCTGAGGGGAAAGCCCAGGTTGAAGCGCTGATGCGGGTCAGTTCAACAACTGTGTTGGCTTCACAGTCTTTGATGATTGAGGTGTGCCTGCAAATCTCTTTCTTCAGCTTTACGGCATTCGGCAACGTCATGTGGCCCAACCGCAGTTCGCGGATAGAGATATCGACCGCCTGTTCGATCATGATCGACCGCGTCATCAACAATCCGCTTTCGAACGATGCCATAAAGATCGTCATCAGCACAGGCACAGCCATCACAAATTCGATCGAGGCCGTCCCGTCTTCGCGGCGAAACCCGCGGGCCAGCCGTTTCATGAATTGCATCATTGGGTCAACCTTAACTGGCTGATGTTGCTGGCAATAGAGCGGAATGCCGTGCGAATTTGCAGGCCGGTCGCGTTATAGTAATGTGATGCTGAGGTAGCGCAGTTTTTGATCTGAGTTTGTCCGTTTGCAGGGGCTTCAAAGGCAATCCCATATATCAAGACAGCATTTGTCTTTGCCTGAGTGCAGATGGTCTGCAGTTGTGCGTCCATAGTTCCCGTTGGCGTCAGGCTGCGAAAGGCAGTCATGGCGTTGTTATAAGCAGTGTTGCGGGCTGTGCTGTTGCTGCCACCCAACGCCCGGCCATAGAACTGCCAAGCCACAAAACTAAGCCGCATGTTTGTCCAAACTTCTGGCCAGGTTTGCGCAACGGACGTGCCACTGTTGGTGGCGTTGGTCCATGGCTGCGCTTGCCAGGTGCCCAGATGCGGCACCCAGTATTGGTTGGGTGCTGTTACACCGGAATGAAAGATCGAAAAGTAACCATCTGACGTGCTGCGCCGAATGGGCGATACACCGCTTTTGTAGCCAGCATTCACGCGCTCTTCAGCAAAATGTTCGCCATCCGTCATCAGCACGATGATTTTGATTGCCTCGTTGTCGGTGTATTCAAAGGGACGTCCGGCTAGGGTAACAGGCATCAGGTATGCCGTCTGATATTCATTGTAGAGCCCGCGTAGGGACGGGTCCATCAGCGCGACACCCCATTTTAACCCGGCGTTGATCGATGTTGCGCCAATTGCCGACAGCGCTGCTATCTTCGACTGCAAGTCGCTGATGTTTTGTTGCGGCATGGCTACAATGTTACCGGGGCGTGGCGGGCACCACAGGTTTGCACCATTCGGTGCGGCATAGTTGGTGTCGGTAATACTAATCCAGCTTAACGCAGTCGTCGTGCCGGAATAGGTGTCTGCGTTGGCCGTCATCGTCATCGGGGCCGTGCGCGACATTCCCGTACCGCCGTAAACCGACGAGGAGAGGTCAAAGCAGTTCACGTTGGCAACGTTTGGGTTGTCGGTGAAATTGAACTTGTCACGCAGGGCGACGGGCAAGTTCACCTGACCGTTGAACGGCACGATGCCGATCGAAATGCGCTTTTCGCTGTCGCTGGCCAGAACTGTGTTAACGAATTCGGTTGCTGCTGCTTTCAGGTTGGTCAGACGGCTGTTGTTGTTCATGGAACCGGACACATCCAACACCAGCATGATTTCCACGTTGGTGATGCGCTGTTCGGCCATCGACTTGCCCTTGGCATACATTTCCTTCGTGCCTGTCAAATGCATGAACAGCGGTTCAGTATCAGCAGTGGCCGTGGCCATCACGTTGCGAAAGTTCAGCCCTTCGATCACCACAACGCTGGTCAGATATTGGGTCAGCTTTGCCTTATCAAAATAGTCGCGCACGACCGTTTCGCCTTTGATCCGTTGGTTCAGCGAGGCTGAGGCCAAGGTGGCGCGGTCAAGGGTGTTTTGCAGCGCGGTTCGCTTTGTTTCGAAGCGCATCATGTCAACCGCAAGGCCCCCCATCATCACCATCAGCATGAACAACGACATCGCAAAAATGCTGATATTGCCGTCTTGCCGGGCGAAAAAGGCCGTCACTTTGCACCGCAAGCTGCGGCGTGACAGGTTCTTTGCAACTGTATTCCCACGCGCCATAATCGTTCTCCACTTCCCCGCCGGGACAAGCCGCAATTGTTGCGGATGCCTCGGTCCAAGGAAGACACTTCCAACGATAATATGCGGTGATACCTTGGGCAATTCTGTGGCGTCTGGCGGGACCATTAAGGATAGATCGTGGCGGAGCCGCTGGATTTGGAAACAGTAAAGCGGATCGGGGGTCTTGGTGGCGAAACGGGAAACAATCCGCTGCACCCACAAGGCCGATCTGCCCGGCGCGGTGTTTTGCACCAAAGGCAGACCGTCGTGAATTCGAATCGCTTTTGTGGTCCATGACGATACCGTTTCCAACCGGAAAAAAGCGCGATAAATTCGGGCTTATTGGGTCAGTTTCAACTGTGTGATGTTGTTGGCGATCGAGCGGAACGCGGTGGAAATCTCCAGACCCTGTGCGTTGAAGTAATGCGAGACCGAAGTCGAGCATTTGGAGATTTGGGTCTGACCGACGGGAGGCGCTTCGAAGGCAATGCCAAAGACGATGACGTGATTGGCCTTGGCCAGACTGCAGGACTGCTGCAATTGCGCATCCATGGTCGCGACTGAGGCGAAGATCGATTGGAACGTGTTGTTCATGTTGCTGTAGATTGTGTTGCGCGATCCGCTGTCGGTGCCCAGGGCGCGGGCATAAAACTGCCACGAAACATAGCTCATCTTCAGGTTTGACCAGATTTGTTCCCACTGCTGTTGCACCACAACGCCGGTGCTTGCGGCATTGCTCCACGGCGCTGCCTGCCAGACGCCCAGATGGGGTACCCAGTATTTGGACGTCCCGGCGCGGCCAGCATGATAAATTGAATAGTTGTTGTCGGCGCCACTTTTGTAAATCGGCGAGGGGCCGGTTTTGTAGGTGTCAATGACGCTGCGGTGATAAACGTGCTCGCCATCGGTCATCAGAATGACAATTTTCAATGACTCTGGATCGTCATACGCAAAGGGCCGCCCTTCGAGACTTGCCGGTATTTTGCCTGCGGCAACAAATTCGCTGAACATCGGGCGCGACGCTGGATCAAGCAAAGTCACGCCCCATTTCATACCCAGCATGATCGACGTATTGCCGCCCGCCTGCAGGTTATTGATCTGCGACTGCAGGGTGGCGATGTTCTGGCCGGGCAACCGCACCGTGTTGGCGATGGTGGATTTGCAGGACGTACTGTTATAATTTGGCTTGGCGAAACTCGGATCCGTCGGAGATATGGCGACGTTGGAGGTATTGGTGTTAGTGGCTATGTCGGCATAGGCCATCATTGGCAGCGGCAACGTCCGCGACAGCGCCAACGATCCATAGGCCATTGCCGGGATTTCAAGGCAGTTCACATCCGCCACACCATGCACATTTACCGCATTATATTTGGCGCGCAGATCGGCACCCAGGTTCACTTGGGCATTGTACGGCACAATCGTGATCGACACCCGGTTGTCGATGTTTGTCGACAAGATGGTGGCGACAAATTCTTTGGCCGCAGTTTTCAGATTTGCCAGTCTCGCCCCGGCCATAGAGCCGGACACATCCAAGACCAAAGCGATTTCGATGTTGTTGATCTTTTGCGACGCAGCCGAGGCAGCATTCGCGTCAAGTTTCTTGATCCCCATCATTGGCAAAAAGTATGGACGGGTTGGTGCCACGCCAACGGTCTGAACATCACGGCTGTTAAAACCGGTGACTGCTTTAACACTGGCCAGTTGCGAAGCCAGACCGTCTTTGCCCACGCAATCACGTACCACCGCTTCGGCTTCCAACCGCTGCTCCAGACTTGCCGCCATCAGTGTGCAGCGATCAAGTGTGTTTTGCAGGCGCACCCGGATTTTTTCGTACTTCATCAAATCGACGGCAAGACCGCTCATCATCACCATCAGCAAGAACAGCGTCATGGCGAAAATCGAAATTGATCCTGTCTGGTCTTTACCAAACGTAACCAACTTCAACAGGGTCTGGCGGGCAAATGAAAGGCGCATCACGGGGGTATCCTTACGTCAATTCTGGAAAGTGCTGCCCCCGCAAACACACTTTATTGCCACTGCGTTGCCCAGAAGTTGTGGCGAAATTGTGGCGAAGGTGTTCACCGCCCGACGCAATCGGCGTTGGTGGAAACACTTAAAGAAAAACGGAAATATTGTCTTTTTTTCCGCTACAATAGCGGGAGTAACTCTAAGGCATGCACGCCTTAATTCGCCGGCAATCCGAAAAAACCGAATCAGATACGACTCAAATGTGGCATTGAATAAAGTTTATTTACTGCTGTTTTTTTAGGCAAATGCGGCTAGTCAGGAAACAGGCGCAAGACGTGCCCGCTGTGAGAGCCAGCCTTAACAGGAGAACCAGTATGAGTGTCGCAGGCGAGCCAAGTTTCCGCGAATCCGTCGATCTGATGTTCAAACGCGCCACTGCTTTGATGGACCTTGGCCCGGGTCTGGAAGAGAAAATCCGCGTTTGCAATTCCACCTATACTGTCCGATTTGGTGTGCGGCTGCGCGGTAAGATCGAAACCTTCACCGGGTATCGGTCGGTGCATTCCGAACATATGGAACCGGTCAAAGGCGGCATCCGCTATTCGCTTGGCGTCAATCAGGATGAGGTCGAGGCGCTGGCGGCCCTGATGACCTATAAATGCGCCTTGGTCGAAACCCCGTTTGGCGGCGCTAAGGGTGGTTTGTGCATTGATCCCCGCGCCTGGGATGAGCATGAGCTGGAACAGATCACCCGCCGCTTTGCCTATGAGCTGATCAAGCGCGATCTGATCCACCCGGCCCAAAACGTGCCCGCCCCGGATATGGGCACGGGTGAGCGTGAAATGGCCTGGATTGCGGATCAATATGCGCGGATGAACACCACCGATATCAACGCCAAGGCCTGCGTTACCGGAAAGCCGCCGCATGCGGGTGGTATTCAGGGCCGGGTCGAGGCAACAGGGCGCGGCGTGCAATACGCTTTGCGTGAATTTTTTCGCCACAAGGAAGACAAGGCGATGGCGCAGCTGTCCGGCGATCTGGACGGCAAACGCATTGTTGTGCAGGGGCTGGGCAATGTGGGGTATCACGCCGCGAAATTCCTGTCCGAAGAAGACGGCGCAAAGGTGATCGCCATCATCGAACGCGACGGCGCCATGGTGAACCTTGACGGTCTTGATGTCGAAGACGTGCGCCAATGGATGAACGGGCATAACGGTCTGTTGGCGGAATACCCGCGCGGCCAGTTTATGGGTGACGGGGCGGCGGCGTTGGAATTGGACTGCGATATCCTGATCCCGGCGGCACTTGAAGGCGTGATCCATCTGGGCAACGCGGCCCGCATCAAAGCGCCGTTGATCGTTGAGGCCGCAAATGGCCCGATCACCTACGGGGCCGACGCGATCCTGCGGCAAAAGGGCTGTGTCATCGTGCCCGATATGTATGCCAATGCAGGCGGGGTGACGGTGTCCTACTTCGAATGGGTCAAGAACCTGTCGCATATCCGCTTTGGCCGCATGCAGCGCCGCCAGGAAGAATCGCGCCACCAGTTGCTGATCAATGAATTGGAACGCCTATCGGCGGACAAACAACTGGGCTGGACGCTGTCGCCCGGTTTCAAGGAAAGCTATCTGCGCGGGGCGGGCGAGTTGGAGCTGGTGCGATCAGGCCTGGATGACACCATGCGCGGCGCTTACCAAGCCATGCGCGAGATATGGCACGGCCGCGAAGAAGTGCAGGATCTGCGCGTGGCCGCTTATATCGTCTCGATCGGTCGGATTGCGGCCACGTATAAATCCAAAGGGTTGTAACCGCCCCAGCCCTTTCATTCTGGTGAAAATATCCCCCGCGGAGCGTCTGTTTCAAAGGCAAAGAGCCTCCGGCGGGGATATTTGGGCCAGAATGAAAGGGTTGACCCTGTCCTTGCCCAAGTCTTGCGACACCAATTGTCGCAGACGGCACAGTTATTGATCGGCAGCTGTTGAATATGCCCGCTAAATCTCGTTCAGTCGCGGGGTGTCAGCAAAGGGCCAAGCCATGCGTTATTCCGGGTTAAAGGTGATCACCGAGGGGCTGTTTGGCAACAAAGGCTGGACCCCCGCGTGGCGCGATCCGGCCCCCAAGGCGGAATACGATGCCATCATCATTGGCGGCGGCGGGCACGGGTTGGCGACCGCGTTTTATCTGGCCAAGAACCACGGCATGACCAATGTCGCTGTGCTGGAAAAGGGCCATATCGGATCGGGCAATATTGGCCGCAACACCACCATCGTGCGGGCCAATTACTTTATGCCCGGCAATTCCGAATTCTACAGCCATTCCTTGAAATTGTGGGAGGGGATGGAGGCAGAGCTGAACTATAACACCATGCATTCCCAGCGCGGCCAGTTGGTGTTGTTCCATTCGGATGGTCAGCGCGACACGGCGGCGCGGCGCGGCAATGCGATGCTGAACCAGGGCGATGATGCGGAACTCTGGACGCGCGATCAGGTGCGAGAGGCGATCCCCTATATTGATTACGACCAAACCCGGTTCCCAATTTTTGGCGGATTGATGCACAAACGCGGCGGCACCGCGCGCCATGATGCAGTGGCTTGGGGCTATGCGCGCGGGGCTGACAGTCGTGGCGTCGATCTGATCCAGAATTGTGAAGTCACCGGGATTGATATCGTAAACGGCGTTGTCCAAGGCGTGCAAACCACGCGCGGGGCGATCCGGGCCAAGAAGGTGGCGATGATCGTGGCCGGGCGGTCCAGCCAAGTGGCGGCGATGGCGGGCATGCGCTTGCCGATTGAAAGCCATGTGTTGCAGGCCTTTGTCACCGAAGGGCTAAAGCCGGTGATTGATCATGTGATTTCGTTTGGCATGGGCCATTTCTATATCAGTCAATCCGACAAGGGCGGTCTGGTGTTCGGCGGCGATATTGATTTTTATTCCAGCTATGCGTCGCGCGGCAACCTGCCGATGGTCGAACATGTGATGGAGGCGGGGATGACCCTGATGCCGATGATTGGGCGCGCGAAGGTGCTGCGGTCGTGGGGCGGCATTATGGACATGACGCCGGACGGATCACCCATCATCGACAAAACCCCGGTTGAGGGGCTGTTTCTGGATGCGGGCTGGAACTATGGCGGGTTCAAAGCGGTTCCAGCCTCGGGCTGGTGCATGGCGCATCTGATGGCCACCGGGCAAAGCCATGAGGTGGCAAAACGCTTCCGTCTGGACCGGTTCCGCACGGGCCACGTGATGGACGAAGAAGGCTCCGGCAGCCAACATAATTTGCACTAGGGGAACAGACAAATGCGCATACCTTGCCCCCTTTGCGGCCCCCGTGATCGCCGCGAGTTTTACTATCTTGGCACCGACGACTATCTCAATCGCCCAACCGATCAGGGCAGCATTGATGATCTCGATAACCATCTGTTCCTGCGCGACAATCCGGCGGGGGTGACGCGGGATGTCTGGTATCATGAAATGGGCTGCACATCCTGGATGATCGTGACGCGCAATACCGTGACGCATGAGGTGACGGGGGCGGAGCTGGTATCGGCGCGGGCGGGGACTGTGGTATGAGGGTTTCTGGCAAGGGTCTGGTTGACCGCAAACGCCCCGTCAGTTTCCGCTTTGACGGTAAGGCCTATGCAGGCTTTGCGGGCGATACGCTGGCCTCGGCCTTGCTGGCCAATGGCGTCAAACTGGTCGGACGCAGTTTCAAATATCACCGCCCGCGCGGAGTGTTGACCGCCGGGTCAGAAGAGCCGAACGCGATGGTTGAGGTGCTGGAACAGGGGCAGCAAACCCCGAACGTCCGCGCCACGATGGTTGAAATCTTTGACGGCTTAAACGCGCGCAGCCAGAACCGCTGGCCGTCTTTGCGGTTTGATGCGCTGGCGGTGAATGATCTGGCGGCACCGTTCCTAAGTGCTGGTTTTTATTACAAAACCTTCATGTGGCCGCGTAAGTTTTGGGAAAGCATTTATGAACCCCTGATCCGCCGCGCAGCGGGGTTGGGCAGTCTTTCTGGCGCGCATGATACGGCGCATTATGAAAAGGCCTATGCGTTTTGCGATCTGCTGGTGGTGGGGTCGGGGCCCGCGGGCTTGATGGCGGCACTTGTTGCGGGGCGTGCGGGTGCGGATGTCATCTTGGCCGAAGAAGACCGCGATTGCGGCGGGCGGCTGTTGTCGGACCCGGCCTTGATCACCGATGCGGGCTGGTTGGCCGCAACTTTGGCCGAACTGCGCAGCCTGCCCAACGTGCGTATCATGACGCGCACCACTGTCACCGGCGTCTATGACGGTGGGGTTTACTCGGCGCTGGAACGGGTTGGTTTGCATCTGAAAACGCCCGCAAACCTGCCGCGCGAGTGTTTCTGGCGCATCACGGCTGCCCGCACCATTCTGGCGGCGGGTGCCATGGAGCGCGCGATTGCCTTTCCGATGAACGACCGCCCCGGCATTATGATGGCCTCTGCGGTGCAGACCTATCTGAACCGCTATGGCGTGGTGCCCGGCAAACGTGTGACGCTGTTTGCCAACAATGACGGCGCGCGGGTTGTGGCGCGGCAGTTGATGGCGGCAGGCGTGGCGGTTGCAGCGATTATTGACAGCCGTGAGGGCGCCAGTTCGGTCGAAGACTGCCCGGTGTACGTTGGCGCGCGGGTCACCGATACCAAGGGGCGGCTGGGGCTGACCTCAATTTCCGGCACGCATGCAGGCGGTACATTTCAGATTGAAACCGATCTGCTGGCGATGTCGGGGGGGTGGAATCCGACGCTGCACCTGACCTGCCATATGAACGGTCGCCCGGTTTGGCGCGAGGAAATCGCGGCGTTTGTGCCATCGGCGGGGGCCGTGCCTAACCTTTCAGTGGCGGGGGCCGCGCAGGGGGTGTTTTCCACGGCTGAGTGTTTGGCGGACGGTGTGACTGCAGCAACTCAGGCGCTGGGCGCATTGGGGTTGAAGGCTGCCAAAGTTGATCTGCCGTCGGCGGAAGCGGCGGCCTTTGCGCTGACACCGCTGTGGCAGGTCGAAGGCAAGGATCGTGCATGGCTCGATTTCGCCAATGATGTGACGACCAAAGATGTCAAGCAGGCGGCACAGGAAGGCTTCAAATCTGTTGAGCATATGAAGCGTTATACCACCCAAGGCATGGCGCCGGATCAGGGTAAGAATTCCAACGTCGGCGCGCTGGCGGTGCTGGCGGATGCCACCGGGCGGGGGATACCTGAAACCGGGACAACCACTTTTCGCCCGCCGTTTGTGCCGACATCCATCGCCGCGATGGGCGCGGGGGGGCGGGCGGAAGGCTTTGCGCCGCAACGCTTTATGACATCGGATCAGGCCAGCCGCGACCGCGGTGCGCCGATGATCGAAGCGGGGCTGTGGTATCGGCCCAGCTATTTCCCGAAACCCGGGGAAACCACTTGGCGGCAGTCTTGTGACCGTGAAATCAGCTATGTGCGGGGGGCCGTGGGCGTTTGCGATGTGTCGACACTTGGTAAAATTGACATCCAGGGCCGCGATGCTGCGTGGTTTCTGGATTTCGTTTATATCAATATCTTCAGCACGTTACCCGTGGGTCGGGTGCGATACGGGCTGATGCTGCGTGAAGATGGGTTCGTTCTGGATGATGGCACCACGGCGCGGCTGGG
>JAYUHO010000148.1:0-5406 GCA_043766915.1 Cypionkella sp.
TCTAAAGGGTCTCCGGTTTGTGTCATGCTGATTTGTATTTGCTGTTTTTGTAACAGCTTTACATAAGCATGGCAACAGTATTGTACACCCCTATCGCTGGGCGGCTTCGGCGTTTGGCGAACGGATGGTCCAGCACAGAATTGCGGCACCATTGGTTTTCAAATCGGCCACACGCGGGCGAACCAGATCGGCGGCTTCGTGGCTGATAAAGCTGGACTGGGTGCGGTCGTAATCAGCAATAGCACGCAGTCGGTCGCGGCTGGCCGGATCAAGCGGCTGCCAGTCGTCGCCATAGGCCGAGGTTGTCAGACCGCGGGCAGTTTGGGGCGCAAGGCGTGCCATATGGGCAATGGCATGCGGGTTGAACGACATCACCGCAACAGGGCCAATGTAGTTTTCCAATGCATCGGCGGTGGCCTGTTCAAGCCTGCCATCGGTTTCGGTCATTGCATCCGTCTGGTCTTTAATCTCGATCAAGACCGGCACGTGTCCGGCGATCAGCGTAAGGATTTCGGGCAGGGTCGGGATGGCGTCATCGCTATCGCGCAGTTTGATTTGCCCAAGGGCCGCGGCGGCGAAATTTTTGAGCAGTCCCGTGGCATGGGTCAGCCGATCAAGCGCCTCATCATGAAACACCATCGCCTGCCCGTCGCGCGACATTTGTACGTCAAGTTCAATACCATAACCCGCCGCGATGGCCGCCCGGAAGGCTGCGGGGGAATTTTCAGGCCGACGATCCGCTCGGCTGTGATAGCCGCGATGGGTCAGCGGGATGGTCAGAAAAGCTGTGGGTAAGGGAATGCGCATATCTCAGCGGATCTCAAAGATGCCTTCGATTTCAACCGCGACGCCCAAGGGCAGAGAGGCCGCTGACACCGCCGATCTGGCATGACGGCCCGCGTCGCCCATTGCGGCCACAAGGAAATCGGACGCGCCGTTGATCACCTTTGGCTGGTCGGTGAAATCGGCCGTAGAGTTTACAAAACCCGTCAGTTTGACCGCCCGCACAACGCGGGAAAGATCGCCGTCGCAGGCTTTCTTCAGCTGCGCCAGCAAAGAGATCGCACAAGATTTTGCGGCCTCGGCCCCTGTCGGAATATCCATATCCGCCCCAAGGCGGCCTTTGATCAGACCCGCCGCAGTTTGGCTGATCTGGCCCGAAATATAGACAATCGTGCCCGTCACGACGAACGGCACATAATTCGCCGCCGGGGCGGGCGCGTCAGGCAGGGTGATGCCAAGGGCAGTCAGACGGGCGTCGATGGGTGACATGATGCAGCTCCGATCAGGTTTGCAGGCAGGCTATCCGGGGTGGGGCGAAGGGGCAAGGGTTCATACCTGTCCACGCGTGGACAGACCAATGGATCATTGTATTTCAATGAGTTGCGGGCGCATCTTTACCAAATCTTAACAATACCGCCGTCGATGATCAGGTGTAGGGCGCGTGAAAACGTGATCTTCGCGCGGCGAAATTCAGCTATCACGCACCCTTTTCCCGATCAACTTTCGCGAAACGCCAGATTGAAGTAATCGGTGAACGGTTTCAGCAAATAGGCCATCGGCGTGCGGGCGCCGGTTTCGATGAACGCCTCAACCGGCATGCCGGGCAGCAGGGTTTGGCCCGCCAGCTTTTCAATCTCGCCTGCGTCCAGCACAATTTCCGCGCGGTAATAGGGCGCTTGGGTGCGTTGATCGGTCAGCGCATCGGCCGAAATTGTCACCACATGGCCAAACATGTCGGGGGTTGAGCGCGCCGAAAACGCCGGGAACACCACCCGCACTTTTTGGCCGATGCTGACCTCATCGACGTGAATAGGCGTCAGTTGCGCCGAAATCACCAAGGGGCGATCTTGCGGGATAAGATACAGCACCGGCGCGCCCGCCCCCAAGACCGACCGGGGCGAGGTGACTTGCAGGCCCAGAACCAGCCCCGACACCGGCGCGCGAATGTCCAGCCGCGCGATCCGTTCGGTCAAAGCGCGGCGGCGTTCGGCCAATTCCAGTTCTTGCGGACCGATATCGCGCAACTGCGTATTCGCCTCTTCGCGGCGCACAGCGCCAAGGCGCAGAATTTCCAGCTCTACCTCGGTTGCGCGACCTTCGGCTTGGGCACGGGTTGACGCCAGTTCGCCCATGTTGCCCTGCAGTTGCGATTCCTCACGTTGCAGCGACAGCACGCGGCTGGACTGCGCCAACCCCTTTGCCAACAGGCTTTGCTGATCGGTCAATTCTTCGCGGATCAGACCCAACTGTACCACCAAAGCAGCGGTTTGCGCCACAACCCCCTCAATCTGCGAGGTTATTTGGGCCGTGCGTTTTTCCAGTTGTTCGCTTTGCCGCGCCATGCTTTCGCGCCGCGCCACGAACAAGCCGCGTTGGCCTTCGACCTGTTCGGCCACTTCGGGCCGGGTGGCGGCCAGTTCTGCCAATTCGCCGCTGAAAACAGGCATGTCTTTATCGTCCCGCTCGGCTTCAAGCCGGGCGCGGCGGGCGCGCACCTCGAACAACTGGCCTTCGACAATGGCCAGTTCGGACTTCAGCAGACTGCCATCCAGCTGAATCAACAAATCGCCAACTTTTACCGCCTGACCTTCGATCACCGCAATTTTGGCCACAACACCGCCATCCGGGTGCTGAACAATCTGACGGTTTTGTTCCACTTCCAACTGACCCGACGCCACGATAGCGCCGTCGATATCGGTAAACACGCTCCACCCGCCAAAACCGAACACCAGCGTTGCAAGCGTGATCATGCCGGTTGAAACCGGTCCGCGCGACGACCAGGCCGCGCGCTTATCTTTGGGTTTGGTCGAAAGATTTGCTGCAGGTTTACTCATGACACGCCTCCGGGGCCGGATGATCGGACAATTTCGGTGTGATTTTTCACCATTTCCCGCAGCACCTGATCGCGCGGTCCAAAGGCGCGGCGCATACCGTCTTCGATCACCAGCAACAGATCGCATTCCTGAATGGCCGCTGGCCGGTGCGCCATGATCAGCACTGCCCCGCCCGATTCTTTGGTGGACCGGATTGCGGTGTTCAGGGCCAAAGTGCCGTCGTTATCAAGATTCGAGTTCGGCTCGTCCAGCACCAACAGCACCGGGTTGCCAAAGAGCGCGCGCGCCAATCCAATACGCTGAATTTGCCCACCCGACAGCCGCCCGCCCAGCGTGGCGACGCGGGTATCATAGCCTTCGGGCAGTTTGACGATCATGTCATGCGCTGCGGCCTTTTGGGCGGCCTGTACGATCAGCGCCGGGTCTGCGTTGGGTTGCAGGCGCGCGATGTTTTCGGCAATCGTGCCTTCAAACAACGTCACGCGTTGGGGCAGATAGCCGATATAGCTGCCCAGAATATCGGGATCGTATTGATCAAGCGTGGCCCCATCCAGCCGCACCTTGCCGCCCGATGGTTTCCAAACACCGATCAGCGCGCGGGCAAGCGTGGATTTCCCCGCCCCAGACGGCCCGATGACCCCCATCGCCTGACCGGGCGAGAGGGTAAAGCTGATCATGCGCAGCACGGCCTGCTGCTCGCCCGGGGGCACCACTGACAGGCTTTGTGCCTCTAGCAACGCTTTTGGGCGTGGCAGGGCGGTGCGCACGGGTTCGGCGGGCACGCGCGACAACAGATCGGACAGGCGGCGATTGGCCTCTTGGGCGCGGGTGACCAGCGCCCATTGACCCACGGCCTGTTCAATTGGCTGCAAAGCGCGGCCCATCAGGATAGAGCCTGCAATCATTGCGCCCCCGCTAAGCTGACCTTTCAGCACCAGCCAGGCACCAAGGCCCAGCATGGCTGATTGCAAGAACATGCGGAACGTTTTCGACACCGCACCAAAGGTGCCGCCAAGATCGCCGACCGCAATGCTGTCGGCCAGTGCCGTCGAGCGCGCCTTTTGCCAGCGATCAAACGCCGCCCCTGTCATGCCCAGCGCCTGCACCGCCTCTGCCTCAAGCTTTATCATGTCGGAGACGCGTTCGGCGGTCATCGTCAGGTTGTTGGTGCGGATCATTGGCCCTGCCGTCAGCCGTTGGTTCAGGATGGTCAGGGCAACCAGGAACAGCCCCCCCGCGACGGCCAGCCAGCCCAGCATCGGGTGGAACACGAAAATCGCCGCAACGAAAAATGGAGTCCACGGGATATCAAACAGCGCGATCAGCACAGGCGACGCCCACAGGCGCTGTATCGCTTCCAAATCACGCTGCGCGGCTAGCGCGGTCGGCTCATTCGGTTGCAGCGTCAAACGGCGCAGGGCGGCAGAGAACACCCGGCGATCCATGCGGTCCTGAATCTGCGCGCCGATGCGCGCCATCACGCGGGCGCGCACATGATCCAAAATCCCCATCGCCAGAAACATTGCGGCGGCCAATAGCGACAGCGCCACCAAAGTTGCCTCGGACCGGCTGCCAAGCACGCGGTCATAGACCTGCAGCATGTAAAGCGGCCCGGTGAGCAACAGCAGGTTCACAAAAACCGAAAACAGACCCACCGACCATAACAGGCCCCGTTGATCCGACCGTGCCGCGCGAAGCTCTGCCTCGCCGCGGGCATTCTCATTTTGGGCCATTCTCTGGTCTCCGTTGCCTGCCTCATTGGCCCATTTACGCAGCAAACGGATCGGCGGATTTTATCCGGCGTCACTGGCTTGCCACGTTTGGCCGTTGTCTTGGTTCCCGTTGCTGCTTATCGCTTGTCTTCCCCGGACAAAAGCTATGCTTAGCGTAGAGTTCCCGTAGGACTGTAAAAGCATGACCGTTACGTTTCCATCAATTTCTGGCCCGCGCCTGACAATTTTGGCAGGCTGTGCCACGCTTGCATTGGTTGCCGGGTGCGCAAGACCTGTCGCCCCTGTGGCGATCAATGATCCCCATGAGACGGAAAACCGCAGCATGCATGCGTTTAACGTCGCGGCGGATCGCACTTTGATCAAGCCGATTGCGATGGCCATAGCGCAACCCGGCGGTGGGCCAGTGCAGGTTGGCATCGGTAACTTCTCTAACAATCTTGAGTTGCCCGGCGACGTTTTGAACAGTGTCTTGCAACTGCGGCTGGGCAAGGCGGTGGAAAATACCCTACGGTTCAGCATCAATACAGTGGTGGGCGTTGGCGGCATTTTCGATCCGGCCAAGGCGATGGGCGTGGCGGGCAAGAAAACCGATTTCGGCGAAACGCTGTATGTCTGGGGCGTTGACGAGGGGGCCTACATCGAATTGCCGTTGCTGGGGCCATCGACGCAGCGCGATGCCTTGGGCGAAGTGGTGGATTCGGTGATCAATCCGCTTGGATTGCTGCTGCCAACCCCGGAATCCTACATTGGCACCGCCGCAAAGGTGGCTTCAAAAATTAATGATCGGGCGCGCTATTCCGAAACCTATGATTCCATCCTATATGATAGTGCAGACG
>JAYUHO010000149.1:0-14274 GCA_043766915.1 Cypionkella sp.
TCATCGGTGTTATCGGGCAGCGAAATGCGGCCCGCAAAGGCCGGGTCAATGAACACGTTCAGCGACGCCACCTGTTCGGGTTTTACCTTATCGGTGTTATAGGCAATCGCGGTATAGGCATAATCGGTCGGAATATACCAAACACCTGCATCGTCTTTCAGTACTTTGGATTCCAAAAACCGCGGCGCGATTTCGCCAAACAGCGGGATGCGGCTGATATCCCAGGGCTCGATCAACCCGGCATCGCGGTACTTCTGCACCATTTGTGAGCAGGGATGCGCGACATCGGCCTTAAAGCCGGACGAGACTTTGGTGAATGCTTCGTCATCATCTCCAAAGAACGAGTAGGTCGGCATCGCGCCATTCTTGGCGACATAAGCTTCGATCAGCGACTGGTTTTCGAAACCTGCCCAATCGAACACCGTCAGTTCGGGGTCACTGGCCTGGGCCGTGCTGGCGAATGCCAGAACAAGTGCCGCCGTGGACAGCAGAGTATGGGAAAACTTCATGGATGCTCCTTAATTCATGGTGCCGATGACAGCGTCCCTCCCCGGAGGCTGCACGGACCTTGGGGAAAAAGGCTAGATTAGCTCTGGCGCAGGCTCAAGCATTTAATGCAGATTGGCGCAGATATGCGCGTTTCAAGGGCTTTGGCCCCCGGGTTACGCAGATGTGAAATGATGGGGCAGGGGTAAGCCTGCCGCGCTGCAGGTTGGCAGCGGGGAACAAAAGGAAAAGACGATGACGCAGCTTGATCTGAATTTCGTGCGCAGCCAGTTTCCGGCCTTTGACAGCCCGGTGTTGGGCAGCCACGCTTTTTTCGAGAACGCGGGCGGATCCTACCCCTGCCGCGCGGTGATTGACCGGCTGCATCGGTTTTACATGCACCGCAAAGTGCAGCCCTATTCGGCCTATCCGGGATCGAAACTGGGGGGCGAGGAAATGGATGAGGCGCGCAGCCGGTTGGCGGCAATGATGGGGGTAAGCCCGCCGCAGGTGTCGTTCGGGCCGTCGACATCAACCAACACCTATGTTCTGGCCAATGCAGTGCGGATGTGGTTGCGGGGTGCGAAGGCCGCGATTGTGGTGACAAATCAGGACCATGAGGCGAATTCCGGCGCGTGGCGGCGGTTGGCAGATGAAGGGATCGAGGTGCGCGAGTGGTGCGTTGATCCGGCGACAGGATCGTTGAACCCGGCTGATCTGGTCAAGCTGTTGGCGGACGGGCGGGTGCGCTTGGTGGCCTTTCCCCATTGCTCCAACGTGGTGGCTGAGATCAACGATGTGGCGGCTATCTGTGCGATTGCCCACGCGGCGGGTGCACGCACGGTCGTCGATGGCGTGTCCTATGCGCCGCATGGGTTTCCGGATTTTCCGGCACTTGGCTGCGATGTCTATCTGTATTCCGCCTATAAAACCTATGGGCCGCATCAAGGCATCATGGTGATCGGCACGGAATTTGGGGCGGAACTGCCTGCGCAGGGGCATTATTTCAACGCGGGCAGTCTGTATAAGCGGTTCACCCCGTCCGGTCCGGATCATGCGCAAATCGCCGCCTGTGCGGGGATGGCGGATTATGTGGACGCGCTTTATTCGCATCACTTTGACGGGCAGGCCGATGCCGCTGCGCGCAACCGGGCGGTGCATGACCTGATGCGGGCGCAAGAGGTGGCGGTGGTGGCGCCGTTGCTGGATTATCTGGCGGCGCGCAATGATCTGCGGCTGATCGGGCCAAGGGATGCCAGCTTGCGCGCGCCAACCGTTGCCGTGGCTTTGGACCGCGCTGCAGAGCCGGTGGCGATTGCCTTGGCGCAAGATGGCATCGGCTGCGGGGCGGGAGATTTTTATGCCGTGCGCCCGTTAACCGCGATGGGCGTTGATCTGGGCCAAGGCGTGTTGCGGATGTCTTTGGTGCATTACACATCGGCCGCAGAGGTGTCGCAGCTGATCGCGGCGCTGGACCGGGCGTTATAAGAAAAGGGGGGGCTGTCTGCCCCCTAGTCCCAATTGCCACGGCAATTGGGACACCCCAATTGCCATGGCAATTGGGACACCCCCGAGGATATTTTTGAACAGAAAAAGCGGTGGAGTGATCCTATTGCTGCTGCGCTGCGTAGATCTGGAAAGACAGTAGGACTGTATGACTGATAGACCGTTGATCTTGTGGTTTCGCCGCGATTTGCGGCTGGCGGATCATCCTATGCTGGCGGCGGCGGTGGCAACGGGGCGGCCGTTGATCCCGGTGTTTATTCTTGATCCTGAAACAGAAGCTGTGGGCGCGGCCGCGAAATGGCGGCTCGGCCTGGGTGTGGCGGCGTTTGCGCAAACTTTGCAGGACTTGGGCAATAGGCTGATCCTGCGGCGTGGTCCGGCTTTGCCCGTTTTGCGGGCACTGGTGGCGGAAACCGGGGCGACCGGAGTGCTGTGGCAGCGGCTTTATGATCCGGCGGCGGTGGCACGGGATACGGCGGTGAAGGCAGGCCTGCGGGCAGACCAGATTGGCGCTGAGAGTTTTGCCGGGCATCTGCTGTTTGAACCCTGGACGGTGCAAACCGGGCAGGGTGGGTTTTACAAGGTTTACACCCCGTTCTGGCGGGCGGTGGCGGGGCGCGGTGTCGCGGCGGCGGCACCTGCACCAAAGGCGCTGCGCGCGCCAGATGTCTGGCCTGCATCTGATCGGTTGGACGACTGGCAGATGGGCGCAGCTATGAACCGGGGGGCGGCGGTGCTGGCCCCGCATCAGCGGGTGGGCGAGGCGGCGGCGCGGGCGCGGTTGCATGAGTTTTTGCAGGGTGCTGTCGGCGATTACCGGTCTGCGCGCGATATTCCGGGGCTGATTGGGGCAACCTCGGGTCTGTCCGAAAACCTGACCTATGGCGAGATCGGCCCGCGCCAGATTTGGCACGCGGGTCAGGCCGCGCGCCTGCAAGGGGCGGCAGGGGCAGAACACTTCCTGAAAGAACTGGTCTGGCGCGAGTTTGCCTATCATTTGATGCACCACTCACCGCATATCCTGACGCAGTCCTGGCGTGAAGGGTGGGAGGCGTTTCCATGGCGTGGCGATAACCCGGACGCCGAACTTTGGCGGCGCGGGATGACCGGAGAGCCCTTTGTTGATGCCGCGATGCGCGAGATGTATGTGACCGGGCGCATGCACAACCGCGCGCGGATGATTGTGGGCAGTTATCTGACCAAACACTTGCTGACCGATTGGCGCGTGGGATTGGACTGGTTTGCGCAGTGTCTGACCGATTGGGATCCGGCCGCCAATGCGATGGGCTGGCAATGGGTGGCGGGATGTGGCCCCGATGCCGCCCCCTATTTCCGGGTGTTCAATCCGGCAGGGCAGGCTGATAAATTTGACGCCGATCAAACCTATCGCCGCCGCTATCTGTCAGAGATGACGCGCACGCCCGGACCAGATGCTTTGGCGTTTTTTCAGGCCATTCCACGCCGGTGGCGGCTGGATGCCAGCCAACCCTATCCGGCGGCAGTTATTGACCTTGCGGCAGGGCGCATGCGGGCACTGGCAGCCTATGCGGATCGTGCTAAGTAGATTGTCGGTGGTGTTGTGGCGCACCAAATCGAAACGTTAAAAACAAGACCCAAGGGTGGGAAATGGAATTTCTGACGACGACCAAAGGCCAGACCGGCTTGCCACGTTATTTCGCCTCGGCCTTTGAAGTGGCCAAAAAACTGAACCGGGGCCGGTTGGATTTTGTGCTGCCCGACGGGCGGCGTTTTCGTATTCAGGGGCAAAACCCCGGCCCGGTGGCAGAGTTTGATGTGCATGACGTTGATATTTTCGCCCGCCTGATCCGCGAAGGCGACCTTGGGTTTTGTGACGCCTATCTGGAAGGCGCGTGGTCGACCCCGGATTTGCAGGCGTTTATGGATCTGGTCCATATCGGCAATTCTGCCGTCTATGATGGATATCCGGGGCAAAGCCTGATCCGTGCGTATGAGCGGGCGCGGTTCTGGCTGCAATCCAATTCCAAGGCGCAGGCCCGCAAGAACATCGCCTATCACTATGATCTGGGCAATGATTTCTATCGGCTGTGGCTGGACGGGTCGATGACCTATTCGTCAGGTCTGTTCCGGTCGGGGCAGGAGAGTCTGGAAAAGGCGCAAGAGCAGAAATATGCCTCGATGGTGGATCAGATGGGCGTTCTGCCTGGCGATCATGTGCTGGAAATTGGCTGCGGCTGGGGCGGGTTTGCCGAATATGCCGCCAAGGAACGCGGGTTGCGTGTAACCGGGCTGACGATCAGCCAGGCCCAGCATGATTATGCCGTGGACCGGATCGCGCGGGCGGGTCTGTCGGAATTGGTTGAGATCAAGATGCAGGATTACCGCGATGAGATCGGCCAATATGACGGCATCGCCAGTATCGAGATGTTTGAGGCGGTCGGCGAAAAATACTGGCCGGTTTATTTCAACATTGTGCGAGACAGGTTAAAGCCGGGGCGGTCGGCGACGTTGCAGATCATCACGGTGGAAGAACGCAGGTTTAAGACATACCGAAAAACGGTTGATTTTATTCAGAAATACATCTTTCCGGGGGGTATGCTGCCGTCGCCTTCGGTGTTGCGGCGCGAGGTGGAACGCGCGGGGTTGCGGGTGCATGGATCAATCGAATTTGGCAAAAGCTACAGCCAGACCCTGCGCCATTGGCATCTGGTGTTCAACGCAGCCTGGGCTGAGGTGTCAAAGCAGGGGTTTGATGAGCGGTTCAGGCGGATGTGGAACCTTTACCTGACCTCTTGTGCTGGCGCATTTGAGGGTGGAAACTGTGATGTAACGCAGATTACCATCACCCGACCGTAGGACAAACCAACGGCGGGGCGACTGACCGGGGGACGACCATGCCGACTGCCGCCAAACTTACCGCTGCTGTTATCTTTGCGATTCTGGGATTTTTCGCGGTGCAGTTGTATCTGCCGCATTTGCCGCAAGAACTGCCCGTCGGGCTGTTGCGCGAAAGTGCGGCGGTATTGGGGATCATCATCGGCTGGCGGGTGATGGGCAGGCTGGCAGGCCGCGGCTATACCGAGGCTGTTGGATCGGGGATCCGCACCTCGGTCGCCCTGGTGTTTTGGGCGCTGCTGTTGTTTGCAATCCACCTGATGATCAAGCGCGCCTTCAAGATGATGTACGAAGGCCCGATGGAGGCAGTAATCGGGGTGTTCTCGTTGATGTTGGAATATGGCCGGGCGTTGTGGGCGGCGGATGTTTTGGCGCTGTTGCTGCTCGGCGGGGCGCTGGGCGGAATTGTGACCGAATGGGCTGGGAAACGCTGGCGGTGAGCGGGTCGGATGCATTTGTTTGTGGCGTGATTGGATATCCGCCGCTGTTGGACGTGGTGTTGGGGCGCGCGGCGCATGCCGAGCCTGCTGTGATGGACGGGCCGGGGTGGCTGGTGCCTGGGCTTTCGGCGCAGGATTGTGCGCGGTTGGCGTTTTATGCAGGCGATGCGCGCGACGGGGTTGTGCAAGCGGCGCAGGGTCCGGTAGCCGTGCAGGTTTATGGGGATCGGACCGATCTGCGATCCGAGCGCGCCCTGGCGGAAGCACTGGCCACAGCGCGTGATATTATGGCGCTCTATGGGGTGAAATCTGCGGCAGAGGTGCGGGCGCGATCTGGGCCCATGGCGGTGCGGGGGGCGGCACGGGTGCGGGCTGCGGTATCAGGGGCTGTCACGCGGCGGCATGCGGCAGGGCCGGGCGATGTAACGGTGCTGGCCCGCCGCGAGCCCTATGCGCGGTTCTTTGCGGTCGAGGAATACGATCTGCACCACCGCCGGTTTGATGGCGCAATCAGCCCCGAAATCACAAGGGCTGCGTTTATCTCGGGCGATGCGGTGACGGTGTTGCCCTATGATCCGCTGCGCGACCGGGTTTTGGTGGTGGAACAATTTCGCGCTGGTCCCTTTGCGCGCGGCGATGCGCAGCGTTGGCAGATCGAGGCAATAGCGGGCCGGATTGATCCCGGTGAGACACCGCAGGATGCGGCGCGACGAGAGGCTGTAGAAGAGGCAGGGCTGACGCTGGGTGCATTGCTGGAAGTGGCGCAGTATTATCCCAGTCCGGGGATTT
The DNA here is from genome assembly GCA_043766915.1 of Cypionkella sp. Classification (GTDB taxonomy): domain Bacteria; phylum Pseudomonadota; class Alphaproteobacteria; order Rhodobacterales; family Rhodobacteraceae; genus JANNAT01. The sequence continues at coordinate 6,096 of JAYUHO010000149.1, forward strand.
GCGCGGAATATCTCTATTCCTATGTGGCGATCACGGATCTGGCCGATGATGCGGCGGGGGTGTTTGGGCTGGAAGGCGAAGCAGAAGACATTCGCGGGCATCTTTTGGGCTTTGACCAGCTGATGGCGTTGGTGGCGTCAGGCGAGGTGGCGAATGCGCCATTGATCCTGACGGCCTACTGGCTGGCGTCACGGCGAGACAAATTGGTTGCGGGGCTTTTGCCCCGCCAAAACTCTTCAAAAGAGTTTTGATAAGAGTTTTCTGAAAACTCTTATCTTTTCTTATGCTTACAGCGCCAGTTTCGTCCAAGCCGCGTTCTTGGCCGATGACCGCACGCAGGCATCGACGAAAGCCACGCCTTCCAGACCCTCTTTCAGCCCGGAAAACGTCACGGCCGCATCCAGTGCCTTGCCGTCGCGGCGGGCGATAATCGCGCGGGCGGCTTCGGCATAGATATTGGCGAAACCTTCCAGATATCCTTCGGGGTGGCCCGCGGGAATGCGGGTAACGCGGGCTGCGGCATCGCCTGTGCCCGCACCGCCCCGCGTCAACCGATAGCGCGGCGCACCCAAGGGCGTGACCCACAGGTAATTTGGGTTTTCCTGCTCCCACTCGATCCCCGCTTTGGTGCCGTAAATCCGCAAGCGCAGGGCGTTTTCGCAACCCGCCGCCACTTGGGAACACCACAGCATCCCCCGCGCGCCCGATGTGTAGCGCAACAGCACATGGCCGTTGTCATCCACTCGGCGGCCCGGGACAAAAGATTGCAGATCGGCAGAAAGTTCCGACAGGGTTAAACCGCTGACAAAATTGGCGAGGTTAAACGCATGCGTGCCAATATCGCCGGTTGATCCCCCCGCGCCCGATCGCGCCGGATCGGTGCGCCAGTCGGCCTGTTTTTGCCCGGTAGACTCCAGCGGTTCGGCCAGCCAATCCTGCGCGTATTCCACATTCACCAGCCGGATATTCCCCAGATCGCCCGCCTGCACCATCGCCTGCGCTTGGCGGATCATCGGATAGCCGGTGTAATTATGCGTCAGTGCGAACACCACGCCGGATGCTTCCGCAGCTTTGGCCAGTTTCTTGGCCTCGGGCAGAGTGGCCGTCAGCGGTTTGTCACAGATCACATGAATGCCGCGTTTGAGAAACTCCATCGCGATGGGCGCGTGCATGTGGTTAGGGGTGACAATCGCTACCGCCTCAATGCCATCCTTGCGGCGTGCCTCTTTGGCGGCCATCTCGGCGTAACTGCCATAGCTGCGCGCAACGCCCAGATCGGCGGCAGAGGCGGCGGATTTATCGGGATCGGCGGAAAAGCAGCCCGCAACCAGGTCATACTGATCGTCGATGCGGGAAGCGATGCGGTGAACGGCGCCAATAAAGGCACCACGCCCGCCGCCGACCATACCAAGACGGATGCGGGGCGCGCGGGCAACATGCGCTGCGGTGATGGTCATGGTTTACTCCAATCCTAACATGCGGCGGTTGGCGGCGCGGTCGGTGCCTGCATCCGCGAAATCGTCAAAGGCGCGTTCGGTGACGCGGATGATATGGGCGTCCACAAACGCCGCCCCTTCGCGCGCGCCATCCTCGGGGTGCTTGATGCAGCATTCCCATTCAACCACCGCCCAGCCCTCAAACCCGTATTGCGTCAGTTTCGAAAAGATGCCGCCGAAATCAACCTGCCCATCGCCCAAGCTGCGGAACCGGCCCGCACGGTTGATCCAAGGTTGAAAGCCGCCGTAAACGCCCTGCCGTCCGGTGGGATTCAATTCGGCGTCCTTGACGTGGAACATTTTTATGCGGTCGTGGTAGATGTCGATATGATCAAGGTAATCAAGGTGTTGCAGAACATAGTGGCTGGGATCATACAGCATGTTGGCGCGCGAATGGTTGTTCACGCGGTCCAAGAACATCTCAAACGATATGCCATCATGCAGGTCTTCGCCGGGGTGGATTTCATAGCAGACATCCACGCCCATATCTTCGGCATGGTTCAGAATGGGCGTCCAGCGGCGGGCCAATTCATCAAACGCCTCTTCCACCAAACCGGCGGGGCGTTGTGGCCAGGGATAGATATAGGGCCAAGCCAGCGCGCCCGAAAACGTGGCGTGTTCCGTCAGACCAAGGTTGCGGCTGGCACTCAGCGCCTTTTTCACCTGATCCACGGCCCATTCCGCCCGCGCCTTCGGATTGCCGCGCACGGCGGGGGCGGCAAAGCCGTCGAATGCCGTGTCATAGGCGGGATGCACCGCCACCAACTGGCCCTGCAGGTGGGTCGAAAGTTCGGTGATCTCGATCCCCGCCTCGGCCGCTACACCGCGCAGATCATCGCAATAGGTTTTTGATGTGGCAGCCTTATCCAGATCAATCAGCCGCGCGTCCCAACTGGGGATTTGCACGCCTTTATAGCCGCAATCGGCGGTCCATTTGGTGATAGCACCGAACGAATTGAAGGGGGCCGCATCGCCCGCAAATTGCGCCAGAAACAGCGCGGGGCCTTTGATGGTTTTCATGGTTTTCTCCGGTCAGACAAGGTCGTCGATGGTGGGGCGATCAAGAAATTGGCGCGGCGCAGTATCGTTCCGCTCGATTGCAGACATCAGCGCGCGCGCCAGGAAGTCGCCAGCTTTGCCGACATCTTCGTGCAATACAATAATCTCGCGCCGGAAGCGGAACAAAAAATTAAGCGCCTCTTTGGCGGCCAGATCAAAATCGGTGCCAATGCGCAGCCCAAGGCTTTCCGCGCCGGTGATCGCGGCCATCGCGGCGGTGGTTGATCCCACGACCACACCATCCGGGCGGTTCGCTTGGGTCATCCGTTCAGTGATGGCAGCATGGATACGCACGGCCCCGGAATCTGAATGCGCGGTGGTTAAAATCTCGGCATGTAAACCATGGGCTGCACAGCCTTGCAAAAAGCCCGTGGTCATGTGCGCGGCGTACAGCTGGTTGGCGGGGGGGGCCACCAACAAGATATGCTTGCGCCCGCGCCGGGCAAGTTCCTGCACGGCGATGCCCGCGAAGGCCTCATTGTCATAGTCGAAATAGGGGTGGTCTACCCCGGTTTCGGTGCGGCCGTGGGTGGCGAAGGGAAAGTTGTGTTCCGCCAGATAACGCACGCGCGGATCGTTGGGCATGGTTTGGTTCAGGATCACGCCATCGGCACTTTCGGTTTCCACCAGATAGCGGATCGGGGCCATCGGGTCTTCATCACCGAAATAGGGCATTATGACAACGTGATAGGCCGTGCCACGCAACGCCTCGGCCGCAGAGTAAATCAGGCTTGAGGCGTGGTTCATCACGTCGGCCTCGGTTGAAAATACCAAGGCGATGACGTTGGTTTTGCCCGTGCGCAATCGCACCCCGGCCCGGTTGGGGCGGTATCCCAATCGTTGCGCAATCTCGCGCACCCGGCGTTTGGTTTCTTCGCCAATGTCGGAGGCATCCTTTAGCGCGCGGCTGACAGTGGCCACTGCCAGACCTGATTCGGCGGCGATGGTCTTAAGGGTGGGGCGGCCCGGCTCTATCAGCTGGGGGGGTGATTCTGTCATTGCGTCCATTCCATCGGCTTTCGGCCGTTTCTGCATGCCCGGCGGTCGCAGCAAAGATCAACGATTCGCGCCAAGCCCTGCACACGCGGCAAGGTTTTTGCGCAAAGACTGGCAGTAAGAAAACCTCAAGCTATTGTCAATAAATACATTTCGAAGTTTTCTCTGCGCGCTTTTGGTGTCGTTAACCACACTGTCAGCACAGGATTTAACCCCCATTGAAGGCGCAACAAAATGCGCGCGACAAGCAAAAAGATTGCTTGATTGAAAAATCTATAACGTTATAGATTTCTGCCATAACAACGTAAAAACTGGGAGGACTACATGAAGAATTGGAAATTGGCTGCTGCCCTTATGCTTTCGGCGGCACTGCCTTCGGCTGCTTTGGCAACCGAGCTGGAAGTGACGCATTGGTGGACATCCGGTGGTGAAGCCGCTGCGGTGGCGGAATTTGCCAAGGCATTTGACGCCACTGGCAACAAGTGGGTTGACGGCGCAATCGCGGGTTCGGGCGACACCGCCCGTCCGATTATCATCAGCCGTATTCTGGGCGGCAACCCGATGGGTGCAACCCAGCTGAATCCCGGCAAGGACGCTGACGAGTTGATCGCAGCTGGTCTGATGCAGGATCTGACCGATCTTGCGTCCAAAGAAGAATGGGCAAAAATTCTGCGCCCGGCATCGCAGCTTGAATCCTGCACCGTTGACGGAAAAGTTTATTGCGTTCCGGTTAACCTGCACTCGGCCCAGTGGATGTGGACCAACCGCAAAGTGTTCACCGATCTTGGCATGGAACCACCGAAAGACATCAACGAGCTGATCGCCTTGGCCCCCAAACTGCAGGAAGCCGGCATCCAGCCGCTTTCGATGGCCCAAGGTTGGCCGGTTGGCCTGATGGTGAACGACGTTCTGGTGGCCCAGGCCGGCGTTGACAACTTCGTCAAGGTTTACAAAGACCGTGACCTGTCGATCGCTGGTGGCGCTGAATTCACCAAGATCTTCGAAACGCTGGCTACAGTGCGTCAATACACCCCGGCCGATAAAATGGTTCCGCAGTGGAACGAAGCTGTGGGTCTTGTGATCGAGGGCAAAGCTGCCGCCAACATCATGGGTGACTGGGCTGGCGGTGAATTCGCTGTGGCAAACATGGTTGCAGGCACCGACTATGACTGCCTGCCAGGTCTGGGTGTGACCCCGGTTCTGAACACTGGCGGCGATGTGTTCTACTTCCCCAAGTCGACTGATCCTGCTGTGACCGAAGCGCAGATGGTTATGGCATCAACGCTGGTGACCAAAGAAGTTCAGGTGGCTTTCAACCTGAAAAAGGGCTCGCTGCCGATGCGTGCTGACGTTGACCTGTCTGCGGCCAACGACTGCATGAAAAAGGGTCTGGAGATCCTGGACAAATCCACTGCCGTGTTCCCGAACGACGTGCAGATGATTGACCGCGACTCGATCAACCAGATCAACGATTTGTTCACCGAGTTCATGGCGAACCCTGAGATGACGGCTGCGGATGCGCAAGCGAAGTTCGTCTCGATCATCGAAGCCGCTCCTAAGTGAGCCGTCGCTGATTGACTGAAAGCAGGTCCGGCTACCCATGGTGGCCGGGCCTGTTCTTTGAACCCTTTGGCAACAGGTAGGACGCATGGACCGGCCAAACCCTTTATTCCGCAATTTGTCCTCAAAATTTGCATCGGCCCCGATGGTGTTGATCGTTTTGTGCGTCTTTGTGGGCGGAACGCTTTGGACGATCTTGTTTTCGTTCACCAATATTAAAATCCTGCCGATCTTTACCCCAAGGGAATGGGTGAATGGCTTTGTCGGTTTTGCCAATTATGAGCGGCTGTTCAATACAGACCGCTGGATGAATTGTCCCGCGATCACCAAAATCGGCAGCGAAGCGTGGAAGTTCAAATGCACCGGAGCGATGCCCAATATGGTCACCTTCGCGGTGCTGTCGATCATCATCGCGATGTCGCTGGGGTTCCTGCTGGCGGTGATGATGGATCAGAAAATCCGCCTTGAAGGCGTGTTTCGCACGATCTACCTGTATCCGTTCGCGCTGTCGTTCATCGTCACCGGTCACGTCTGGGCTTGGATCATGTCGCCCGAATACGGCATGCAGGCGGCAATGCGGCAATTGGGATGGGAAAGTTTCAGCTTTGGCTGGATCGCCGACCGCGAGATGGTGATGTATGCCATTGTTATTGCAGGCATCTGGCAAGGCACGGGGTTCGTGATGGCCTTGATGCTGGCGGGCTTGCGCGGCATTGACGAAGATATCTGGAAAGCGGCGCGCGTTGACGGCATCCCCGCGTGGCGTACCTATCTGCAAATCGTGTTGCCGATGATGAAGCCGGTTTTGGTGACCACCTTCGTGATCGTCGCCTCGGGTGCGGTGCGGGTTTACGACATCGTGGTGGCGATGACTGACGGCGGGCCAGGTATCGCGTCGGATGTGCCGACGCGGTATGTTTACACCAATTTTTCGGCCAACCTTGGCCAATCTCTTTCTGCCTCGACGGTCATGCTGGTGACGATGGCGATCATCCTGATCCCGTGGATCAGGCTGGAATTTGGCAAGAAAGCACAGGGGCATTAATCAAATGGCGAATACATCATCCCTTGCCACCGGCCCATCGGGTGCCAAACCAAAGCCTTTCATCACCTGGGAACGCTTTGTTGTCTATACAGTGCTGATCGTCTGCGCGATCTTCTTTCTGTTCCCTCTGTATATCATGATCATCACCTCGCTGAAGGACATTGCAGAAATCCGCGGCGGCAATATTTTTGTGCCAACCCTGACGCCGACGTTTGATGCCTGGATAAAAGCGTGGGATTCCGCCTGCACCGGGCTTTACTGCGAAGGCATCAAGGTAGGCTTCTGGAATTCGGTTAAAATCACCGTGCCTTCCACGGTTGTGTCGATCGTGGTGGCATCCTTGACCGGGTATTCGCTGGCGAACTGGCCGTTCAAGTATTCGGAAGTGTTCTTTTCGATCCTGCTGTTGTCGTCGTTCATCCCCTATATCGTGATGCTGTACCCGCTTGTGCTGATCACCAAATGGCTGGGTATCTTTTCGACGCTGCCAGCGGTGGTGCTGGTGCATACGATCTTTGGCCTGCCGATCCTGACGCTGCTGTTTCGCAATTACTTTGCGTCACTGCCCGCCGAATTGTTCAAGGCGGCCCGGGTGGACGGGGCGGGTTACTGGCAGATTTTTCTGCAAATCTTTGTGCCGATGTCGGTGCCGATCTTTACCGTGGCCGTGATCTTGCAGGTTACCGGCATCTGGAACGACTTCCTGTTCGGGGTGATTTACGCGGGCCCGACCAACTATCCGATGACGGTGCAGCTGAACAATATCGTCAATTCGGCGATGGGTGGCAAAGCCTATAACGTCGATATGGCGGCGACGATCCTGACGGGTCTGGTGCCGCTGACCATCTACTTCGTCTCTGGCAAATATTTTGTGCGCGGCATTGCAGCCGGCGCCGTCAAGGGTTGATCGAATGCACTCAGTCTCTGTTCAAAACCTGACCCTGAAGTTCGGCGCTGCTGAAGTTCTGAAAAACCTGAACCTTGATGTTGAGGAAGGCGAATTCATCGTGCTGCTGGGGCCTTCGGGCTGTGGCAAATCCACGCTACTGAATTGCCTTGCCGGGCTGTTGGAACTGTCTGAAGGGCAGATCCACATCAAGGGGAAGAACGTCACATGGGCCGAACCATCGGATCGCGGCATCGGTATGGTGTTCCAATCCTATGCGCTTTATCCGCAGATGACCGTGCGCGGGAACCTGTCGTTCGGGTTGAAAATCGCCGGGTTGAAGAAGGATGAAATCGAAAAACGCGTGCAGCGCGCGTCGGAAATCTTGCAGATCGGGCCGTTGGTGGACCGCAAGCCGGGTGCGCTGTCGGGCGGTCAGCGTCAGCGGGTGGCGATTGGGCGGGCTTTGGTGCGCGATGTCGATGTGTTCTTGTTTGATGAGCCGCTCTCGAACCTTGACGCCAAGCTGCGGTCTGAACTGCGGGTCGAACTGAAACGGCTGCACAACCGGTTGAAAAATACCATGGTTTACGTCACGCATGACCAGATTGAAGCGTTGACGCTGGCCGACCGCATTGCGGTGATGCGGGGCGGGATTATTCAGCAGCTGGACGCGCCGCAAACCATCTATAACCGCCCGTCGAACCTGTTCGTGGCAGGTTTTATTGGCAGCCCGTCGATGAACTTCCTGCACGGCGCGACGATTGATGGTGGCGCTGCGTTTCAGTTTGGCGATGTAAAGCTGAACCTTGCCGGATATGAAGGCGGCGCAATTCTGGATCGCCCGAAAGCCATTCTTGGCCTGCGGCCGGAACACCTGCACATCCAGTCCGAGGCCGAGCCGGGCCTGACCATCCCGGCGGTGGTTGAAATTGACGAGCCGATGGGCGCGGACAGTCTGGTCTGGCTGGTGGCCCAAGGCGTGCAAATGTCGGTGCGGGTGCCGGTGGAACGGCGGATGTCTGCGGGCACGCAGGTGCATCTGAAGGTTGATATCTCGAAGGCGTCGATTTTCGATACCGGCACTGAACAGCGGGTCTGAGCAATGCTGGATTTATGTGGTGACTGGGCGCTTTC
>JAYUHO010000150.1:0-14255 GCA_043766915.1 Cypionkella sp.
GCCGAAGGGCGGCAAGCCCCCCCACTGCGCCAATCAGCAACAAAGCAGACGCGGGAAGCGGGACAGGGGAAGGATAGCTGAGTTTGGCGGTATCGAACCGGGCGTTGCCCTGATCCTTCAATTTTTTTCCGCTCTTGTCATAAAGGATATCGCCGCCACTGGCGAATGAGATCGAGGTCACGCCGAAAAAGTCCAACGCCACCGTATAACCCCTGTTGTGAGCATACGTCGCCTGGGTCAGGTCAAAGCGATGCGACGGGTTGAAGGTATCGTAGATCGCCAGCGCGTTGCTCATATCCTCGGCCTTGCCGTTCAGGTAAAACCAGATCGACGTCAGGTCAAAGATACCTCCAAACTCACGGGTCAATACAGTCACTTCATGCTTGTTTAGCGCAGCGCACTTGTCCAAACCGGGGAACTCGCACGGGCCACCGACGATACGGGCGTCAGAGAACTTGTAACCATCCTCGAAATAGTTTTTGACACCGCCACCAACATTTTCAATTGTACCGGACGTAAAATCAACCACGTCGTTCACGGTCGCCGCATTTGCCACACACAACGGCCCTGTTGCGAGCACGGCCGCAAAAACCCATTCGATAACCCTTTTCTGTAAATACATCACAAAACTCCAAAATTAATTCAGATACCGGATGTTACGCGGCCTCTGCCACAAAACGAACATATTTCCGACGCAGTCGTGAATATTCAACCTTGACTTGCGCAGATTATTCCTTCGTTGCATCCTAAGCGCGAACGACTCCAGCTAATAATAAACAAACTGGTTCGTCAATTTCCGCTTAAGAAACAATGAGGAACAAGTAGAAGACCAACCGAATCACTAAGAGTTCTAAATCAGGCCATACGTCGTAGCGTCCCTACTCCGCCGCAGCCCGCCTCAGCTTCAACAAGCCCTTCAGATACTGCCCCGTATGGTTGCCAACCAGTTTGGCAATATCCTCGGGTGTGCCGACGCCCACGATCTGCCCGCCGCCATCGCCGCCTTCGGGGCCGATATCAATCACCCAATCGGCGGTTTTTACCACGTCCAGATTATGCTCGATCACCACAACCGTGTTGCCCTGATCAACCAATTCATGCAGCACTTCCAGCAACTTGCGCACATCTTCAAAATGCAGTCCCGTGGTGGGTTCGTCGAGTATATACAGCGTCCGCCCCGTGGCGCGGCGCGACAGTTCTTTCGACAGCTTGACCCGCTGCGCCTCACCGCCCGACAGCGTGGTCGCCTGCTGGCCCACTTTGATATAGCCCAAGCCCACCTGACACAGCGCATCCATCTTTTCGCGGATGCCGGGAACGGCTTGGAAAAAGCCCTGCGCCTCTTCACATGTCATATCAAGAACGTTGGCGATGCTTTTGTTTTTGAACTTGATTTCCAAAGTTTCACGGTTGTATCGCGCGCCCTTGCACGTCTCGCAGGTGACATATACATCCGGCAGAAAGTTCATCTCTATCTTCAGAACGCCGTCGCCCTGACAGGCCTCACAGCGCCCGCCCTTGACGTTAAAACTGAACCGTCCGGGTAGATAGCCGCGGGCTTTGGCCTCTGGCAGGCCCGCAAACCAGTCACGGATCGGGGTGAACGCGCCGGTATAGGTGGCCGGGTTTGATCGCGGCGTGCGGCCAATCGCGCGCTGATCAATGTCGATCACCTTGTCCAGATGTTCGAACCCCCTGATCGTCTCACACGGGGACGGCGTCTCATGCGCGCCATTCAGCCGGGAGGCCGCGGTTTTAAACAGTGTCTCGATGGTTAACGTCGATTTACCGCCCCCCGAAACGCCCGTCACGCAAACGAATTTTCCCAACGGAAATTCGGCGGTTACGTTTTTCAGATTGTTCCCCGTCGCCCCCACAACGACCAGTTTTTTGCCATTCCCCTTGCGCCGGGTTTTGGGCACGGCGATTTCACGCGCCCCCGAAAGATACTGTCCTGTCAGACTGTTAGGGTCATTTGCAACATGATCCGGCGTGCCGTGACTGACCACCATGCCGCCATGAATGCCCGCCCCCGGCCCCATATCAAACACATAATCCGCCTCGCGGATGGCGTCTTCGTCGTGCTCCACGACCAGCACCGTATTGCCCGCATCGCGCAGGTTTTTCAGCGTGGTCAGCAACCGATCATTGTCGCGCTGGTGCAATCCGATCGACGGCTCATCCAGCACATAAAGAACCCCGGTTAACCCTGATCCGATCTGGCTGGCCAACCTGATCCGCTGCGATTCGCCGCCCGACAGCGTGCCCGCATTGCGCGACAGGGTCAGGTAATTCAGACCCACATTCACCAGAAATCCCAGCCGTTCGCGGATTTCTTTCAAAATCGCCTTGGCGATTTCATTTTTCTGATTGGTCAGGCTGGCCGGAACGGTGGAAATCCAGTCAAACGCTTCGGTTATCGACATTTTAACCACCTGCCCAACGTGCAGCCCGGCGATTTTAACCGCCAAGGCCTCGGGGCGCAGCCGGTATCCGCCGCAGGCGCCGCAGGAGCGATTGTTCTGAAACCGCTCCATATCCTCGCGGCTCCAGGCAGAATCCGTCTCGCGATAGCGGCGTTCCATATTGGGGATCACGCCTTCGAACACGCGGGAAACTTGGTAAATCCGCCCACCTTCATCATAGCGAAACGAAATTTCCGTGCCCCCCGATCCGCGCAGGAACACCTGTTTGATCGCGTTGGGCAGATCAATCCACTTGGTTTTCTTGTCGAACTCATAGTGTTTGGCGATGGCGTCGATGGTCTGGGTGAAATAGGGGCTTTTCGATTTTGCCCAAGGAGCCAGCGCCCCGCCCATCAGCGTAAGGCTTTGATCTGGCACGACAAGGCGTTCGTCAAAGAACAGCTCTACCCCCAACCCGTCACAGGCCGGACAGGCCCCGAATGGGGCGTTGAACGAAAACAGCCGGGGTTCAATTTCGGCGATGGTAAAGCCCGACACCGGGCAGGCGAATTTCTCGGAATAGGTGGTGCGTTGGGGTTCGGCATCCGGCGTGTCATCGGCGATTTCAATCACGGCGATGCCATCGGCAAGATTCAGCGCGGTGCGAAAGCTGTCGGCCAACCGGGTTTCCAACCCTGCGCGCACCACGATCCGGTCAACCACCACGTCGATGTTGTGGCGGAATTTCTTGTCCAGAACCGGCGGTTCTTCCAGCTCGTAAAACGCGCCGTTAACCTTAATGCGCTGAAACCCCTGTTTGCGCAGATCGAGGAATTCTTTTTTATATTCGCCCTTCCGGTCGCGAATGATCGGGGCCAAAAGGTAAGCGCGGCTGCCTTCTGGCATCGCCATCACCGCATCAACCATATCTTGCACCTGCATCGCGGTGATCGGAAGGCCGGTGGTGGGGCTGAACGGCGTGCCAACGCGGGCGAACAACAGCCGCATATAATCATAGATTTCGGTCACGGTTCCCACGGTAGAGCGCGGGTTTTTCGAGGTGGTTTTTTGCTCGATCGAGATCGCGGGCGACAGGCCACTGATGTGATCTACATCGGGTTTTCCCATCATATCAAGGAATTGTCTGGCATAGGCCGACAGCGATTCAACATAGCGGCGCTGACCTTCGGCATAGATCGTATCGAACGCCAGCGATGATTTCCCCGACCCTGAAAGACCCGTGATCACCACCAGCTGATCGCGCGGAATGTTCACATCGACGTTTTTCAGGTTATGTTCGCGCGCGCCGCGCACTTCGATGAACTTCTGTTCAGCCATGATCCACCTTTTTCACACCGCTTACATGTAGGGGCAGGCGTTGGGGTTTCCAATCAGAATATGTGAACGAAAGATGAACAATATGCAAGATATTGGGATGAATATTGTCTAAATGAAAAAGCCCGCACCAATGCGGGCCTTTTGAACGTTTTGGTCGGTTCCGATCAGGCGTTGCGACGACGGCGCAGCAAGCCAAGACCAGCGAGTGCTGCCAGCAACAATGGCGCGCCAGCAGGCAGCGGCACTGCGGCGACGGAAACGTTGTCGAGGGCGGCACCGAAGAACGCGCCACCGGTCGCGCTTGCAAATGTTACGGCTTCGCTTGCGCCAGTTGCTGTGAAGCGCAATTTATACTCTTTCCAACCCATCGCGGCGTTGGAGATTCCCGTTGTGTCAAAGGTGAACAGGCCCGCTGCCGCAGCAACAGACGCATTCAGCGACTTGATCACAGGAAGACCGTCGTCGTTGCCCGACATCCAGAAGGACAGGAAGTAATCCATACCACTCGTCAGACCAGTGATCCCGCCTGTGATTGTCGCGGCCGCATCACCATCCATATCAAGGCTGTAATTGCAGTCTTCTGCGACCCAATAGTTTTCGATCAGATCGACGCTGCCAGAGTTGATCGTCCAGCCGGAAATCGACGGATCGCCCGCGCCCAAGGTCACGAAATTCGTATCGGGAACGCCGCCATTCTCTTCAAAGCTGCCGTTGGTGACAGTCGCCGCGCTTGCCGCGCCCATCGACGCCGCGATCAGCGTTGCCGCCAAAAATGTGTTCTTGATCATTTGTTACCCTCATCTCTGTTAGCGGAATATGCCTAATTCTTAACATACATTTACCACAATGGCGGAAATCTGCAAACAAGAGTCGTGGTTAAGGCAGAGTTTCGAAGGGGGAAACAATGGGGCAATTTGGCACGATTCCGTCGTGGCTTTTGGCGATATCAGCCACGTTGCGCCCTATTTTTCGCCGAACTTCCCTCAGCGGAGAAAAACAGCACCCGGTTGCATTGGGGCGGGCTACACAACCGCCCCATCCCACAGCAAGGTTTTTTGACCCGCAAAAATCGGCAATCAGTGATGATTCGGCCCCGCTATCGAGCGCGTCGTCGCGCCTGTGCCCAATGCACCGCAATCCCCAAACCAGAGAACCCGATCAGAAACATTGCCAGTCCGGTGGCCCCAGACTGCGCCATTATCAGGGTTAACATCGGCGTGCCTGTCGCCGTGCCAAGATTGCCCAATTGTGCCACGGCCCCTGCGGCGCGGGCGCGGTCGGGCGGGCTGGCGTTCAATTGCGGGATCGCGGCAAAGCTGGCCCCCTGCACAATGCCCAGACTTGCCGCGAGGGCTAAGGCAAATGCGGCCTCAAATGCGCCCGTCCCCCATGCGATCCAAAGGCCAAGGCTGGCGAAGATGGCCGCAGCAAAGCCCAGTTGCACCAGCCGGAAGGCCGCCACGCGTTTCAGCGCCCAAACCCCGACTGTCAGCGAAAATACAATCGAAACCAAGGGCAGGACGACCGCAATGAATCCGCCCCAGCCGGGTGTGGCGGCGGCGGGCAGCAGGGTAAGCACAGCAACATAGGTCACGGTATAGCAGGCAAAGCCCATTGCGGGCGCGGCGATGCGTGGGCTGGCATAGATGGCGGCGTGCTGGGCGTTCAGGCCGCCCTGCGCGGGTTGAAGTGCCGCTTTCAAGTCGGGCGGCATCAGCATCGACAACGCCGCCGCGATGGTCAGCATCCACAGCGCGTGCAGGGTGAACAGGCTGGCGGGGCCATAGGTGACGATCAATCCGGGGGCGGCAAAGGCCAGCACAGCGTAGGTGAGGCCGAAAAACGATGACCACAGCGTCATGGCCAATCCTTGGTGGCGCAGGGGTGCTGCTGCGGCGATGGCGGTGGGACCGACGACGACGATAGCCAGATGCGAAAAGCCTTCCAGTATCCGGGTGGCCATCATGACGGGATAGGGCGGAAAGGTGGATTGAACGGCGGATATGGCAGCCCCCAGGATCAGCGCCGTCAGGATCGCGCGACGCGGGCCGATGCGCGCCACCAGCAATCCAGCCGTGGTGCCAAAAATCAGGCCGACGATGCCGACGATGGACACCATCACCCCAATGCCGAACCCGGCATGGGCGGCATACTCCACCCCAAGAGTTTGATAGAGAACCGAAATTTTTCCAAACTGTGCCGCAGCGCCAAGCCCTGCGGCCCAGAGCGCTAAAACGGTCAGGATGGGGTATTTGGCCATGTCTATGGGTAGCAAACGGATGCGTGCGCCACCATAGGAAAAGGGCGGTCTGTCAGGGACCGCCCTTTGTCTGTCTGGGTGGTTGCGTCAGGTGCGACGGCGGCGCCGCAGCATTGCCAGACCGCCAAGGGCTGCCAGCAGTAAGGGGGCAGCAGCGGGCAGTGGCACGGTTGCAACGACCACATTGTCAACGATCGGGCCACCGTTATCACCGGGGGTGGTGCCCACATCCGCGAACGTCAGCGTGGTCAGGCCAGAAAGCGCGACAAAGTTAAACGACATTGTCTTCAGGACACCAACCACAAGACTTTCGGTCGACAGGTCAATGACTCCCGTCAAATTGCCGATGGCATAGCTAAGCATTTCGGTCGTTCCCGAGCCATTGTTGTAGCCAAGTCCGAAAGAGAAGCTATAGCCTTTTCCCATCACCGTCGCAAACGACGTTGACATCGACCCTGGCTGAAAAGTCGATCCGTTCATATCGATATAACTGCCCGGACCATACCACACGAAATCCGGTCCGACCGGAATGATATCGACAGTACCGCTGTTCTGTACCCAGCCCGCAGGCGTGGTGTTCAGGGCACCAGTGTTCGCATCGAAATCATCAGAAAACACGGTCGTCGCCGAGGCCGTTCCGGTCGTCACCGCAAGTGCTGCGGCCGCAAGTACAAATTTTAGGGACATTTCTACCTCCAATAAATTTATAATTACTAAATTAACACAGGCCCTGCGACGCGCCTAGATATTACCCCGTTTTCGCCTTATTTAAGCCTTACTCTATGTCGCCTGACATTGAAATCTGGGCATTGTTTTCGTGCTGGCTACAATTCTCTTTCGTGAATGGGTCGGCTTTCAACTTATACATTCCACCATATCAAGCGACGCAATCAAAAGTTGCAATCCGGCAGCCTTACGGCCACCCGCTGATTCGCGTCGATGCGGATCAATCAAATATGAATCGCCCGCCCGTAAGCATCCAACACCGACTCGTGCATCATTTCCGACAGGGTCGGGTGCGGGAAGACGGTGTTCATCAGATCGGCCTCGGTGGTTTCAAGTGCGCGCCCGATCACATAGCCCTGGATCAGTTCGGTCACCTCGGCGCCGATCATATGCGCACCCAGCAGCTCCCCGGTTTTGGCGTCGAAAATGGTTTTGATAAAGCCCTCTGCCTCGCCAAGCGCAATCGCTTTGCCGTTGCCGATAAAGGGGAAGCGGCCAACTTTGATGTCAAACCCCGCCTCTATCGCCTTCGCCTCTGTCATGCCCACCGATGCCACTTGCGGATGGCAATAGGTGCAGCCTGCGATAGAGCCGGGTTTGATCGGGTGCGGATGGCCGCCTGCGATCAGTTCGGCCACCATCACGCCTTCGTGGCTGGCTTTGTGCGCAAGCCACGGCGCGCCCGCGATATCTCCGATGGCAAAAAGCCCGTCGATACCGGTGCGGCAGAATTCGTCGGTAACAACATGGGTCCGGTCAATTTTAACCCCCAGGGCCTCAAGCCCCAGACCTTCAATATTGCCGACGATGCCCACAGCCGAAATAACCGTGTCAAATTCCTGCGTCGTGATGCCAGCAGCCGATTCCAGATGCGCCACCACTTTACCGGGGCTGCGATCCAGTTTCTTGACTGTGGTTTTTTCCAGAATCTTCATGCCTTGCTTGAGGAATGCTTTCTTGGCAAAGGCCGACACGTCGGCATCTTCGACGGGCAGGACGCGGTCCATTACCTCAACCACTGTGGTATCCGCCCCCAGCGTGTTGAAGAACGACGCAAATTCGATACCGATCGCACCAGAGCCGATCACCAGAAGGCGTTTGGGCATGCGTTTGGGCTGCAGTGCGTGGCGGTAAGTCCAGACCAGATCGCCGTCAGCCTCAAGTCCCGGCAATTCGCGGGCCCGCGCACCCGTGGCCAGAATAATGGACTTGGCAGTCAGATCCTCGACCCCTTTGGCCGATTTCACATTCACCTGCCCCTTGGCGGGAAGGACGGCATCGCCCATGAACACGGTGACTTTGTTTTTCTTCATCAAATGACCAATGCCCCCCGACAACTGTTTGGCCACCCCGCGGGAACGGGCAACAACCGCATCCAGATCGTAACTGATCCCCGTCGCCGACAGGCCGAATTCCTTGGCACGGTGCATCAGGTGGAACACTTCCGCCGACCGCAGCAAAGCTTTGGTTGGGATGCAGCCCCAGTTCAGGCAGATACCGCCCAGACTTTCCCGCTCGACAATCGCAACCTTAAGGCCCAGCTGCGCCGCGCGCACCGCCGCCACATAGCCGCCCGGACCTGCCCCGATGATGATCACGTCAAAGTTTTGGGCCGCCATGTTTCTCTCCCCAGAAAAAGTAGTTTGGTATTAAACCAGTTTTCAACGCCGTGCAACGCGGGGCCCGCCGTGGGGCTATGCGCTGGGTGCATGGCTGGCGCGGATCTCTTTAACGATGGTGGCATAAGCACCGTCAGCCATGAATTGCGCCTCGGCGGGGCTGCTAAGGCGGCCTAGCGCAACATTGCGAAACGGAAAGCGGCCGAACCGATCAATCACGGCGTAATGGGCGCGGGCGTGAATGATATGTTCTGCGCCAGTTTCGGGCATTTTTTCCTGAAAGAGCGTGATGCTTTGGGCCTGATCGGCCAGATTCTCGCTGTGCATGAAGGGCATGTAGAAAAACTGCCGCTCGGGTTCAGGCGCATCCATATCCCAACCTTTGGCCACGGCAGTGCGCGCGGCGCTGCGAGCCAATTCATCGGTGGCAAAAGCCTCGGCCTGCCCCCGGTGCATGTTGCGCGACAACTGATCGCACAGGATCAGAAACGCCAGCGTGCCAACGGTGCCATCGGCCCAATGATCAAGGCCGCCATTGCGGGCGGCGATCCAGACATCGTGGAAACGGCTGCGGATATCGGCATCGAGCACGTCACCAGCGGCATACCAGCCATCCGGGCCCACGTCGCCCAACCAGTAATCCAGCACCTCAATCGGATCAGCCATAACGCACCTCAGTTTGATCAAGCCTGACAGGTTCGCATCAGCCCTGCAACCGCCTACCGCCGGGGCTCTGCCTCCAGCACCGCTCCCACCGCAAGCGACGATGCGGTGGGCGTCAGCCCCGCATAGCCTCCGGTGTTGGCGGGCCCCGCGCGGCGCGTCATCCGCCAGCCCGCATACCCCGCAAGGGCGGCAAACAGAAGGCCGATGAACAGAAAATACCCCTTGGCTCCAACTTGTTGCATGATCCAACCAAGGCTGAGCGGACCAAAGATCGCCCCAAATCCGTTCAGAAAGATCAACCCGGCCGAGGCTGCGGGCATTTCCTCTTTGGTCAGAAAATCATTGGTATGGGCAATCAGCAAGGAATAAAGCGGGTTGATAATGCCGCCCAGCAACAGGGCGACCACCAATTCCAAAGTGAACGGCAGGTTGATCACGGTGGCCAATCCCATCACCACCGCGCCCGCCACCGACAGCCACAGCACCAATCCGCGCCTGTCCACCCGATCCGACGCCCAACCAATCGGGTACTGCAACAACAGCCCCCCCACATACATCGCCGCCACAAAGGCCGCGATCTGGCCGATGCTCATCGCACTCATCGCGCCGTAAACCGATGCCATGCCGAACATCGCCGAATAGACACCGCCCGTCAGCAGCATACCGGCACAGCCCAAGGGCGAGATGCGGAACAGCGCGCGAAAGCTCATTGGTTGGATGGTATCGAAAGTGGGCGCAGGGGTTGCTGCCAGCAAGATCGGCATGAAAGCCAGCGACACCAAAACGGACGGGATGATGAACAGCGCATAGCCCGCAGGATCACCCAGTGACAGCAACCCTTGGCTGGCAATGATCCCCAGCATCTGCACGATCATGTAAAGTGAAAGCGCCTGACCCCGGGTTTCGTTGCTGGCGGTGTTGTTCAGCCAGCTTTCGGCGGTGACATAGATGCCCGAGAAACAAAACCCGATCAGCACCCGCATCAGCGACCACGCGGTCCAGTCAACCAACAGCGGATACAGGATGAGGACGGCAGAAATCATCGACCCCAGCGCCGAAAATACCCGGACATGGCCGACCCTGCGGATCATTTCCGGGGCCAGACGCGATCCGCCCAGAAAGCCCACGAAATAGGATGACATGATGACCGACAACTGAAACGTAGTGAAGCCTTCATAGGCCCCGCGAATGCCCAACAACGAGCCCTGAACACCATTGCCCACCATCAACAGCATGACGCCCAAAAGCAGCGGCCAGGATTGGGCAAGAACTTTCAGCATCACGGGCTCCGCAGTATTTTCGGTTTTATAGCAGGCTGGCAACGGTTTGGCGGATGGTTATCGACATGCTGTGACATCCCCGCGTCAAGGCATCAGCAAAGACGCATCACCGTAGGAAAAGAAACGATAGTTTCGGGCAATCGCATGGGCATAAATCCGGTCCATCACAGGCTTGCCCATCAACGCCGCCACCAGCATCAGCAGCGTGGATTTCGGCAGATGGAAATTCGTCATCAGCGCATCAGTCACCCGGAACTGATAGCCGGGATAGATGAAGATATCGGTGGGGCCAGACCACGGCTCGGCCCGCCCCGACGCACTGGCCGATTCGATCAGCCGCAGCGCCGTTGTGCCCACCGGAATGATCCGCCCGCCTGCCGCTTTGGTGGCGTTGATCTGACCGGCGGCGGCGGGCGTTACCTGCCCCCATTCGGCGTGCATTTTATGGGTGGTCACATCCTCAACCTTGACCGGCAAAAACGTGCCCGCGCCGACATGCAGGGTGACTTCGGTGAAATCGACGCCCTTGGCGGCCAAAGCGGCCAGCAACGCCTGATCAAAATGCAAGCTGGCCGTGGGGGCGGCAACGGCCCCGGCATGGCGGGCAAAGACGGTTTGGTAATCGGTCTTATCCTGCGCGTCCGCCGCACGTTTGGCGGCGATATAGGGCGGCAGCGGCATCAATCCGGTTTCTGCCAAGGCTGTGTCGAAATCATCGCCCGTCAGGTTAAATTCCAGATGCAGGTCGGTTTCAGATTTTGCCATGACCCGCGCTGACAACTGATCAGAAAAAACGATCACCTCGCCCACCGCGACTTTGCGCAACGGCTTGGCCAACGCCCGCCAGCCCGTTGCCAATGGCTCCAGCAAGGTGATTTCCACTTTTGCCACCACCTCACCCCGCCTGCGATGGCCAAACAGCCGCGCCGGGATCACGCGGGTGTTGTTCAGGATCAGCCGATCACCGGGGCGAAAGATGTCAATCAGATCAGACACATGTCGGTCGGTGATCGTTGGGCCCTGCGCCACCAGCAACCGCGCCGATGTGCGCGGAACCGCTGGCCGCGTGGCGATCAGCGCCTCGGGCAGGTCAAAATCAAAATCCGAAAGTTTCATCCGCCGCTTTCCTTTAACACCGGGGCCGGGCTGCGGAAAATCTCGCGGAACATGCCGGGGGTGATGATCGACAGCGGATTTACCCCGATATCGGGGTCATCTGCCGTGCCGCGCAGTGTATAGTTAAAGCCGAACAACCCCTCACCTCGCCGGGTAAGTACAGCGCCGATGCCATTCAACAAATAGATCGGCGAGATCACACCCTGCATCTTCAGCTGCCCATTGCTGCTTTGATAGACCCCCGCCATGGATATCCCCACAGAGGCCCCGATTGCCGAACCGCGCCGCAACTCTACTGCGTTGGGGGTCAGCAGAAATTCCCCCTCGGCATCCGAAAATACCAGACCGCCGCCCTGCAACTGCTCCAGTATGCCAATCACGCTGATGGCGTTCAAAAGATCGGCCAGAATAGAGGTGTTGCGGACGCGAATGTTTTTCAGCTTGGCCACGCCGTCATATTGGCCTGCCGTCGCACGCGGTGTCAGCGCCAGATCAAGTGTGCCGTTGCGCGCCGATGCAAATACTTTCGCCGCCGCCAGTGTGGCCCCGGCATTGTCGCTTTGCAGCCGTACGGCACTGCCATATTTTGACGGGATAACTGTGCCTTGCACCGAAGACCCGCCGTTTATTCCTGCGGTAAACCGCCCGTTTAAGCCGCCCGCCAGACTGAAATCGCCGCGAAACCGGGTGAAGGCGATGCTGCTGGACACCCGCAACTCATCCAACCGCAATTCCAGCGGACTGCCCGATTTTCCCGATCCCTTGCGCTGATCCGCCCCCGGAATGCGGCGCAGATCAACCGATCCGCCCGTCACGGCCAGACCCACGGGCCTGCCCTTGCCGCGTCCGCGAATTTCAACCGGCGCATCCAGCCAATCGTCCAGTTGCACCCGGTCAAACCGCGCCAGATCAAGCCCGCCACCGGGCCGCATCGTCACCGACCCTGATGCCTTCAACCCCGGTGCCGTTAACGTCAGGCTTTCCACCTTTGGCGTTTTTCCCAGCTGCACCGTTGCCTCCAGCCGCCCGCGCGCCGCTGCCGGTTTTGACCATCCCAGTTCAGGGATCGTCAACCCGATGCGGTTCAGATCCGACACCAGTTTCAGCTTTCCGGGGCTGCCTTTCAAAAAGTCGATCACCACCTGCCCCGCGCCCTGCCCTGTCACCATGCCCGCAGGCAGGCCCAGCCCAAATTCCTCGGCGGTGCGTTGCGACAGCGTCACATTGCCTTCGATCCGCGCCCGCCCCTTTTGATCGGCCCCAAAGCCTTGGGAATAGGTCACAT
Source organism: Cypionkella sp. (assembly GCA_043766915.1). Taxonomy (GTDB): domain Bacteria; phylum Pseudomonadota; class Alphaproteobacteria; order Rhodobacterales; family Rhodobacteraceae; genus JANNAT01. The sequence goes on from JAYUHO010000150.1 coordinate 12,696, forward strand.
CAAACGGCACATCGCCGATCATACCGGGGCCAGAGATCGACAGGCCTTTGGGCGTTGCCGCCACCTGCAGCACATCAGCGGTGATGCGGCGCCCGGGCACAACGACGGTCGAGATGAAATCGCCGACTGTGCCGGTGACATCATATTGTACATCTGACAGCGCGATTCTCTTTTGCAACGGCATCTTCAGCACCGTTTTGATCCGCGCAGCACCGTCGCCCAATTCCACCGGACGGTCCGCCTTGGACATGAAGTGAAACGGCGGCAGATCAAGCAACGACAGCGCTGCCGTCAGGCTGGATGACGTCTGCAAGGTTATCTCGGCGCGGGCAGGTTTTTGGGTAATGTCGGGTACGGCAAACACCGATCCCGCCATATCTATTTCCCCACCCTGCGGCGGCATCACCTTACCGCGTGACAGCACCATCATATAGGTCTTGCCGGTGACGGTGGCATAGCCATAGCCTGCTGTAATTGGCGGCAATGTCGCTAAAAACTTCACCTCGGCATTGGCGAAATTATAGCCCAGCTGCAAGCGCGGCTCTGCCCCCGGTTCAATGCGCAGGGCTGCATGAACATCCGTCAGCGCCCCATCCAGCAAGTTGCGCCCGACCCAGGCCCGGGTGTTGGGCAACAGCGCAAAGGGCCAAAGGGCCAGCAACCGGTCATGCCTGACCTCGTTCAACGCCAGATCAATCGCCGCATTCCAGCCCCGCTCATCGGCGGTGATGGTGCCCTTTGCGGTCAGGCGGCGGTTGTCTTCGGCCAAAGCCAGTTGTCCCACCTCGATGGAAAACGGATCAAGGCGCAGCCGTAAATCCAGCGCCCCCGCCGAGAACACCACGGGTTCCTGAAACAATCCCTCGGGATCGACCATCACCTGGCTGAACTGCAACTGGGTGACGAAAGCGGCGGGCAATTCCACCCCCAGGGCCCCGATGATCGCCGTGCCATCCGCCCGTGTCAGATAGCTGTGACCGGTGGCGTTGACGCGCAGCGACGGGCTTTGTACCGTCAAATCGGTCAGGGTGATGCGGCCAGCCGCAGGATCATACCGCAGCGCCATCGCCGCTGCGTCAAACAAAATGGGCCGCGCTTCGGGCCGGGGTTGCAACGCGCCCTTGCCAAACGTCAGCTTGGCCTCCATCCCCGCAATGCCGCCCGCGTCAAGGGAGGTGGCGATACTGCCCGAAATCGGCGCATCGACAATGCCCGCCCAAGCCAAAGGAGCCACTTGCGAGGCGATGTCTTTGGCGGCCACCCCGTCGATCTGTGCCGTCACCCGCGCAGTTTTAGAGCCTTTTTCCGACACCACCGAAAGAACCGCATGTGCGGGCGATGATCCGCCCGCCACCAGTGACAGGCTTAGTTCGGCGGCAAGGTCGGTGTCGCGGTTGTACAGCGCCAAACGGCCATCGCCCGCCTCCCATGTGCGGCCCGCGCGCAGGTCTTGCAGGGTGATCGACAGCGCCTCGGCCTCGATGGTTTGCAGGCTGGTGGCGACGGGGCTGGCGAAAAACACATCGGCTGCGTCGAACAACTGGGCAAAGCTGGTGATCG
>JAYUHO010000151.1:0-5382 GCA_043766915.1 Cypionkella sp.
GACCGCAGAAGACTGTCCATTGCGTAGGCGCAGTGGTCCTGATCGCCCGGCCGCACCCAGATGTTCAGATCAACCGCCCGGCCTGACGCCGTTGTGAAAGCGGCCGAATGCGCCACCAGATCGCCCGCCACCAGCGCAAACAAATATGCAGGTTTTGGCCAGGGATCATCCCATTCGGCCCAGCCCGCACCCTGCCCCACCGGATTGCCGTTCGACAACAGCACCGGCAGATCGGCATTCACCCTTACCCTGAACCGCGCCATCACATCGGGGCGGTCAGGGTAGAAGGTGATCTTGCGAAAGCCTTCGGCCTCGCACTGCGTGCAATACATCCCGTTCGACATATAGAGCCCCTCCAGGGCGGTGTTGCTGGCGGGCGCAATATCGACTTCGGTTTCCAACACAAACGCCGCGTCGGGCAACAGCGCGGCGGGAAGGGTCAGCCCCGTGCCATCGGGCGTTACGGCCACCGCGACACCATCGACCTTACACGAGATCAGTGTCAGATTTTCCCCATCCAACCGCAAATCCAGCCGCCCCGGACGCGCCGGGTTGGGGGCCAGGTGCAGCCGTGACTGCACCCGCGTGGCAACAGGGGACAGCGTGAACGTCAATGCCACATCGGTCAGAACATGGCTGAAGGGCTGATAATCAGCCAAACGAATGGCCTTGGGGGAAAGGTCTGTCAAATTGTCCTGCCTGCCGTTTTGGGGAACCAAATGTGCTTGACCAAGGTTAACCCCGTAGCAACGGCTATTCAACCTACGCGAAAGGAAATCCACATGTCCGCCCCCCGCACAGATATCGAAACTCAGGCCCGGTGGCACCGTGGTCCCATTATGGGCATGATTGCGGTCGTGGTGTTCGCTTTGGGCCTGTTGTTCTGGCAGATGGCCAAGGTTGCTGACGAAGGCACCCCGTTGGACAACGCCGAAGGCCAGATTGACGGGCGCACCGGAGAGCCGGTCCCTGACACCACGCCGCCCGATGTTCAGACACCTGACGGCGATGTCCCGACGGTACCCGACGGTGATGTGCCCAGCCAAACACCCCCAACCCCGGCCCCTGTGCCAAACACCGATACCCAGCCCTGACAGAGTCCGCAGGGGCTGCGTCGCCAAAAGGGGTTTACGAATCTGTGCCAACCGCTACATCTATGTTCTATGAATGTTCTTGTCTGGTTCAAGCGCGATCTGCGCATCCATGATCACCCCGCCCTTGCCCGCGCCGCAGGGTTGGGTGCAGTATTGCCGCTGTATATTGTCGAGCCTGACTATTGGGCGCTGCCTGATACATCTGCGCGTCAATGGGCGTTTACCGCCGAAACCTTGACCGATCTGCGCGGGCAACTGGGTGCGATTGGGGCACCATTGGTGGTGCGGGTGGGCAGCGCGGTTGAGGTGCTGGACCGGCTCTGTCGCCAAAACGGCATCACACGCATCCTCAGCCATGAAGAAACCGGCAACCAATGGACCTATGCGCGCGATCTGGCAGTGAAGGACTGGGCACGGGGCAAAGGCATGACATGGGAGGAACTGCCGCAATCCGGCGTGGTCAGGCGGTTGCGCGGACGCAATGGCTGGGCCGGCCAGAGGGATGGGTTTATGGCGGGCGATCAGCTGGATGCGCCTTTGGCGTTGACCCCGGTGCCAAATATCGAACCGGGGCCGATTCCCACCCCCCGGGCGTTGAAACTGGCCGATGATCGTTGCCCGCACCGCCAATCCGGGGGACGCGCCGCAGCCCTTGGCATCATGGACAGCTTCCTGACCACACGCGGCGAGACATACCGCTTTGCGATGTCGTCCCCCGTCACCGCCGAACGAGCTTGTTCGCGGCTGTCGGCGCATATTGCTCTGGGGTCGGTATCGGTGCGCGAAGTGGTGCAGACCACAGCCGCGCGTCAGGCCACACGAGCCGGTGGTCGCTGGGCCGGATCGCTGGCAAGTTTTCAAAGCCGTCTGGCCTGGCGCGACCATTTTATGCAAAAACTGGAAGATCAGCCCAATATCGAATCCCACTGCCTGCAACGCGCCGCGGAAACCCTGCGACCGAGGGAAAGTGATGCAGCCCGCCTGGCGGCCTGGGCCAATGGGGAAACCGGCCTGCCGTTTCTGGATGCCTGCATGCGGTATCTTGCGGCGACAGGCTGGCTGAACTTTCGGATGCGGTCGATGGTGATGGCCTGTGCGTCGTATCATTTGTGGCTGGATTGGCGCGACACCGGCGTCATTCTGGCGCGTCGCTTCACCGATTATGAACCCGGTATCCATTGGCCCCAGGTGCAGATGCAATCGGGCACCACGGGGATGAACACGCCGCGCATTTACAACCCTATCAAACAGGGCTGGGATCAAGACCCCACCGGCACCTTCACCCGCCGCTGGCTGCCCGAACTGGCGGCGGTGCCCGATGCCTATCTGCAGGAACCGTGGAAATGGTCCGGGGCCGGGTCAGTCCTCGGCCGCCGCTATCCCGATCCTGTTGTCGACGTGGCAACCGCCCAGCGCGCCGCGCGCGATGCGGTGTGGTCGTTGCGCCGCAAACCCGTGGCACGGGCCGAAGTGGCGGTGATTGTCGAACAGCACGCCAGCCGTGCGCCGCGCCGCACCCCAGCGCGCCCGACCAGCCCCGCCAAGGGGCAGTTGAGCCTTGATCTGTAATGCCCAAGATGCGCCGCAAATCCGATCTGCCCGTCAAAACCTGCGTCAGCTGTGGGCGGCCAATGGTGTGGCGCAAGGCCTGGGAAAAAACCTGGGAGCAGGTGAAATACTGCTCTGACCGCTGCCGGATGCAAAAGGGGGGCCGTCCGCCCCCCTCGCTTCGCTCTCCCCCCGGGGATATTTAGACCAATATGAAAGGCCAAAGCGGTTCAGGTTTTGAGGGAAACAAGGACATCGGAAATCGCGTTCGAACGTAGCGAGAGGCAGCGAATTCCGAGTCCAGACAACCCTGAACCGCTAAAGTGCCATCGCCGCCGCCTCCAGCTTGGCCAGCGTCGTCTGTCCCAACTTGTCCGCCCCAAAGGCCAAAGCGCCGTCGCGGGCCTGCGCCGTTTGAAACGTCATGGTCTGGCTGATCCGCACGCCGCCGGTTTCAGGCGTCAGCACCACCACCACCTGCATCGGGCTTTCGTCGTCGGTGTCGTCATCCAGCAGAAATTCAATCCTGTGCACAGGGTCCATCCGGGTATAGCGGTGGCGATTTTTCCAGACCTTGCCATCCGGCCCGATCATTTCAAACCGCCAGAGCCCGCCCTGCCGCAGGTCGATCTCTTTGGTCGTGCAGGAATACCCCTCCGGCCCAAACCAGCGTGGCAAAATCGTCGGGTCCGTCCAGCATTGCCACACCTTGGCAGGCGGAGCGGCGATCCAGCGGCTGATGTTGATTTGGCGATCTTGCATCACTACCCCCTACTTAATGTTTGCGCATAAGCTTCCAGTTGGGTGGCGACAGTGCCCCAGCCAACGCTAAAGCCCATCGCCTCGTGCTTTTGGCTGTCTTCTGCGGTGCGATGGCGGGCGGTGACATGATAAAGCGTGCCGTCTGGATGATCTGACAGATCGATTGTAGCGGTAAATCCCAGACCGGGCTGCGCCACGGGCTGAAAATCAGCCGTCATCAGATCGGTGAATACAAAGCGGCGGTCCTGAATGGCGTCCAGCACGCTGCCCCGGCTGGGAATTGCCATCCCATCGACATGCATGGTGCTGTCGAACTGACCGCCGGGTCGCAGATCAATCGTGATGTTATCGATGAAATGCGGTTTGGGCATGAACCAATGCACCATGTGTTCGGGCGTGGTCCAGCAGGTGTAAATCAGCGCGCGCGGCGCTTTCAGGACGCGACTTAGGATCAGTTCAGTGGTCATTGCTTTGGTCCTTCATCATAGTTGTAACATAAGCTTCCAAGCCGTCTGTCCGCGCCTCCCACACCGCGCGTTGATCGGCCATCCAATCAGATGTGGCTGCCATCGTTTCGGGGCGCAAGCGGCACATCCGGCTGCGGCCAATCTTTTCCGTCTCTATCAACGCCGCCTCTTCCAGCACCGCGATATGGCGCATCACGGTCGGCAGTGCCCATCCTGTCGGACGCGCAAGCTCGGTTACCGCTATCGGTCCCTGCCCCAACCGCGCCAACATCGCGCGCCGCGTGGGATCGGACAGCGCCTGAAAGATCAAGGACAGATCGGGCTCATACTTAGTCATACTGCTAAGTATTAGGCGCCTTCCCGAAAACTGCAAGGGGTTTGATTGCCCCTTGGGCGATTTCTGCTTATCTGGTGACATCACACACGGAAAAAGGCGGCGCAGATGACCCGGACCAATCGGCATGGCTTGCAGGTGGATACGCAGCTGGCAGAGTTCGTCGACACCCAAGCCTTGCCCGGCACCGGCCTTGACCGGGATGCGTTCTGGTCGGGATTTGCCGCGATCATCGCCGATCTTACGCCGATCAACCGCGACCTGCTGGCCACCCGCGCGCAAATGCAGGGCCAGATAGACGCCTGGCATATCGCGCACCGCGATGCGCCGCATGATCACCACGCCTATCGCGCATTTCTTGAATCGATTGGTTATCTGCTGCCCGAAGGCCCGGATTTTCAGATCGACACCTCTAACATTGATCCCGAAATTGCCCAAGTCGCAGGCCCGCAACTGGTGGTGCCAATCACCAATGCGCGCTACGCGCTGAACGCGGCCAACGCGCGCTGGGGCAGTTTGTACGACGCACTTTATGGCACTGATGCGATGGGATCACCGCCGCCAGCGGGCGGCTATGACCGGGGGCGCGGTGCGCGGGTTGTGGCGCGCGCACGGGTGTTTCTGGACGAAGCCTTTCCCGTGGCGGGCACCAGCCATGCCGACGCGCGGCGCTACCATGTCAAGGACGGTGCGTTGTTGGTTGACGATCTGCCGCTGCAAGACCCCGCCAAATTCGCAGGCTTTCGCGGCAATCCCCGCGCGCCCGACGCGGTTTTGCTGCGCAACAACGGCTTGCATGTGGAACTGGTGTTTGACCGTGCGCATTTCATCGGCGCGCGCGATCAGGCTGGTCTGGCCGATGTGCGGCTGGAATCCGCCCTGTCAGCCATCGTCGATCTGGAAGATTCGGTGGCTTGCGTCGATGCCGCCGACAAAGTTGCCGCTTACGGCAATTGGCTGGGCCTGATGCGCGGCGATCTGAGTGCCGAGATGTGCAAGGGCGGTCTTGTCAGCACCCGCCGCCTGAATCCTGACCGGGGCTTTACCGCGCCCGACGGTGGCGCAATGACGGTGAAAACCCGCGCGCTGTTGTGGATCAGGAATGTGGGCCATCTGATGACCAACCCCGCCATTCTGGATGCGACCGGGGCCGAAGTGTTCGAAGGGCTGATGGACG
>JAYUHO010000152.1:0-14080 GCA_043766915.1 Cypionkella sp.
TTGAAATCCAGCACCATCGGCATCACCACAGCGTTGGTGGTGCCGTGATGCGTGCCATAAATGGCACCCACCGGATGGCTAAGGCTGTGGATCGCCCCCAGCCCCTTTTGAAACGCCGCGGCCCCCATGGCGGCCGCACTCATCATATGCGCGCGCGCGTCCAGATCATTGGGATTGGTGTAAACTTTGCCCAAGTTTTCGAACACCAACCGCATGCCTTCCAACGCAATGCCTTGGGCCATCGGGTGGTAATGCGGACTGCAATAGGCCTCAAGACAATGCGCCAGCGCGTCCATTCCGGTGCCTGCGGTGATGAACTTTGGCATCCCCACACACAGGGCCGGATCGCAGATCACGATCGAAGGCATCAGTTTGGGGTGCCAGATGATCTTTTTCTTATGCGTCGCCGAATTGGTTAAAACACCCGCCGCGCCCACTTCCGACCCCGTGCCAGCGGTGGTTGGCACGGCAATGGTGCGGATGATTTTGCTGGTATCCGCGCGGGTCCACCAATCGCCGATATCTTCCATTTCCCAGACGGTTAGGGATGATTTCTGATGTGCCATCAATGCGACCATTTTGCCCAGATCGAGCGCCGATCCGCCGCCAAAGCCAATGATCCCGTCATGCCCGCCTGCCAGATAGGCCGCAATACCAGCGGCCATATTCGCCTCGGTTGGGTTGGCATCTACTTCCGAGAAAACGGCGCGGCCCAGACCTGCCGCCGCCAGACTGTCCAAGGCGGCGGCGGTGATCGGCAGGGTGGCCAGCGCCTTGTCGGTTACCAACAGCGGTTTTGTCATGCCGACCGCTTTGCAGTGTTCGGGCAATTCAACGATCCGGCCCACGCCGAATTTGATGGCGGTGGGGTAGGACCAGTTACGATTGGGAACAGAATGGCTCATGTCGTGACCTTCTTCAGATGGTAGGATTTCGGACGGGTCACCGAATGGAACCCAAGATAAGACAGGCTGCCGCCACGCCCGGTGTCTTTGCACCCGGTCCAGCACAGTGCCGGATCAAGGTAATCGGCGCGGTTCATAAAGACCGTGCCAGTTTCGATTTGAGCGCCTATTTCCGCAGCGATATCAGGGCTTTGCGTCCAGATACTGGCGGTCAGGCCGTAGGGTGAATCGTTCATCAGGGCAATCGCCTCGGCATCGCCCGATACTTTCATAATCCCCACAACCGGGCCAAAGGATTCCTCCATCATCACCCGCATCGAATGATCCACATTCACCAAAATCTGCGGCGCAAGGTACGCCCCACCGTCATCAGCCGGAAACAGTGCGGGATCAATCAGCGCCTTGGCCCCTGCGGCCACAGCCTCGGCAATCTGGCCGCGCACCACGGCGGCAAAGCGTTTGTTGGCCATCGGCCCCAGCGTGCTGGCCGCGTCAAACGGATTGCCAAGATGCAGCGCCTTTACCCAAGTCACGGCCTTTTCAACAAAGGCGTCATAGAGCGTCTCATGCACATAAATCCGTTCAATGCCGCAACAGCACTGACCCGCGTTATACATCGCCCCGTCCATCAATGTATCGACCGCTGCATCCAGATCGGCATCGGCGCGCACATAGCCGGGGTCTTTGCCGCCCAGTTCCAAGCCCAGCCCGGTAAAGGTGCCCGCCGCCGCGCGTTCCATCGCCTGCCCGCCACCAACCGATCCGGTGAAGTTCACAAAGTTGAACGCCCGCGCGCCGATCAGATGTTCGGTGGTGGCGTGATCCAGCACCACATTCTGGAACACATCCGCAGGAATACCCGCCGCGTGAAACGCTTCGGCCAGACGTTCGCCCACCATCATGGTTTGGCTGGCGTGTTTCAACACCACCGCATTGCCCGCGATCAGGGCCGGGGCCAGTGTGTTGATGGTGGTCAGGTAAGGATAGTTCCAGGGGGCGACGATAAACACCACGCCCACCGCTTCGCGCGCGATATAGCGACGGAATTTGTCGCTGTCTTCAATCATGTGCGGGGCAAGCGTGGCGGCGGCGATGTCCGACATGTAATTGGTGCGGTCATTCACCCCGCCAAATTCACCGCCAAACCGGGTTGGGCGGCCCATTTGATGCGCCAGTTCCTGCACCAGCGTGTCTTTCTTTTCCATCAGTTTGGCGACGCCTGCCTTGACCAGTGCGATGCGCTCGGCCAAGGGCCGCGCCGCCCAGGCCTTTTGCGCCGCTTTCGCACGGGCGGCGACGGAAATCGCAGCGTCACGGGATAACGGCATACGTTCGGCATATACCGAACCATCGACGGGCGAGATAAGTTGGATAGGTTTTGTCATGGTATCCTCGTAGGGTGTGCACGTCGGCGCACCAATATCGGTGAATGGTGCGCCTGAAGGCACACCCTACATTACGCCCGCTCCAGCAGACGTTGAATCTCAAAATCGGTCACCACGCGGTCGGTTTCCGAAATCTCCCATAGTGCCGCGTGGTGGTAGTGATCCACCACATCATCACCGAACGCCGCGCGCAGCATGGCCGATCCGTGCAGTAAATCGGCGGCCTCGCGCAGGTTCTTTGGAATTTCGCGCACGCCGCCTGCCGAATACATATCGCCCTTCATTTCGGGCTCCAGCTCCAGCTTTTTCTCAATCCCCTCCAGCCCCGCCGCCAACAAGGCTGCACAGACCAGATAGGGGTTCACGTCAGATCCCGGAATACGGCATTCCACCCGGATCGCCTTGGACTGCACGCCGCACACCCTGAACCCCGCTGTGCGATTGTCGGCAGACCACACCGCCTTGGTGGGGGCAAACATGCCGATGGCAAAGCGCTTATAGCTGTTCACATAGGGCGCCAAAAACACCGTCATTTCCCGCGCATAGGCCAATTGCCCGGCGATGTAGTGCTTCATCATCGCCGACATGCCATGTGGATCGGTGGCATCGGCGAACAGCGGCTTGCCATCCTTGCTCCACAGCGATTGATGGCAATGCGCCGATGACCCCGCGCGGCGGTGATCATATTTCGCCATGAACGTCACCGACTTGCCCTTGGTCCAGGCGATTTCCTTGATGCCGTGTTTGACAATGGAATGGTTGTCGGCGGTGTCCAGCGCGTCGGAATAGCGATAGTTTACTTCTTCCTGCCCTGCGTCCGCCTCACCTTTCGAATTCTCAATCGGGATGCCCGCACCGTAAAGCCCGTTGCGGATGGCGCGCATCACGTCTTCTTCCTTGGTGGTCTGGAAGATGTGGTAATCCTCGTTATAGGCGCTGACGGCTTTCAACCCGGTGTAATTGCTGTCGCGCAGGGATTCATAGCTGTTTTCAAACAGATAAAACTCCAGCTCTGTCGCCATCATCGGCTCGAACCCCATCGCGCGGGCCCGGTCAACCTGTTTGCGCAAAATCGCGCGGGGCGAATGTGGTACGGGGTGGTGATGGTGATCAAGCAGATCACCCAAGACCAGCGCCGTGCCCGCCAGCCACGGCAGCGGGCGCAAAGTGGTCATATCGGGTTTCAGGATGTAATCGCCATAGCCGGTTTGCCAGTTGGACGCGGCATAGCCCTGCACTGTGGTCATTTCCATATCCACGGCCAGCAGATAGTTGCAGCAATGGGTTTCATGCCAGCCGCCATCGACAAAGAACGCGGCATGGAACCGCTTGCCGACAAGCCGGCCCTGCATATCAATGCCGGCGACGATCACGGTATCAATCTCGCCTTTGGCAACCGCCTCTTTCAACGCGTCGAATGTCATATTTCCGGGCATACCGGGTCTCCTTGGGTTTCGCCGATCAAGGCGGGGAGGATCAGTTAAACGGGCGATAGGGTGCCTGAAACGGTCAGGCCGCCGTTTGGTCAACTGGCCTTGGCCTGCCGTTGAATTTCAACCAATCCCATATTTAACACCGGGGCCAATTTTTCGGCCATGGCCAGTTGTGCCTCGGGCGTGTCGATCAGATCGTTGCGGATTTCCAGCATGGCATTGGGCAACTCATAAGGCGTGGCGTGCAGGCGCAGCGTATGGGTCACATCATCTGCGGCGGAATAGGGCGAGTTCAGTTCCGCATGCAGGCGGGTGGATTTCATCGCAGCCGAGTGGATGGCCACCGCCAAACTGCGGTCCGCATCATGGATAATGCCAAACTCCACCCGACGGGGTTTGCCGAAATAAACCGGCGTGAAGGAGTGGACGGTGATGATCACCGGGCGCAGGCCGGCGGCGATACGGGTTGCAATCAGGCTGTGAAGCGCATCGTGGAACGGCAGATAAATTGCTTTGGTCCGTTCCAGCCGATCCTGCGCGGATATCGTCGCATTGCCCGGAATATCGTGAACCTCAGACCGCGCGGGCATTGCCCCCGGCATATCCGGCGCACGGTTGCAGTCATAAACCAGACGGCTGACAGGCGCATGGATCAAGACGGTATCCAGCAGCCCCGACAGGGCACGCGCCACAGCCAAAGCGCCGGGATCCCAAGCAATATGGGCAGCTCGTTGGTCCGCCGTCAGCCCCAGATCGCCCCACTGGTCGGGGATATGATTGGTGGCATGTTCACAGACCAAAATGATCCGGCCCGCAGCCTTTGGATTTTCGATCACGGGGGCAAACGCCACAGCACTGCTTGATTTTAACTTCACCGGCATGGCAGCGTATGTTCTCCCTATCTGCCTTGACGCTGAGCTTTTCGCTGATTTCTGTCAAGAATGTTTCTGCGAATTAATTTCTGTTACGATATTTACCAAACAGTTGCGATCTTTCTAAGATAGGACAAGTCGCAAAGCGGTGAAAAGGGGTCAGATGCCAAATTCCATAGCCCTAGATGATCAGTTGCGCGCCGCTTTGTCTGATCTGACGCGCGCCGAACGGCAATTGGCCACGCATGTGTTGTCACATTATCCGGTGGCGGCCCTGGGGTCGATCACGCAACTGGCCAAGGCGGCAGCAGTCTCGACGCCGACGGTGGTGCGGTTGACGCAAAAGCTGGGGTACAAAGGGTATCCCGATTTTCAATCTGCGCTGCGCGGTGAGGTGGAGGCGATGTTGATCTCGCCCATTGCCAAGCATGACCGCTGGACGGGGGGGGCCCCCGACACGCATATCCTGAACCGGTTTGCCGATGCGGTAATGGCGAATTTGCAGGCCACACTGGGCCAGATTGACCACGCCGAATTCGATGCGGCTGCGGCCCTGCTGGCCGATCCTGACCGTTCGGTGTTTGCCATGGGCGGGCGGATTACCCATTCTATGGCGGATTATTTTACGTCGTTGATGAAGGTGGTCCGCCCGCAAGTGTCGCTGCTGATCAACAGCTCGTCTACCTGGCCAGCGGCGCTGTTGGATATGGAACCGGGCGATGTGCTGTTGGTGTTTGATATTCGCCGCTATGAAAATGCCGTGCTGCAGCTGACCGAAATGGCCAAAGGGCGCGGGGTTGAAGTGATCTTGATCACCGATCGTTGGATTTCCCCCGCCGTCGCCCACGCCCGCCACACGCTGTGCTGCCATATCGAGGCCCCGTCGGCCTGGGATTCGAACGTATCGCTGATGGTGCTGGTCGAAACTCTATTGGCAGCGGTGCAGGGGCTGACATGGGGTGAAACCGAGCCGCGGATGAAGCGGATGGAAGAGCTGTATGCCGAAACAAGGTTTTTCCGGCGCACACGGTAAAGGTGGTTTTTTGTGAAGGTTGGTTGCGTGCCCGGCAAAAGTTGGGGGTTTCACACCCCCAAACAATATTGGCTTTCGCCAATTTTGCCCCCCGTGAGGTATTTGAACCAAGATGAAGCGCAAATTTTAGACGAATTTGACTTAAATTCTTAATATCCCAAAGCCCGGTTAACCAGATGCAGAAATGGCAGACCCGCTTCGCCGCGCCGGATATTTTCGACCAGAACGTTCGTCGCTCCATCGGTGCGGGTGTCAGCTGCAATGTGGGGGGTGATGGTGATGCAAGGATGTGCCCAGAACGGATGGTCCTGCGGCAGGGGTTCAACCCGGAACACATCAAGCGTGGCATGGCCAACCTGGCCGGAGTCCAGTGCTGTCAACAGCGCCGCGTCATCGATCAATGCGCCACGGCCGGGGTTCAGGATAACCGCGCCGGGTTTTAACCAGGCCAATCGTTCTGCGTTCAAAAGGTTTTCCGTATCTGGTGTGCGTGGCAACAGGGTGACCACAATATCAGCCTGTCCCAGAGCCGCGCGCAATCCAGCCTCGCCGTGAACGCATGCGATACCGGCAATCTGTTTTGGCCCCCGGCTCCACCCGATCACCCCAAAGTTCAACGCGGCCAACGCCTGTGCGCAGGCGGTGCCCAATGCGCCCATTCCCAGCATGGCGACCTTACGGGTTTGCGCCAAGGGCGGGCAGGTATGATCCCAGACCCGTCCGGGGTTCACGATATGGCGGTCCATCCCCAGATGATGGCGCAATGTATGGCCCACCACCCATTCGACCATGCCCATTGTCAACCCGCTGTCGACCATCCGGCACAGCGGCTGTGTCAGCGTCGCGTTGCCCACAATCCGTTCAACCCCCGCCCAAAGGCTAAGCACGGCTTTGGCCTTCACGAAAGGGCTGAAGTCTTGCAGGGCTGCAGAAGGGGCATAGACGATGTAATCCACCGCTGCAGGATCGTCTGCCCGGGTGACGATCCGCGCGTCAATCCCGGCTTGGGTCAAAGCGGCGGGCAGAATTTCGGCATAGTGCGGCCAGTCGGCAGTAGCTGCAAAATAGACAGTGATGGGCATGGCAGGCTCCGCTGAGGTGTCAGAAATCAGGTTACTCAGCTGCAGGTGCGATGTCTATCAACGGCCCGCAGTTACCGCAGCATTCACCGCCAGAGCCAGGATCACGGTGTTGTAAAAGAAACTGGCCACGGCGTGCCCTGTCACCATTTTCCGCATCGGCATTGATGTCGTGGTGATATCCGAAACCTGGGCCGTCATGCCAATTCCAAACGAAAAATAGAGGAAATCCCATGGTCCCGGCGTTTTGGTGCGAGGAAAATTCAGGCCGCCTTTGGTGTCTGCAGCAACCGGGCGGTAAAATAAATGCGCATAGTGAAACGCCAGCAGACTGTGCAGCATCGCCCATCCCAGCGGGACCGACCCCAACGCCAGTATTTTGGCCGTTGCACTTGGCGTGCCTTCTGCGTTCAGCACCAGCAAGATTGAGGTCAGGCTGATCCCGATCACGCCCACAGCCAGCGCGAGGATGAACGGCAGGCCTTCGTCATCTTGTTCTACGGTTCGGCGCAAAACATCGGGGCTGGCGGTTTGGGCCAAGTGCAGCGTCAACACCAGATAGGTCGCAAAAAAAGCGTCTGCGCCCAGCAAGGCGTGCATCGCTGCACTCATCTGTTGCATAACCGACAGGGCTGTCACCGCCGTGCCAGCCACGAAGGCCACCCAAAACCGGATATGCCGCGCCATGCCTTAACGTGACCGGTGCACGATGGCGCTTTGGACCAGCCCGAAGGCCAGCAAAATCACCAAAGTGGCCGAACCGCCATAAGACAGCAACGGCAGCGGCACCCCCACCACCGGGGCCATGCCCATCACCATCGACAAGTTCACCGCGATATAAAGGAAAAAGTTGACCGCCACACCGATGATCAGCAACTGACTGAAGCGGTCTTTGTTCTGCATCGCGGCCACCAGACAAAACACCAGCACCAGCGCGTAAAGCGCCAATAACGAAAACGCACCGATAAAGCCAAATTCCTCGCCCAGCGTGGTGAAAATGAAATCGGTATGTTTTTCGGGCAGAAAGTTCAGCCGGCTTTGCGTGCCTTGCATAAACCCTTTGCCCGCCCAACCACCCGATCCCAGTGCGATCTTGGCCTGTATAATGTTATAGCCTGCCCCCAACGGATCAGCACTGGGATCAAGAAAGGTGTCGATGCGTTTGTATTGGTAATCATGCAAAAACTGCCACGGCGTGCCGCGCGTCAGGAACACTCCCGCAATGGCGCCGCCGATCAGCCCAATCACACCGACGAAATACCACAGACTGACGCCTGCGGCGAACATCACCGCAGCGCCGCCAATGATCAGCATAAGGGACGTGCCCAGATTGGGTTGCAGCACCACAAGAATTGTAGGTGCGACAATCAACACGACCGGGATCAGCACCCACAGCGGGCGCGATACTTTCTTGTCATCCAACCAATCATAATACGTGGCCAACATCATTACCAAAGTGACCTTCATCAATTCGGACGGTTGCAAGCGGATAAAGCCCAGATCTATCCAGCGTTGCGCACCCATGCCCATCGTGCCGAAAAACTCGACGATCAGAAGCAACACCATGGATATCGCATAGGCCATCCCTGACATGCTGCGCCAGAACCAGATCGGCACGAAGGCGACGATGAACAAGATGACCAATCCCAGCGCGAACCGTTGCATCTGCGGTTTGGCCCAGGTGTCAATATTGCCACCCGCAATGGAATACAGCATCAGCCAGCCGATGGCTGCGACGGCCGTAATGACAAGGATCAGCGCCCAATTGATATGGAACACTTTGCTAAGGCCCGTGGGCACCGATTTCAGGCGATATTCAAGAAAACTCATTGCACCCTCATGCTTTGATCGGGGCGGGGCGCGACCCGTCGGGCAGGCGCAATTGCAACGCGTTCAACAGGGTTTCCATCCGGCCCCGCTGATCGGCGGGGTAAGATGTCAGCGCAGGCATTCCACCCGACATCGCCCGCAGAATCGCATCGCGCGCGATGGGAGCTGCTACGGCAGATCCGCCGCCGCCATGTTCTACCACGACCGACACCGCGTATTTCGGGTTATCCGCCGGAGCAAAGCACACAAACAGCGCATGATCGCGCATCTTCCATGGCAAATCGGCGTTTGCCGTCACCCCATCGGCTTTTTCGCCCGCCGAAAAGTTGCGCACCTGCGCTGTGCCACTTTTCCCGCACATCGTCATTGTTTCATCCACAATCCGCGATGACCGACCGGTACCTTTTGTGCCGTTTACCACTTCGAACATCCCCATCTGGACCGCGCGCAGTTTTGATCCTTCGATGCCAAGGCTGGCCGCTTCGGGCACCGGCACGCGCTGATCATTGATAGAATGCACGATCCGCGGCACAATTTGTCGGCCACTGGCAATCCGCGCCGTCATCACTGCCAATTGCAACGGCGAGGTCAGAACATACCCCTGCCCGATGGCCGCATTCACGGTATCGCCGATCACCCATTCGGCCTTTTGCGACTCCAGCTTCCATGCTTTGTTCGGCATGACGCCTTCCGCAATCGCCGACATCGGCAAATCATGGCGCGTCCCGAATCCCAGTTTGCGGCCCATCTCGGCCATCTTCTCGATGCCGACCTTCATGGCCGTGTCATAATAGAATACGTCACAGCTTTCAGACAATGACCGTTGCAAATCCACCCGGCCATGACCGCCGCGTTTCCAGCAGTTAAACCTGATACCACCCACCTCAAGATAGCCAGGGCATCTGACGGTGCTTTCGGTCGTGATCACCCCCGCCTCCAGCGCTGCCAAGGCGGTGACCATCTTAAAGGTTGACCCCGGCGGATACAGCCCCTGCACCACTTTGTTCGCCAAGGGGCGGTGATCGTTGTCGGTCAACGCGGAATAATCGGTCTGGCTGATCCCGCGCACAAACAGGTTTGCGTCAAACGACGGGGAGGACACAGCGGCAATGATATCGCCATTGGTCACATCCATGACAACGCAGGCCGCAGATTCCGTCCCCAGCCGCGCCTGTACGAAGTTTTGCACGTCGACATCAATGGTCAGGCGCAAATCGCCGCCAGCAATACCGTCTTCACGGGTCAACTCGCGCATCACCCGGCCAACGGCGTTCACCTCGATCCGCTTGGTGCCCGCAGACCCCCGCAGAGTGTCTTCCATCCATTTCTCAACGCCGATCTTGCCGATCTGAAACTTTGGGATTCGCAGCAGCGGATCGGGGTTTTCAAGGCCTTCAAGATCTTTCTCGCTGACCGGGCCGACATATCCCACGACATGCGCAAAATCGAAATCGCGCGGGTAGACCCGGCTTAGGCCCACTTCGGGCGTTACTCCGGGCAGGGCCGGGCCGTTCACCGCGACCTTGGAAAAGTCTTCCCAGTTCAACCGGTCCGCCACGGTGATAGGCACAAACGGGCTGTTGCGTTTGATATCTTTAAGGACTTCGGCCATATCGTCGGCCGTTATCGGAATGATATGGCTAAGACGGTTCAACACGACTTCAACCCCGCCCGCCGCCTCGCCAGCGGTTTCGCGGGTGATCACCACGCGGTAATTCTGTTCATTGCCCGCAATCAGTTTGCCATTGCGATCCTGAATCAAACCGCGTGCTGGCGGGATCAGGCGGATATTGATGCGGTTTTCCTCGGCCAAAAGGCGAAACTGATCGGCCTGTTCAACGCCCAGATAGCGCATGCGCGCGCCCAGAACGGCCACAGTCGCAGCCATGCAACCGCCCATCAACAAGGTTCGTCTGGTGACGTTTTTGCTGGTAGCTTCAATGTCGCGGGGTGTTCGCCTCATATCGCCCTACATCCGCCGCCCATACGCATCCACTTCACCCATCGCAGGCTTGTGCAGATCAAGCACAAAGCGCGATAAAGCCACAACCACAGGATAGCATACAATCGACCACAGCACCTGCACCATCGCAAAGCCAAAGCCGGGCTGCGGCAACATAACCAGCGCAAAGACCACGCGGTAGATTATCAGCATCGCCACCATCATGCCCGCGACCAAAAGCCATTCAACGCCAAAGTTCAACTCACGAGTCAGTGCAACCCGCGCGCGGATAAATTCTGACGCGATGATCACGATTGCGGTCCACAGTCCGGGCGGGCGCATCAGGATCATATCATCCAGCAAGACCACCGCTGTGATCAGAATGGCTGGCAAGTAATCCGGGCGCCGCATGGTCCAGGCAAAGACGATGCACAGCAAGATGTCCGGTCCCGGCAAATCTCCGGCGACCGATCCCAAGGGCAAGAGGCGCAGGAACAGCAAGAGCAGGGCGATAGCTATAAACAGCAACCGATGCAACCAAACAGCCTTTGTGGCCCCGTCAATCATCGCGGTTACCCATTGCCACCCGCCTCGATACCCGGTTCGGGGGATACCGGCGGCTTGGGCGGCCCGATGGTCGGAGGCAAGGCGATCAACGCGCCTGCATCGGTGATCGGCACCAGTTCATGGCTGCGCAGCACCCGCAAAAATTCCAGCTTTTGGAAATCGGCAGACAGCGCCACACGCAGGCGGTTGTCAGTATCTTTGACCACTTTGCCAATCAGTAACCCGGCAGGAAACACACCGCCATCGCCCGATGACACCACGATATCGCCTGCGCGCACCGAGTCATTGTCTTCCAGAAACTCCAAGGGCGGCAGCGCGGAATTGTCCCCCCCCAAAATTGCCTTTTGCCCTGACGGCTGCACCGATACCGGCACCCGGCTGTTGCTGTCGGTCAGCAAAATCACCCGGCTGGTTTGTTGCCCGACGCCAGAGATCCGGCCCACCAGACCGATACCATCCATCGTCGCCCAACCATCGCGGATACCGTCGCGTTCCCCCACGTTCAGCAAAACCGATTGGCGGAACGGGCTGCCACTGTCGGCCAGCACGACGCCGGTTACATGGGTCAATCGCGGGTCCAGCCGCACATTGACCAAATCCAGCAGACGGGCGTTTTTTTGCTCCAGCTGCAAGGCGGCCTCTTTCCACGCCTTCATCTGGCGCAGCTCTTCGCGCAATTGCTGGTTTTGCTCATACAGCCGGGAATAGGATTGATAATCATCGACGATCCCGGAACCCCATGTCACCGGGGCCGATGCCCATTGGAATGAGGGAACAAACCGGTCCACCAACGCCGTGCGAAAGCGTTCGACGCGGGCACTGTCAATGCGCCACAGGAAAAACAGCCCCAGCAAGACCAGCACCAACAGCCCCACCAGTACCCGTCGCAACGGGCGCGAAAACTCTTCAGGATCGGTGCGATTCCTTGCCATGCACGGCTCGTTTCATCTGCAAAAGGCCAAGGGGCCCGATTATCCACATGTCTGATCAGCTATCATAGTCAATCACATGCCGCAGTTGCTTTTCGTATTCCAACGCTTTGCCGGTGCCCAACGCCACGCAGTTCAGCGGCTCATTCGCGACCGAAATCGACAGCCCGGTTTGCTCGCGCAATGACAGATCGAGATCGCCCAAAAGCGCGCCGCCCCCCGTCAGCATCACGCCGCGATCAACAATGTCGGCGGCCAGATCGGGCGGCGTGGTTTCCAGCGCCTGCATCACTGCATCGCAAATCTGCTGGACGGGTTCTGACAGGGCCTCGGCAACCTGGGCCTGATTGATTTCGGTTTCCTTCGGCACACCGTTCAGCAAATCGCGGCCACGAATGGTCATGCTTGCCCCACGCCCATCATCTGGCATCCGCGCGGTGCCTATTGATGTCTTGATCCGTTCGGCAGTGGATTCGCCGATCAGCAGGTTTTGGTGACGGCGCAGATAGGAAATGATCGCTTCGTCCATCCGGTCGCCGCCCACCCGCACCGAGCGGGCATAAACAATGTCGCCTAAGGACAAGACCGCAACCTCGGTGGTGCCGCCGCCAATATCAACAACCATGTTGCCGGTGGGATCGGTGATCGGCATGCCCGCGCCAATCGCGGCTGCAATCGGTTCTGCGATCAATCCGGCCCGCCGCGCGCCTGCCGACAAAACCGACTGGCGAATGGCGCGCTTTTCCACCGGCGTGGCACCATGCGGCACACAAACGATGATCTTGGGTTTGCTAAAGGTCGTGCGTTTGTGAACCTTGCGGATAAAGTGCTTGATCATCTCTTCGGCACTGTCAAAATCGGCGATCACCCCGTCGCGCATCGGGCGAATGGCTTGAATGGTGCCCGGCGTGCGGCCCAACATCAGCTTGGCATCTTCGCCCACCGCCAGGACCTGCTTTTTGCCGTCTTTGATATGATAGGCCACCACAGAGGGCTCGTTCAACACAATGCCCTTGCCGCGCACATAAACAAGCGTATTGGCGGTGCCAAGATCGATTGCCATGTCAGAGGAAAACAGACTCGAAAGTATCGACATGGGCTTGGTGATCCTTGATCCGCATAAAGAAAGATGCCCGCGACTCAGGCGGGGCTGAGGCGGGCTGCTTCATATAAGGGCCGCTGCGGGTAAGCGAAAGAGCGAAGGTTCACACCATGCGCGCTTATCCGCCCCTTGTTCCGGCCGCGCCTAAAGTTGATCAATGACAATATTCAACAGGTTTCGGCACGAATAAAAACGCAAACAGTTGCATAAGGGCAAAGATGCGTTCGGTCAGCTGTCCAAACCCTTCACACAATCGTCACAGTGACAAGAAAACTTGCGCCAAAAGACGTGTCAGTTTTTGCACCGACAGCGGGAAACCGTTGCGTTGTCGGCAGTCAGTTCACCCGGCAGCAAGACGCCACGACGCTTGGGAAGCGCTGCGCTCGTGATGGCGAACTGCGCGACAACGGCCCTTTGCATCACTATCAGAGTGCGGGCCGATGCTGTGGGGGGGGCACTTCAATCCCTGTCGACGGTTGAAAAACTGGCCCGCCCCATGCAGTGCGATTTTCGACGCAAAATGCGCTGCGTGCCGCCCGAGGCCGCTGGCTGGGCGATACGATGGAGTTTGACGCAACCGTGCTGCCGCCTGATAGTAACAGCGGGCGATTAGGGGGCGATGATGCTGACAGTGACGGGCCGGGTGGCATTGGTAACAGGCTGTGGCAGCGAAGGCGGCATTGGTTTTGCGATTGCGCGGGCGTTGGTCGCGGGCGGGGCGAAGGTGGCGATCACCGCTACGACCGACCGTATCCACAGCCGCGCGGCGGAATTGGGCGGCGTTTTTGCGCATGTGGCGGACCTGACCGATCCTGTTGCCGTGACGGGGCTGTTTGACGCGGTGGCAGCCGCGCTTGGACCGGTGGAAATTCTGATCAACAACGCGGGCATGGTGCAGTCCGGCCAATCCACCAAACGCGCCCGCGTGGGCGAGCTGACAGACGCCGCATGGGCGCATCATCTGGCGCTGAACGCAGGCACCACGTTTCATTGCATCCGTGCG
>JAYUHO010000153.1:0-5304 GCA_043766915.1 Cypionkella sp.
GCGCCGAAGCATGGCTGCTCATCGCCCACATCCGCCGCGTCACCCGCCTGCTGGCAAGGTCATGACATCACACAGATAGTTTCGAATCAGACTCTAAGAAAAGGGGGTATCGGCCCATGCCCGCCTTGCATAGCCCCACAGCAGCGGCTGACGTTGCGTTTGGGTCAGGCAAAGACTATGAGGGTCACACTTGTTTTTCCGGGGGAAGAAACCTTGCGCGATCTTAAAATTCCCGATCAACGCCACCCCGAAAAGGCGCATAAGCCTGACAATGCGCAACCGAAAAAGCCCGACTGGATCAGGGTGCGCGCGCCCACATCGGAAGGGTATAAACGCACCCGCGACATTCTTCGCGACAAAAAACTGGTGACAGTTTGCGAAGAGGCGGGCTGCCCGAATGTCGGCGAATGCTGGAGCCAGGGCCACGCCACCATGATGATCATGGGCGATATCTGCACGCGCGGCTGTTCGTTTTGCAACATCGCTACCGGCAAGCCGCGCGATATCGATAGTTTTGAGCCGGGGCGCGTGGCGCATGCGGTGGCAGAGCTTGGGCTGAACCATGTGGTGATCACCTCGGTGGACCGCGACGATCTGGATGATGGTGGGGCGGAACATTTCGCCATGACCATCCGCGCCATCCGCCGTCAAAGCCCCGGCACCACGATTGAAATTCTGACGCCGGACTTTCTTAAATGCCCGGATAGCGCCTTGGAAAAGGTGGTTCAGGCCCGCCCTGATGTGTTCAACCACAATCTTGAAACCGTGCCCGGCCTATACCCCACGGTGCGCCCCGGGGCGCGGTATTTCCATTCGCTGCGCCTGCTGCAACGCGTCAAGGAATTGGACCCGACGCTGTTCACCAAATCCGGCATCATGGTGGGGCTTGGCGAGGACCGCCAAGGCGTGGGCCAGGTGATGGACGACATGCGCGCAGCAGATGTCGATTTTCTGACCATCGGGCAGTATCTGCAACCGACGCCGAAACACCACCGCGTCGACAGGTTCGTGACCCCTGATGAATTCAAGGCATATGAGGGCTCGGCCTATGGCAAGGGGTTCTTGATGGTGTCCGCCACGCCCTTAACCCGGTCATCCTATCATGCAGGCGATGATTTCGCCCGGTTGCGCGCGGCGCGAATGGAAAAATTGGGCCGTGGCTAGGCGTTATTCCACCGCAGGCACCGCCTTGAGATAGGCCGCCACCGCGGCACGGTCCGATTCGGGCAGGTGGCCCATGTTTTCCACCACATGCACCATCGGGCCGCCGACCGAATCAAATTCAGGTGTAAAGCCGGTGGTCAGATACTGTATGATTTCGGCTTCCGACCATTTCAGCTTGCCCGGCGTGATGTTGGGAATTTCGCCCTTGCCGGATGGATTGGGTGCGCCACCAAGCCAGCGCGAGGTGTCCAAACCACCCAGAATATTGCGCGGCGTGTGGCATTCGCCGCAATGGGCCATCGCCTCGGCAATGTAGCGGCCCCGTGCGACCGGTGGCGTCAGATCCCCCTGCACCACATAGTCATCCGACAAAAACATCAGCTTCCACAGGCCGATATTGCGGCGGATATTGAAGGGAAACCCCACTTTATGCGGCAGACTTGGCGTGGCAGATGGTGGCAAAGTGTCCATGTAGGCTTTCAGATCGACCACGTCCTGCGGCACCATTTTGCCAAAGGCCGCATAGGGCAGGGCGGGGAAGTAATGCTGCCCCGAAGGCGACACTCCGCTGGTGATGGCATGCGCAAAATCGTCAACCGACCAGCCGCCAATGCCCTGATCTTTGTCCGGCGAAATGTTCGGGGCCACGAATGTGCCGAAGTCTGAGGGAAATTGCTGCCCACCCGCCAGAACCAACTGATCTGCGCCGGACGCGCCGGGCACCATATGGCACGACGCACAGCCCGCCGCCCAAAACACCGCCTCACCCGCCGCAGCCGAGTCCGTCAGATTTTCATAGGCCCCCGCGTTCAGGGCGCGCGGTGCGGACACCACATAATAGGTCGCAAAGCCAATCAGAAAAATTCCGCCAAGGGCATACGGCAATCGAACCATAGGGGCAGTTCCATATATAAAGAAACAAACAGGTCGAACCGCACGAACGGACGCCATGGCCGATGTGCAAACTCACAGGCACGGATTTAGAGCGATTCAGGTTTGGCTACACTCGGACTGCGCGGCCTCTTGTCTCCACCACAACCTGACCTGCAGTAAATACTGACATCCGCCGCTGCGAAAAGGAACAAAATTTTTGCCACACCGGCGATTGGTTGCACAGACTAGGGTTTCGGCAGTCTGGCACGGCCATTCACCGCCAGCCAGTCTGGCCACCATCCCGACAGCTCGATCCCCCATATCAGCGCACAAATTGCGACGACAATCGCCATCAGTTTCACCCGCTGCGGCGAGGGCGGGTGCCGCGCCCAGCGGGCCATTCGCAACAGCCAAACCGGCCCCATCTAATCGGTAAACCGGACTTTGCCGATATAGGGCAGGTTGCGATTGCGCTGTGCAAAATCAATGCCGTAGCCCACGACAAATTCGTCGGGGATCTCAAATCCGGTCCAGTTTGCCCGAATATCCGCCTCGCGCCGCGTCGGTTTATCCAGCAGCACGCACACCTCCAGCCGGGCCGGTTGGCGCGATTTCAACAGATTGACGACGTGATGCAGCGTGAACCCGGTATCCACGATGTCTTCGACCACCAGCACATCGCGCCCTGCAATCTCGCCGCGAATATCTTTCAGGATACGCACCTCGCGGCTGGAATGCATCGCATCGCCGTAGGATGAGGCTTCGAGAAAATCCACCTCAACCGGCAGGTCAATCTCGCGCACAAGATCGGCGATGAACACAAAAGACCCGCGCAGCAGGCCCACCACAACCAGCTTGTCGCAGCCTTTGAAATGGGTGGTGATGTCGCGCGCCAGCGCCTCTACCCGTGCAGCAATCGCTTTGGCCGATATCATCTGATCTATGACGTAAGGACGGTGTGGCATGTGGCCCTCTTGATTTCCCTCCTTTTGGTAACCAAAAGCATAGGTCAAGTCACGCCTATAGGGTTGCCATGCCGCGCCATTCTGAAACCAAACGCCTGCCGCACCGCGCCCAGCAGATGTATGATCTGGTCGCCGATGTGGCGCGATACCCCGAATTTCTGCCATGGACCGCTGCAGCCCGGATCAAGTCGCGCACTCCGATAGAGGGTGGCGAGGTGATGGAGGCCGATCTGGTAATCTCGTTCAAAGTCTTCCGCGAACGGTTTGGCAGTCGCGTTACGTTGCTGCCGGGGCAAAAGGTGATCCTGACCGAATATGTTGATGGCCCGTTTCGCCATCTGAAATCGGTCTGGCGGTTTCGCGATCTGCCCGAAGGCGGCTGCGAGGTGGCGTTTGAGGTGGATTTTGAATTCCGCAACGCCATTCTGGCGGGCGTGATTGGTCTGGTGTTCAATGAGGCAATGACCCGTGTCGTCCGCGCGTTCGAGACAAGGGCCGCGAAACTATACGGTTAAGCCTTACGACGTCAGCTCATAGGCGCGCTCGCCATGCACCGTCAGGTCAAGCCCGTTCGCTTCGGTTTCGGCGTCTACCCTAAGTGGGGTGATCAGCGCGCACAGCTTGACCAGCGCAAAGCTTGCGGCAACCGTCCAAAGCCCAACCACCGCAAGGCCACCCAATTGTGCGGCCCAGGTGCCCGCCCCGAACGCCGCCACCATGATCGTGCCAAAAATGCCGCCAACGCCATGCACGGCAAACACATCCAGCGTGTCGTCGATCTTCAGATGGTTTTTCACCACCAACACGGCCTCTTGGCACAGGATCCCGGCAATCGCACCGATAATCAACGCCTCAATCGGGCCAACATAGCCGCTTGCGGGCGTGATTGACGCCAATCCCGCAACAGTGCCGGTTACCAGACCCACCAATGACGCGCGGCCAAACTTGATCCGCTCCCACAGCGCCCATGTCAGGCTGGCGGCGGCGGCTGACAAATGCGTCACCGTGATCGCCATGGACGCCTGCCCATTGGCTGCCAGCGCCGATCCACCGTTAAAGCCAAACCAGCCAACCCACAGCATCGCAGCCCCAATCATCACCATGCCTGGCGAATGCGGCGGCGTGGTCTTTTGCCTGCGCGGACCCAAAGCCATCGCCACGATCAGCGCAGCCAAGCCAGCGGTTTCATGCACCACGATGCCACCCGCGAAATCGCGCACGCCCATAGCGCCAAAAATCCCGCCATCAGCCAACATGCCACCGCCCCAGATCATATGGGCGACCGGAGCATAAACAATAAGCATCCACAGCGCAGAGAACAGCAGCACAAACCCAAATCCCACCCGTTCAACATAAGCCCCCACGATCAGGGCAGGTGTGATGATGGCAAAGGTCATCTGAAACGCAAAGAACAGCACTTCGGGAAGGGTGCCGGTCAGGCTTTCGGTGGTGACGCCGTTCAGGAAAACTTTACCCAGTCCGCCCCATATTGGCCCCGGTCCGCCAAACGCGATTGTATAGCCCAACGCCAGCCACAACACGCTTATCAACGCGGCGATGGCAAAGCAGTGCATGAACACCGACAGAACGTTGCGCGCTCGCACGAGACCGCCGTAAAACAGCGCAAGGCCGGGCAAGGTCATGAACAGCACAAGGGCGGTGGCGATCAGGATAAAGGCAGTGTCAGCGGCGTTCATGGCAACTCCGGTTTTCCAAGTCCGCCTGTAAAACGGGCAAACTGGTGCCGTGAAAAGGTGCGATTGTTGAATGCTGCGCCAAAACATGCGGCAGTTTATAAGTCGCCTAAAAAATATGCGGTTATTCGGAGCGATCGCCCGTTTTAGGGCGGTCTGGCAATCAGGACATCGCGTGCAGCAACATCGCCAAAGCATGATCGCGCGCGGCGATCCGAACGCCTGCCCGCCCCAACGCGCCAAATTCGACCGTTTCTACAACCACGGGCATGCCCTTTTGCGCCAATCCAAAACACACCCGGCCCTCGGGCTTGAATTCTGATCCGCCGGGGCCTGCGATTCCGGTGATGGAAACCGCCAGATCGGCTTTGGACCTGCCCAGCGCCCCCACCGCCATTTCCAGTGCGATTTGCTGTGATACGGCACCAAACTGCGCCAGAGTGGCCGGGCTGACCCCCAACATATCCACCTTGGCGGCATTGGAATAGGTGACGAAACCCCGGTCAAACACATCGGATGATCCTGCGATATCGGTCAATGCGACTGCCACCATGCCGCCGGTGCAGCTTTCGGCGCAGGCGATGCGCCAGCCTTTGGTGCGAGCTGCG
>JAYUHO010000154.1:0-1942 GCA_043766915.1 Cypionkella sp.
AGGGTCTTGCCGTTGTTGCCGCTGTTTATGGTGTTTGTGTAGTAGCGCAGGTTCATCACCTGAAAATCGCTGCGCATCGTATCCCATGTATAACGGATACCGCCTGTCAGCTTGATCTGATCGGTCAGCGCATAGATGCCCTGCCAGTAAATGGCCCGGCCGCGGAAATAGTTGCTGGTGAGCGAAAGGCCGAGACGGCCGAGCGAGTTGGCCTGGTTTCCGGTAGCCAGACAGACAGTCTGCGCATCGACTTGAAACGCAACATCGCCTGTTGGTACGGTGCTGCCGAGCGGTCCGCACGGCGTCTGCGAAGGTGCGCCGGTTCCGGAAAGCCCGGCAGGATCGCTGTTTTCCATGTACAGGCCACCCTGCCAATTGAACTTGTCGCCGTGCCACTGGAATTGCAGTTCTTCGACGAAGCTCGATTCGGCGTTGGTATGAATGCCCGTTGGTGCCCGCGTTGCTGCAAAGTTGCGAACAAACAGCGGCCCGCCGACGGCATCGAGATTGGTCGAGCCATTGCCGTTGAACCCGGCAACCCCGCGCGGATTGTAAAGCCCGAACAGGTCAAGCGAGGTATCGCCGATGAACCTGCCATAGCTCGCGATGTTCTTGATCGTCAGATTGTCGCTGGCGTGAAAGGTGGTCGTGTTGATCGCCTGCCAAGTGCGTGATTCAGAACGCGAATCATAAGTCGAGTTGGAAACGCACCAGAAATTGCCCTTACATGCCGCAAGTTCATAGGCCACCTGGTTCAGGGCCACAGCACCATTGCTGGTGATGATACCCGATACAGCTGTTCCCGCAGCTTCAAAAGCGTTGGCTGCCGCAGTAGTGCCAGTGATACCCGCCGCGCCCGTGTAGGGATCGCGGAAGAATGCCTGGGTGATCTTGGGAATCACGCCCGTGCTTCTGGAATGCGAATAGGTCGCGACGGTGTAGTTCTCGATGTCCGGAGTAACATCCCAGACCAGGCTGCCGCGCACCGCCCAATAATCAATACTGCCACCGGCATCGCCATAGGGGCCAAAGCCGATTTTGCCGACGTTCTGCAGATAGCCATCACGGCGCATGTGATCGAATCCAAAACGCGCGCGCAGGGTATCAGCCAAAGGCAGATTGATGACGCCCTGAATGCGGTTCATCCGGTAATTGCCAACCGATCCTTCAAGATAGCCTTCGAGTTTGTCAGTCGGCTTTCTGGGAACCAGCAGCACCGCGCCGCCGGTGGAATTGCGGCCTTGCAGCGTGCCTTGCGGGCCTTTCAGAACCTGCACATTGGCCAGATCAAACAGATTGCCCGGCCCCGCGCCATCGCCGCCCTGTGTCGCGCCAGACCCGCGCGGTGCAACCACGTCGGCGAAGTAGGTGCCGACCGTGGCGGTGGTCCGTTGCTCTTGCGTGAAGCCGCGGATCGTCCAGGTGGTGTTGTCAGAGCCGAAGCGGTTGTTGGTGGTCAGGCCCGGGGTATAGGTCGCGATATCCTTGGCGCTGGTGATGTTGTTGTTCGCCAGCTTGGCCGCCGAGAGCACCGTGATCGAAATCGGCACGTCCTGCAGCTTTTCTTCAACGCGGCGGGCGGTGACGACGATGTTGTTGCCATCTTCGTCAGGGGCGGCAGCCGCTTCGGCGGCTTTCGCAGGCGCTTCTGCCGCAGCAAAAACGGGTGTTGCCAGACACAGCATGGTTGAGCCGAGCAGAATCGATTTCGTCAGCGCATTTATCCGCATGATTATTCCCTCCCAAGCGATCCCCATTTTGGAGACCTGATTCGATACACCGAATTCTTTTATTCGCCGCAGAATTCCACGACTTTGTTTGCATGCAAAGGGCAATCGGCCTGCATTGAACAGGCGTTCAGTTATTTCTGCCTGACTGTGCTCAAAAGGCAACAGGCCGTTTCATTCATCGCGCCTGCGTTTGAGGGCCGCGAAGAACGCCA
>JAYUHO010000155.1:0-5285 GCA_043766915.1 Cypionkella sp.
ATGAGACGATGGTGGGTCAGTCATGGGCGCCAAAATTTGGTGGAAAGGGCGGCAATCAGGCGGTGGCCGCAGCGCAGGCAGGCGTTGCCTGCCGAATGTTGGGGGCTGTGGGTGACGATGCCTTTGCGCCGTTTTTGCGGCAAGGCCTGCGGGCCGGGGGTGTCGAGGATCGGTTTGTCACGACGGTTCCGGGTGTCGGATCAGGGATGAGCGTGGCCCTGTGCGGCCCGACGGGCGATTACGCGGCGGTGATCGTTTCGGGGGCCAATCTTGCGATTGATCCGGCGCAACTGGATAACTCTGCGCTTTGGGACGGGGTGCAGGTTTTGGTATTGCAAAACGAAGTGGCCCCGGCCCTGAACCTTGCTGCGGCATATGCAGCGCGCAGCCGTGGTTTGCAGATCGTGCTGAATGCAGCCCCTGCGCGTGATATGCCTGCAGGCAGTGCGGCGCTGATAGACGTGTTGATTGTTAACGCGGTTGAAGCAGAAATGATGGGCGCAGCCCCGGTGGGTGATTTGCCCAGTGCCCTGCGCGCCGCAAGGATATTGGGCGAGGCTTGCCGCACCGTGGTGGTAACCGCCGGCGCGCAGGGCTTGGCGGCTTTTTCAGCAGCGGGGCAGGAATTTGTTATTCCCGCGCAAAAAGTCGTGGTGCAAAGCAGCCATGGCGCGGGGGACATGTTCACTGGCACCATGGCCGCAGCCTTGGCAAAAGGCGACGATCTTTACGCGGCCTGCGAAATAGCAAGTACCGCCGCTGCGGCCCATGTGGCCAAGGTATAATCTACTGCGCCGCAATCTCGCGTGCGGCAGGCATCAACAATCCGTCACACACTGCCGACAGCGCCAAGGCGGCTGCGCCATGCGCCCACAGCAGATCGCCCCAGGCGTGAATTTCAATCGGTGGCAGCGGACGGCCGGTGACGATGGCCAAATTCTTCATCTCGGCCAAGGTTTCGGTGGCATACAAATAGTCATACCGCATCCGTTCGCCCGACAGAATGATCAGCGCAGGGTCAAACAGATTGATCACGTTCGACAATCCCGCCGCCAGATAGCGCCCAGCCCGCCGAAAGATCGACCGTGCCGCGTCGTTGCCCGCTTTGGCGTGGCCATAAAGGCTTTCCAGCAGGACCGCGATTGACTGGCCTTCCTTATGCTCCCAATTCAGCGCCGTCGCCGCCTCTCGGGCCAAAGCATAGTCGGCGACATAGGCCTCAAGGCAACCGCGCTGCCCACAGCGACACAGCGCGCCGTCCAGCTGCACTTTGGTATGGCCCAACTCCATCCCCAGGCCACGCGCGCCGCGATAAATCTTGTGGTTCAGAACAAACCCCATGCCGACGCCATGCTCTATGGTGACCACGGCAAAATCTGACAGGGCGCGACCCGCGCCGAACCACAATTCGGCCAGCGTCACCAGATTGGCATCGTTATCAACATGCACCGGCAGGCCCAACCGTGCCGAGGCCGAGGCCGCAAGCGGAACCGCGCGTTCGTTCAGCACCGACGACCACAACACTATGCCTGCGGTGCAATCGACGAAGCCGGGCACGCCAAGCCCCAGCGCGCTGAGATCGCTGGTGGTCATTCCCGCCTTGGCGCAAACGCGCGCCAGCAAGGTCTCCATTGCGGTCAGCAGTTCCGGCAGGGCCATCGGACCGGGAC
This sequence comes from Cypionkella sp., assembly GCA_043766915.1. Lineage (GTDB taxonomy): Bacteria > Pseudomonadota > Alphaproteobacteria > Rhodobacterales > Rhodobacteraceae > JANNAT01. The sequence continues at coordinate 1,671 of JAYUHO010000155.1, forward strand.
GGCGGGGGATCACATCATCAGCAATCAGATTGCCTGCAAAATCGACGATCACGGCGGTATGCTCGCGGTCAGACAGCTTCATGCCTGCCACGCGGTAGGCATCTGCGCGCACACCCAAAGCCACCGCAGGCCGTCCCCGGCCCTGATCAGTGTCGCGTGGGGCGGCAACCTCTTCGATCAGACCTGCCTCTATCAGTTCTGATGTGATCGTGGTCACCGATGCTGGCGACACCCCAAGGTCTTTGGCGACCTGCACGCGCGGGATCAAACCTGCCGCGCGCACCCGCTCAAACACTTGCTGGCGCAAAGGTCGGGTGGTTTCTGAAAGCGGGGGAATCAGCGGGCCGCAGCCCAAGGACGCGTCACCCGTCGCGTCTTTTGGCATCTGCAGCATCATTTCTTTGCCTTACGAATTAAAAACACCGGATTTTTTCCCAGACCGCCCAGATTTTGCCGCAACGCAGCAAAATTCGGCCCCATTTTAGCACAACCGCAGCTTTCACCAGCATTTTTATTTTGACAACTGAAATTATTATCGTCATTTTTAGCGCGTGCCGACGAATCTGTCGGCTCGGCCATTCCGTGGCCGCATCGATAGGGAGAATAAACATGCGTAACGCAATCATGCTGGCGGTTATTGCCGCTGCTGGTTTCTCGTCTGCCGCAATGGCGGAAGGCAAGAAAATCGGAGTGTCCTGGGCTTCGTTTCAGGAAGAGCGCTGGAAGATCGACGAAGCTGCAATGAAGGCAGCCATCGAGGCTGCTGGTGACGAATACATCTCGGCTGACGCGCAATCGTCTTCTGAAAAGCAGTTGTCGGACGTCAGCGCGCTGATCGCTCAGGGTGCAAACGCCCTGATCATCAACGCGTGGGACAAGGACGCCATCGGCCCGGCCATCGAAGCCGCCGCTGCCGAAGGCATTCCGGTTGTGGGTTACGACCGTCTGATCGAAGACGCGCGCACCTTCTATCTGACCTTCGACAACAAAGGCGTTGGCAAGATCATCGCCGAAGAAGTCATGAAGGTTAAGCCGGACGGCAACTATGCGATCATTCTGGGCGATCCCGGTGATCCGAACGCCGCTTTCCTGCGCGAAGGCATGGAAGAAGTGATCGGCGAGGCTGTTAAGGCCGGCACCATCAAGATCGTTGGCGAAGCCAACTCGGATGGCTGGAAGCCAGAGAATGCCCAAAAGAACATGGAGCAGATCCTGACCGCCAACGACAACGCAGTTGACGCTGTTCTGTCGGAAAATGACGGTATGGCTGGTGGCGTTGTGGCTGCTTTGTCGGCCCAAGGTCTTGTGATCCCGGTCGGTGGCCAGGACGGTGATTTGGCTGCGATCAACCGTGTTGCCCGTGGCACCCAGACCGTTTCGGTTTGGAAAGACAGCCGCAATCTGGGCAAAGCTGCTGGCGAAATTGCCTCGGCCTTGGCTGGTGGTGCCGCTTTGGACGCCATTGCTGGTGCATCGAAGTTTAACGGTGGCGCAAATGGCGTTGAAATGAACGCCATCCTGCTGACACCCACCGCGATCACCAAAGACACGCTGAACCTTGCCATTGATGGTGGTCACATCACCAAAGAACAGGCTTGCGAAGGCGCGATGGATGGCATTGCTGCTTGTCAGTAATCCAATAAGATAATTGGGCGTCGGTCTTCGGGCCGACGCCCAAGTTTTTTCTGATGGGGCAAATTGATTGCAGATTGCGTGTGCGGTTCTTCGAATAACCAGCGCCGCCTGTTCTGACTAGATTGACATCTCATCTCCCTCTTACAGCGCTGGACGAGGACATGACGAATACATCCACTGCCCCCGCACATAACCCGCAAAGCGGCGACACGCATATTGGTCCGATCGCGCGGTTTGTGCGGGCGACTGAATTGGATACCCGTTTGCTGGGAATGATTGGCGCGCTGCTGCTGATCTGGGTTGGATTTCATCTGTATGGCGTGGTGTTCAAGGACGGTGGCGTATTTCTGACCCCGCGCAATCTGTGGAACCTGTCGGTGCAAACCTCGATGACGGGGATCATGGCGACTGGCATGGTGTTGGTCATTATTACTCGCAACATCGACCTGTCGGTTGGGTCTTTGGTTGGGGTCACCGGCATGGTGATGGGGATATTGCAGGTCAATATTCTGCCGCAATATCTGGGGCTTGGCCACCCGGCCACTTGGGTTATCACGGCAATCGTTGGTATAACGTGCGGTGCCCTTATTGGCGCATTTCATGGCTGGCTGATTGCCTATCGTGGCATCCCGTCGTTCATCGTCACCCTTGGCGGCCTGATGGTGTGGCGCGGTGCGGCGTTTCTGACCGCAGATGGCAAAACGATTTCTCCTGTAGATGAAACTTTTGCCCTGCTTGGTGGCGGGCCTTATGGATCAATCGGTTCGACAGGCAGCTGGATTGCTGGGATTCTAGGCTGTGCCGCGATCCTGTGGGTGCTGAAGTCGGGCCGCACATCGCGCTTGAAACACGGCTTTGCTTTGCGGCCAATGTGGGCCGAATTTACGCTGGCCGCCATCACCTGCGGGGCGCTGATTGGTGCTGTGCTGACGGTAAACGCCTACCCATGGCCCAAAGGGATTGTCGAGGCCTACGTTAAGGCAAACCCGGGTGTCGTCGTGCCGGAAGGCGGTTTGTTTATCAGCCATGGCTTTGCAATTCCGGTTCTTATCCTTGCCGCTGTGGCCATCGCCATGACCATTCTGATGACCCGCACCCGCTTTGGCCGTTATGTGTTTGCCATCGGCGGCAACCCCGAAGCGGCGGCTTTGGCGGGTATTAATACCCGGTGGATGACACTGAAGATCTTCGCGCTGATGGGGTTACTGGCTGGACTGGCTGCTGTTGTGTCGTCGGCGCGCCTGAATTCAGCCACCAACGCCCTCGGCGATCTGGATGAGTTGTACGTCATCGCCTCGGCTGTGGTTGGCGGCACCTCGCTTGCGGGCGGTGTTGGCACGATCTACGGGGCGATTATCGGGGCTTTGGTGATGCAATCCTTACAAACCGGGATGGTGTTGATCGGCTATGGCGACGGGTCTTACCGCAAGATCGTCGTTGGCGTGGCGCTGGTTCTGGCTGTCTATCTGGACATCCTTTACCGCAAGAAAATCAAGTGAGGGGATGACCATGGCACGCACAGGAACCCCATTGGTTGAATTGCGCGATATCTCGATAGCATTTGGCGGCATCAAAGCCGTTGATCATGTGACGGTTGATCTTTACCCAGGCGAAGTTGTGGGCCTGCTTGGTCACAATGGCGCGGGAAAATCGACGCTGATCAAATGCTTGTCAGGGGCATACAAGGCCGACAGCGGTGATATTCTGATCAACGGCGAAAAGGTGGAAATCAACAATCCCCGTGACGCCCGGGCGCAAAATATCGAGACAATCTATCAAACCCTGGCCCTTGCCGACAATCTGACAGCGTCCTCAAACTTGTTTCTGGGGCGTGAATTGGTGTCACCTTTGGGGTTCGTGGATGACAGCAAGATGGAGGCTGAAACCCGCAAAATTCTGGCCCGTCTTAACCCTAACTTCCGCAAGTTCAACGTGCCGGTATCGGCTTTGTCAGGCGGGCAGCGCCAATCCGTGGCCATC
>JAYUHO010000156.1:0-5236 GCA_043766915.1 Cypionkella sp.
TGGTTCAGCCTTCACGCAAAGATAAAGTCGGTCGCGTCAAGTGCGGTGGACATCACTCCGATCACCTCAATCCGGTCGCCATTGCCAAGGTCGATAAAGGTAAAGCCATTCGCGCCATGAAGAGCACTTGTCAGGGCGGCGAAGCTGGCAAAGCCGAAGTCCTTCAGATCAACCTTGTCGCGGCCATTCTCGAAATCCATAATCTGGTCCGTTTGGCCGCCTTTGGCAAAAACAAAGGTATCCCGGCCAGAATTGCCCGCCAGAATATCGCGCCCCGCCCCGCCTGAAATCAGATCATTGCCGCGCCCGCCGTGCAAAAAGTCGTCACCGTCCTCGTCCCGGATGGTGTCATTGTCGCACCCGCCAAAGATCAGGTCCGATCCGGTGCCGCCAAGCAGCACATCATTGCCGCGCCCGCCATGGATCACGTCATTGCCGCCGTTGCCATCGACAAGGTCGTTGCCCCGTCCAACATTTACAAAATCGGCCTGCTCTCCTTTAACAAGGAAATCGACTTGTTTGGCGCCAAGGGCTTTCAGGCTGTTTGTGGGGATCAGGACACCGTCGATGACATGCACAACGCCGTTTGCCGCCTGAATATCCGTGGCGATGATGCCGGGGTTTTTCAAACTGGTGGCGGCGTCGACCAAACTGCTTCCGTCAACGCCTAATTTGGGGCCAAGCAAGGTGGAAGTGTTGGACGACGACAGCACCTGACTTGCCTGCAGTGAGGTCGGCGCGACGTGGTATTTCAAGATATCGGTCAGCAGTGGGATTGGGCTGGCCCGCCTGACAGCAATGTCAGCGCCTCCACCAGATAGTCAAACCCGGCGGCCTCGCCGGTGCCTTTAAAGCCCAATGTCGTCGCGAGTTTCACGAATGCCGCATCATTTGGTGCAAACACAGTCAGATCAGCTGCCGGATTGGTCAATGCCCCCGCCAGACCCGTGGCTTGCACAGCTTTCAGCAGCAGGTCGAAGTCGGCGCTGTTGGTGTCGAAAGCGCCACTTGCCGCGACGATATCGGTGATGGTGCCGACGGTATTTCCGGGCAGGTTGACGGGCAGCAACACCCGGTCGATGACGTGGATGATGCCATTTGTTGCCGCCACATTGGTTTGCACCAAGGAGGGGTTGATCAGATCGGGTTCTTTGTCGGTCAGGGTTTTGCCGTCGGCCACAATGGTTTGCTCGTTCAACGTGGCAATCGTGGGATTGGCCGAGATTTGCGCAAGTGTTTTTGCGCCTGCCGACACATGATAAAGGATCACATCGCGGATCGTTTCCACCGGCAGGGCGCCGACCAGAAAGCTGGTCACGGCGGCCTCGTTTGTGATGACCCCTGTATAGCCCAAGTCTTTGGCCAGTTGTCCAAAGGCGGCGTCGGTGGGGGCGAACACGGTCAGATTGGCCGTGGCCCCCGACAGCGCGCCCAACAAATTGGTGCCGGGCAAAGTTTTATCAACATACTGAAGAGCGGAAACGAGGACGTTGAAGCGGGCATCGCCCGCGGCAATCGCTGCATTCCTAGGCATGGGAATCTTCAAAGATGAACTGTTTACGAAACACGTAGGCGAATGGGGCCGGGCTATGGCCCGGGGCACAGATCAACCGGCTTGCGCAGGTACATTGGTCTTCAAATCAGACTTGTGGCCGGGCCTGTGGCGCGACAAAACAAACAGGCAAACGCGGTCTGAATGCAAAAGCTGTGTCGGGCCACCCAACCGGATCGCCCGACACAACAGGCCGATTACATCGGTGGCATAATGACCGCGTCAATCACATGGATCACGCCGTTTTTGGCCACAATATCGGCGGTGGAAATGGTTGCACCGTTCACTTTGGCACCTCCATCCAAGGTGATGGTCACTTCGGCACCATTGACGGTTGCAGCCTTCATGCCTTCGGTCAGGTCGGTCGACATCACTTTGCCCGCGATGACGTGATAGGTCAGCAGCGCCGTCAACTTGTCTTTGTTCTCGGGCTTCAGCAGGTCTTCAACGGTGCCCGCAGGGAGGGCTGCAAAAGCGGCGTCTGTTGGCGCAAAGACAGTGAACGGGCCATCGCCCTTTAGCGTATCAACCAAACCTGCAGCGGTGACTGCGGCCACAAGCGTGGTGAAGTTGCCAGCGCCGACGGCGGTGTCGACGATGTCCATGTCCTGAGCAAAGGCCGGTGCGGCCAAAAAGCTGGCAGCGGCGGTCAGGGCGATAAAGGTTCTGCGGATCATTGGGGTCACTCCTATTGATCTTGCCGGATTGGCAAAATGAATACGCCCCGAGTTAAGCTTTGGTTCACCTTAAAATTCGCGTGAGCGGGGGTTGCCGTCTGCGCCATAAGGACTAACCGTCTGGATTATGACACTCTGCTCACGGTTGCTTTACAAACCGCGAGTGGATTTGAGGCATCCTGAGTGTCTTTGTCGACAAATTTCTATAGCTAATCAGGGAAAGCTACACGTTTGCGTCAAGGATACCGGACATCCATGGGTTTAGAAGCGGGATGTTGGTAGACGCAAAGTCTGCAGTATTCCTTGTGGCGACAGTCATTCCATGGGCCAGCGCCGTAGCCGCAATCAACGCATGCCGTTCAGGTCGTGGATCCGGCACATGCAGTCTGGCGCATCGCAAAGCAACGGCTGCATCAATCGCCAAGGTGCGGTCTGCGAATTCTGGCAATACATTGCCATTCATCCAAGACCGCAAGCGTGCCCCTTGTTCGGGGTCGCGGCGTTCCACTCTCAAGATGCCGATCTCCAGTTCCATCAGCGTGATGACCGAGATGTAGGTGTTGGCAGCCTCCACGCTAAACAACCATGCGGTGACACTAGGATCGGCTTTACCGTCCCCTGCCTTGCGAAGTTCGAAAATCACATTGGTGTCGAGCAAAAAAATCAAAAGAGTTCTGAATTTTTGGCAGTGATTTCAACGTGCAGCGAATCAAAGCAAATATCGGCCAGACCGGACATGGACAGCGCGTCGACAAGGTTGCGCCGCCCGCCGGTCAGGCGTTGATATTGTTCTATCGTCAGCAAGACATGTACGGGCTTGCCGCGATTGGTAATAATCACCGGACCGTCCTGCGCTGCTTTTTTAGCGCGGCCGACATCCTGGTTCATTTCTCTGCTTGAAAGAATGGTGATCCCCATGCCGGCTCCCAATTTGTGATGTAGTTACGTCACTACAATTCTAACGGCGGAGCAATTGGCGCGCGTTTGCTAAAGTCCGTCGCCAACTGGCCGATTGTTTCAAAGCTCTGTCGTGGATGTGAGAGAAGATGATTTTGCGTTTTCAGGGCCCTCGTGCATGGTATCGCCAAACCAGACAGGAGCCGCGAATGTTTTTCACCCCCGACCTGCAGATGTCCGATGTGACACCAAAGCAGTTTTTTCTAAACCGCCGCCAGTTGATCGCCGGGGCAGCGGCGCTTGGCTTTGCGCGGCCCGCGACTGCACAGGCGCTGGGCCCGGATGATGTTCCCAATTCGCTGGAAGATATTACCAGCTATAACAATTACTATGAATTCGGCACCGGCAAAGAAGATCCGTCCGCCTATGCAAGCGCGCTGAAAACCGATCCTTGGTCGGTGGTGGTGGATGGGCTGGTCGATAATCCCGGCACCTACAGCCTTGCCGATCTGATCAAGGACCAACCAATCGAAGAGCGTATCTACAGGTTCCGTTGTGTCGAGGCGTGGTCGATGATCGTGCCTTGGCAGGGGTTTCAGCTGTCTGGCCTGTTAAGCAAAATGGGGGTGCAGGCGGGGGCCAAATATGTGGCTTTTGAAACCCTCGTGCGGCCCGAAGAAATGCCGGGTCAAACATCGGTCTCCATCGAATGGCCCTACCGCGAAGGGCTGCGGCTGGATGAGGCGATGCATCCGCTGACCCTGATGGCGACAGGGCTTTATGGCGAGCCGATCCCCAATCAAAACGGCGCGCCCATTCGGTTGGTGGTGCCATGGAAATACGGCTTCAAAAGCATCAAGGCGATTGTGCGGATCAGTCTGGTGGCAGAGCAACCCAAGACCACATGGAACATGCTGCAAGCCAATGAGTATGGGTTTTATGCCAATGTGAACCCGCAGGTCGATCACCCGCGCTGGACCCAAGCCAGCGAACGCCCCATCGGCGGTGGGTTGTTCGCGGGGCGCAAGGACACCCTGATGTTCAATGGCTACGCCGATCAGGTGGCGTCGCTGTATACCGGGCAAGATCTGGCGGTGGATTACTGATGATTGACACAATCAACCGCACCGCGCGGCGCGTCCCCGCTTGGGCTGTCTATGTTCTGGGCCTCGTGGTCTTTGGCTTTATCGTGGCGCTTATCGTCAGCAATAACGCAGGCCCCGATCCGGTGAAGGCGCTGGAAAAGGGATTGGGCGAGCGCGGTCTGCAATTCCTGATCGTGGCGTTGTGCATCACGCCGCTGCGCTGGGCCGGCCTCAATCTGATCAAGTTCCGCCGTGCGGTCGGGTTGGTGGGGTTTGCCTTCATCGCCCTGCACTTTACCACGTGGATCGTGCTGGACATGGGATTGCGCTGGGCAGAAATCCCCGCCGAACTGGTGAAGCGCCCTTTTATCCTGATTGGCTTTGGCGCCTTTCTTAGCATGATCCCGCTGGCCGTTACGTCGAACAACCGGTCGGTCAAACGGTTGGGGGCGGGGGCATGGAAACGTCTGCATTGGCTGGCGTATCCGGCCACACTGGCAGGGGCGGTGCATTTCGTCATGATTGGCAAAGTCTATTCGGCGGATTCGCTGTTTTATCTGGCGGTGGTGGTCAGTGTTTTGGCTGCCCGCTGGGTAAGGTCAGGCAAAATCCGGGGTGTTTCGGCCTGAGCAAGACTGCGCTGCCGTAAGATTGTTGCGCAGTCTTGTGGTTTTTAGCGATAAATCTTCTGCCAACCCCCAGATATTGTGCATGAATCGGCATTTATGAAAAAAATGCGACACAATGCTTTTTCCCTCTTGCGGGTTTTGGTGGTGGGGCCTAGATACCGCCTCACCGAAGACGACAAGACGCAGCGATGCAGGAAGTCGGAAACGGAAAGCGAAGTTGAAAGACCTAGCGAAGAATATCTGGAGACAAGACGGCAGATGCGCCCGAAGTTGGGGTGCGCTGTGTGTTTTGTGTCTGCGCTCTTTGAAGTTGTATAGTTTATGAAGAGATATGTGGGCGGTTTGGGCGTTTCGGCGTCGTGATCGCAGCATATCGGCTTAGTAGGGAACTGGCGC
>JAYUHO010000157.1:0-13787 GCA_043766915.1 Cypionkella sp.
GTGACTTGTCCATGTCCTTTGGGCAATGTTTTGCATAAACCGCAATTCGCGTGATAGGGTTCGGTTGCAAGAATAAAGGTGACCGATGGATTGGGATAAGTTGCGCATTTTTCATGCGGTGGCCGACAAGGGCAGTCTGACCCATGCGGGCGAGGTGTTGCACCTGTCGCAATCCGCCGTCAGCCGTCAAATTCGCGCCCTCGAAGAATCTCTGGCCGTGACGCTGTTTCACCGCCATGCGCGCGGCTTGATCCTGACCGAGCAGGGCGAATTGCTGTTTGATGCCACCCAGCAAATGGTCAAACGGCTGGACGCCACCGCCGCCCGCATCCGGGATTCCGAGGACGAAGTGTTTGGCGAGTTGCGCGTGACAACCACCACAGGTTTTGGCACGCTGTGGCTGGCCCCGCGCCTGCCCGCGCTTTACAAGAAATACCCCAGCCTGAAGATTGATCTGATGCTGGAAGAACGCGTGCTCGATCTGCCGATGCGAGAAGCGGATGTGGCCATCCGGATGAAAGAGCCATCCCAAGCCGATCTGATCCGCAAACGGCTGATGAACATCCGCATGCGGCTATACGCAACGCCGGAATATCTGGCGGAGCATGGCACACCGTCGTCAATGGCCGATTTCAGCCAACATCGGCTGATCTGCCAACATGCAGGCACCGCCCAAGTGGCGGCGGGGGCAAACCTTGTCGCCGAGCTGATGGCAAATGACATCCCCTCGACGCTGACGGTGAACAACTATTTTGGTGTGCTGCAAGGCGTGTTGAACCATCTGGGCATCGGCGTTTTGCCCGATTACCTGACCCAAGATTTCCCGCATCTGGTGCGGGTGCTGGAAGAGGTGGAATCGACCGAAGTGCCGGTGTTCCTGGCCTATCCCGAAGAGCTGCGCCATTCCAAACGGGTGGCCGCGTTTCGCGATTTTGTGGTGGATGAGATTTTCACCTTCCGCAAACGCAATCAGGCTTTGCTACCGGCCTGAGGGGTTTAGGCGCGTCGGGATTTAAGAGGGGGGTTTCACACCCCCCAGCGTCAATCGCCCGGCGATTGCCGCACCCCCGGACAAATATTTCGGCCAAAATGAAGCGAAATTTTAGATAGATTTTATAGAGTTAGGCCTGAACGTTCGGCAAACGCTGTACGCCCCGGACTACGCCGCCCGAAATACGCCGCGATGTCGGATTTTTCAAAAACCCACCCAAGCTATGCAATCGCTGCATGACGGGCATGCTGCATTAACACGGGGTTGGGCGTTGAGACAAACGACTCGGCGGTGTATATCCGTCTGCGAAGTGATAGTCGAGTTCGCTCTTATTACTTCATACCTCCCTGTTGGACCTGGCCGAGCGAAAGCTCGGCCTTTTTTTTTATTGCTTGCAGGCGGGCGTCATTGATTTCAGCAACTTCGCCCGCTGCCTGACCAGAAACGCGGCATGGGCGGAAGACGGCGCAAGATCAATCGCACGCGCGAATGCAATCCCTGATTCTGCGGTACGCCCCGACCGGGCAAGCAGGTCGGCGTTTGCCGCGTGATAGGGTTGATAGTCATCAAGGGCATCCGACAGCCGTGCAAGTGCTGCCAGCGCAGTGTCGATCTGCCCGGTTTCCGCCAACGCCACCGCGCGGTTCAAGGCTACAACAGACGTTGGTTCATAGCGCAGCAACCCGTCATAAAGCGCCAGTATCTGTGGCCAGTCAGGGGTGTCCGCCGCCACATGGCAGGCGGCAATCGCGGCTTTGATCTGAAACGGCCCTGCAGCGCGCCGCGCCATCGCGGCATCCATCAGTGCCACGCCTTCAGCAATCGCAGTGTGATCCCACAACCGGCGGTCTTGATCTGTCAGCGCCACGGTTTCGCCAGCGGCATTGCGGCGCGCGGCACACCGGGCATGCGTGATCAGCATCAGGGCCAGCACCCCCTCAACTTCGGGCTCGGCGGGGCGCAATTGGTTGACCATGCGCGCCAGATAAATCGCCTCGTCACACAGATCGCGGGTTATTGCGGGGCCTGCGGTATAGCCGGCATTAAAAATCAGATAAATCACGGTCAGCACCGAATTCAGCCGCCCGGCGATGTCTTCGGCACCGGGAATGACAAACGGAATACCGGCGGCGGCGATCTTTGCCTTGGCGCGGGTCAGCCGCGCGCCCATGGTGGTTTCGTTATCCAGAAAAGCCGCCGCAATTTCGGTGGTCGACAGCCCGCCCAAAGTGCGCAGCGTCAGGGCAACCCGGCTTTTCGGTTCCAGCGCCGGGTGGCAACAGGTAAAGATCAGGCGCAGGCGATCATCGGCGATCATTTCGGGGTCTGTTTCATCCGCCTCTTCCCCTGCGAGCACCTTGATATCGGCAGATTTCCGGGCGTCACGTGCCCCGCTGCGCAAACGGTCGATGGCTTTGCGCAGTGCCACTTTCAGCAGCCAGCCCTGCGGAGAGTGTGGCAGACCAACTCTGCCCCAATGCACAAGGGCCGATGCCGCCGCCTCTTGCAGCGCATCTTCGGCCAATTGGAAATCACGCAGCCGCGCAATCAACGCCGATATCAGCCGCCCCCGGTCATTGCGCATCACGGCGTCCAGCGCGCGCGTGACGGCAATGGCCTGCGAGGCGGCTGTCATGTTATTTGCCAGCCGGGTTGTAGTTCATCAAAGGCCGCACCTCGACGGTGCCCCATTTGGCGGGCGGCATCAGTTCGGCATAGCGCATCGCAGCATCAAGGTCGGCCACATCAATCACATAGTAGCCGCCGAGATGTTCTTTGGTGGTGGCAAACGGGCCATCCATGGTTTCAACCTTGCCGCCCCGGATTCGCAAGGATGTGGCTGTTTCAACACCTTGCAGGCCCTCGCCCGAGTCGAGAACGCCGTCTGCCACCAGCTTTGCACTGACCGCCCCAAACTCTGCCATCATTTTGGCAAATCCGGGTGTGCCGTAGGCGGGTTCAACGGCGGGATCCCCGTAAAGTAAGATCATATATTTCATTGGATTTGTCCTTGGATTAAAGTTGGGTCTATTGCGGCCTTGCGCCAAGCGTCCGGCGCAAGGCAGGGTGTTGGGGATCAAAGGCCGAGGATATTGACGGCGAGGCACACCATGATGTTCAGCGTGGCCAGAATATTTGTGCCATTGCCGACATAGCGCAGCGGGTGGCCTGCATTGTCGATCTTAAGGCCAAAGGGATGGGCGATCCGCCCGATCAGCAGCAGCGCGCCAGAGATGTGCAGATAGATCGCCGGGGCCCCCATGCCTTCGGCAAGGATCATCAGAATCAGCACAAAGCAGGTCCATTCAAGGAAATTTCCGTGCTGGCGGATGCGCAGCAGCAGCTCGGGGCTGCCGCCATCTCCGATCGACAGTTTCATGGCTCCGCGCATGCTTGTGGTGCGGAACCACAAGATCAGGAAAATCACAGCCAGAGGCAAAGCATAAAGAGGCGTAACGGCGAACATCATCGTCTTTCCTTTTTAGGTTTGGTGTTTCGATACTCCAAGGACGCCGCAGGTTTGCCGATTTCGACATCGCCGCAAAATCTTTTTCATAATTCTGCGAAAAATTTTAGAGCACTGGGGTTTGGTCGCAGCACAGCCTGGAAAACACCGCCTTTGCCCTTTCCCTTGGCCCGGCTTTTGCGTAAAGCCCCAGCCAAGGCCGACCCCATGAGGAAGCGATCATGTCTGACCCTGCAATCACCGACGTCCTGATCGCGGCGCATGGGATGAAACCGGAGGAATATCAGCGCCTTCTGGAAATCATCGGGCGGGTGCCAAGCTATACCGAGTTGGGCATTTTCAGCGCGATGTGGAACGAGCATTGTTCCTATAAATCATCCAAGAAATGGCTGCGCACGCTGCCCACCACGGGGTCACAGGTGATTTGCGGGCCGGGTGAAAATGCAGGTGTTGTCGATATCGGCGACGGTCAAGCCATTATTTTCAAAATGGAAAGTCACAATCACCCCAGCTATATCGAACCTTACCAAGGTGCCGCGACTGGTGTGGGCGGCATTTTGCGCGATGTGTTCACCATGGGCGCCCGCCCGATTGCTGCGATGAATTCGCTGTCGTTTGGGGTGCCCAGCCATCCGAAAACCGCCTATCTGGTCAAAGGCGTGGTTGAAGGTGTGGGCGGCTATGGCAATGCGTTCGGCGTGCCGACGGTGGGCGGCGAAGTGCGGTTTCACAAATCCTATAACGGCAACTGTCTGGTTAACGCCTTTGCTGCAGGGCTGGCCGACACGGATAAGATTTTCTACTCGGTGGCCAGCGGCGTTGGCATGCCGGTGGTGTATCTGGGGGCCAAAACGGGGCGTGACGGCGTGGGCGGGGCCACGATGGCATCGGCTGAATTTGACGACACGATTGAGGAAAAGCGCCCCACGGTTCAGGTTGGCGATCCCTTTACCGAAAAGCGCCTGCTGGAGGCGTGTCTGGAACTGATGGCCTCGGGTGCGGTGATTTCGATCCAAGACATGGGTGCGGCTGGTCTGACCTGTTCGGCGGTTGAGATGGGCGACAAGGGCGGCTTGGGGATAAAACTGCAACTCGATGCTGTGCCCCAGCGCGAAACCCATATGACGGCCTATGAAATGATGCTGTCGGAATCTCAGGAACGCATGCTGATGGTTCTGAAACCCGAACTGGAAGCCGTGGCGCGGGCGATATTCGTCAAATGGGATCTGGATTTCGCCATCGTGGGCGAAACGATTGCCGAAGACCGGTTCCTGATTTTGCACGGCAACGAGGTGAAAGCCGATCTGCCTTTGTCAAAACTGTCGTCCTCTGCCCCCGAATATGATCGGCCTTGGATGGAAACCCCACCGGCCGCACCCCTGGGGCCCGTGCCCGCGATTGACCCCATCGACGGTCTGCGCGCGCTGATTGGCAGTGCGAACTACGCCCACAAGGCCTGGGTTTATGAGCAATATGACAGCATGGTGGGCGCAGATACCGTGGTTGCCCCCGGCATGGGCGCGGGCGTGGTGCGGGTGCATGGTACGGGCAAGGCGCTGGCGTTCACCTCGGATGTCACCCCCCGCTATGTGATGGCGAACCCGTTTGAGGGGGGCAAACAAGCCGTGGCCGAAGCCTTTCGCAACCTGATTGCGGTGGGGGCCAAGCCCTTGGCCACGACAGACAATCTGAACTTCGGTAACCCCGAAAAGCCCGCAATCATGGGCCAGTTGGTGGGCGCACTGCGCGGCATTGCGGCGGCCTGCACCGCATTGGATATGCCGATCGTGTCGGGCAATGTCAGCTTGTACAACGAAACCGATGGCGCGGGGATTATGCCCACGCCAACGATTGGCGCAGTGGGAATTTTGGCCTCACTAAATGATCTGATTTCGGGGCGGCCTGTAGCGGGCGACATCGCCCTGCTGGTTGGGGTGACGCATGGCCATCTGGGCCAATCCGCCCTGCTGGCCGAGGCGTTCGGGATAGAGGCGGGCGATGCGCCGCATGTTGATTTGCGGGCCGAACTGGCTTCGGCGGCGGTGATCAGCACGATGCGCCACCATATCCGCGCCTGCACCGATCTGGGCGATGGCGGGCTGGCGCTGGCGGCGTTCGAGATGGCCGAAGCCGCAGGTTTGGGCGTGACACTGACGACGGGCGATATCGGGCAGTTGTTCGGCGAAGATCAGGCGCGGTATCTGATTGCCTGCGCGCCGGGCGACGTGGCAGCGATTGAAACGGCGGCCAAAGCGGCGGGCGCGCCGGCTGTGGCAGTGGGCCAGTTTGGCGGCGATATGGTCACCTTTGGCACAGACACTGCCGCGATGGCGGGGTTGTCAGCGTTGTATCGCACCGCGTTCGCCAAGGCCGTTGCATGAGGCTGCGCCCCGCCGCCCCTGCGGATGTCGCGTTTGTCCGGGCGGTGGTGCAGGGTGCAGAGAATACGCATTATCTGACCGACGAAGATGACGCCGCGCTGAACGCCTATGCCACTGCACCGGCAAGCAGGCTGTTGATCTGGGAAACGGATCAGGTCACGCAGGCAGGATTCGCGCTGTTTTGTGGCATCGGCGATCCATCCGGCACGGTTGAATTGCGTCGATTGGCACTGGCGCAGGTGGGCATGGGCCAAGGCGCGGCTTTTCTTCATGTTCTGATGGACTATGGCTTTGACAGCCTTGGTGCTGCACGGCTGTGGTTGGATGTGTCTGGCGAGAATTTGCGGGCGCAGAGGGTTTATCAGCAGGCGGGCTTTGCCCTTGAAGGCCGGTTGCGGCACCACCGGTATTGCCGGCCACTTGGGCGAACGGTCGATGAACTGCTTTATGGGATACTGCGCGACGAATGGATGGCGCGGCGCGGCTGATCCCCCCCTTGCAGCCAAACGCGGGCAAGCCTACATTCGCAGCAGACCAAAGGAGCCGCCCATGGCCATGCAAGCCCGCGATATTGAAGATCTGATCCGCGCGACGTTTCCCGCCGCCCGCATCACCATCACCGACCTTGCAGGCGACGGCAATCATTGGGCCGCCGAAGTGATCGATGCCAGCTTCAAAGGCATGAACCGCGTGCAACAACAACGCGCGGTCTATGCCAGCCTGAAAGGCAAAATGGACGGCGCCCACGGCGAATTGCACGCGCTGGCCCTGACGACCAAAGCACCGGAATAGGAAACTTCGAAATGACCGCTCTTGATAAGATCAAAGACACTGTAACCAAAAACGACGTGGTGCTGTTCATGAAAGGCACCAAGATGATGCCGCAATGCGGATTTTCGTCGAAAGTGGCGGGCGTGTTGAACTACATGGGCGTCGAGTTTGCCGATGTGAACGTGCTGGCTGACGCCGACGTGCGTCAGGGCATCAAGGATTTTTCCGACTGGCCGACGATTCCGCAGCTTTATGTCAAAGGTGAATTCGTCGGCGGCTGCGATATTGTCACGGAAATGACTCTGTCGGGCGAGTTGGACCAATTGTTCGAGGCCAAGGGTGTGGTCTTTGACAAAGCGGCAGCGGATAAAATCCGCGAAGCCAACGCCTGATCAAGAAGGGGCTCTGCCCCAGCGCGTGCCGCGCTTCCCCGGGATGTTTAGACCAGAATGAAAGGCAAAAAGGTTAACCAACCTTTCATTCTGGTAAAAATATCCCCGCCGGAGGCTATTGTTGTTTGCAATCCGACAGAACCGGGGTTTCGGCCCCGGTTTCATCTTTCCAGGACAATATCCCCTCGGCCCCTTTGCTCCACCAGACATAGTTTGATCCGTCCGACGGCCAGCCATAGCGCGCGCCAGACGCTGCCTCTTCTTGATAAAGTGAGATTTGGCGGCCCTCAACCGTCAGCGTGACCACATTTTGATCATCGGCGTTGACGTAAGTGACGGGCACCTCGACGCTGCGTTCGCACAGATACCGCGCGGTGATCATTTGCAGTTCTGCCTGCGCGGGCAATGGCAAAATGATCAACAGCAGGGCGGAATAGTTCATGACGCCAGCCGCTCTTCCACTGACGCCGCAAGTGCTTCGGCGCGCGCGGCGATTTCGGCCAGCGTTTCGATGACGGCGGCGGGCACCACCGGCACCTCAAGCTTTTCGCGGGCCGCCACGGGGCGGCCTTCAATCTCGGCCAGCTTTGCCTTCAGCTGACGGTTTTCATCTTCCACCGACGCGGTCTTATCGGCCAGCATCAGGCCTGACATCAACAGCATGCGCGCTTCGGGCAGCCGACCCATCTGGGTGACCAAAGGCTGCGCTTCGGCGTCGATCATGGCGGCAGCAGAGCGCAGGAAGTGTTCCTCACCTGGCTGGCAAGACACGCTGAAGGTGCGTCCGCCGATAGAGATTTCAAGATCAGGCATGCGTACGGGCCTCCGATATCAAGGGGTTCAGGGCGGCGACGATTTCGGCAATCTCGCTGGCTTCGGACGCACGGGCGGATCGCAGCGCCTCAAGTTCGGCCAGCATCGCCTTGTTGATATGTTCCGGCTCTACCACACCACGTTCAGCCACATCGCGCAGATCGGCCAATTCGCCGTTGACCTGATCAAGGCTGCGGCGCAGGCGGTTCAATTCATCGCTTTGGGCGTCCAGCTGATGTTGCAGATCATCGCGCGCAGCGGTCAAAACCGCCTTTTCGGCACCGTCCTTATCTTTGACCACGCGCAGCCGTTCAGACAGTTGCGCATTGGCCATGCGTTCTTCATCGAGCGCCTCGGTCAGCTGCGCCACGTCGCCATCACCCGTCAAAATTGGCATCGCAGGCAGGCCGTGCCCGCCAAGGGATTCGACCCCGCGCCCGATGCGTTCCAGGGCTGCCGTGATCCGTCGTTCCAGTTCAGCGATGTCTTGCATAGAGGCTGCCCTTACTCACCATCACCCGGACTACTCCGGTGTTAACCGCACAGTGCGAATCGCAAAGCACTTCGTCAACCTTGATCTTATCCAAACCACCCGGCAAGGTCGCCCCTTTCCGCTCAATGCCTTGCGAGGCGCGCTTGATCTTGCCGCAAGGGCTGTTATGCAGCCTTTAACCCCTAATCATGCATAGGATCACCGCCTTGGATATCCAGACCCTTCGCGCCGCCCATCCCGATCATTGGATGCGCGCCGCCGCCATCCGCACCCTGACGCTTGATGCCGTCGCCGCGGCCAATTCAGGCCATTCGGGCATGCCGATGGGGATGGCCGATGTGGCGACGGTGTTGTTTGAAAAACATCTGAAGTTTGATCCCGCCGCACCCCGTTGGGCCGACCGCGACAGGTTCATTCTGTCGGCGGGGCATGGATCCATGCTGATCTACAGCCTGCTTTATCTGACGGGTTACAAAGACATGACGCTGGCGCAGATCAAGAATTTCCGCCAATGGCGCGCGATCACCGCTGGCCACCCGGAATATGGCCATGTGGCAGGGGTTGAGACGACGACAGGTCCGCTGGGCCAGGGCATCGCCAATGCCGTGGGCTTTGCCATTGCCGAGGAAAATCTGCGGGCGCGCTGGGGGGCAAAGATCGTCGATCACCACACCTATGTGATCGCGGGCGATGGGTGTTTGATGGAAGGCGTCAGCCAAGAGGCGCTGGCGCTGGCGGGCAAACAACAGCTTAGCCGCCTGATCGTGATGTGGGATGACAATGGCATCACCATCGACGGCAAGGTGTCGATGTCTGATATCACCGACCAGAAAGCGCGCTTTGCTGCCAGCGGTTGGGATGTGTTCTCCTGTGATGGCCACGATCCCGTCGATATTGACCGCGCGATTACTGCGGCCAAAGCCAGCCCGCGCCCGGCACTGATAGATTGCAAAACCCATATCGCCTTTGGCCATGCGGCGCAGGATACCGCCAAGGGCCATGGGGCGCTGACCGATGCGGCACAGATGGCGGCGGCCAAGGCGGCCTATGGCTGGACGGCAGCCCCGTTTGAGGTGCCCGCTGCGATCAAAGCGCAATGGGAAGGCTTCGGCGCACGCGGGGCTGCGGCGCATGCCCAGTGGGATACCCGGCTGGCGGCGCTGTCCCCCGCGAGGCAAGCGGAATTCGCCCGGATTTTCGCCCGCGACGTGCCTGCCAAACTGGCCGCCGCCGTGCGCGCCGTCAAGAAAGCCGCGTCCGAAGAGGCGCCGAAGCTGGCCACCCGTTCTGCGTCGGAAAAGGTGCTGGCGGCTTTGAACCCGATCTTGCCCGAAACCATCGGCGGGTCTGCCGATCTGACCGGATCGAACAACACCAAAACCGCCGATCTGGGCGTCTTCATGCCCGAGAGCCGCGCCGGGCGCTATGTCTATTACGGCATTCGCGAACATGGCATGGCGGCGGCGATGAACGGCATGGCGCTGCATGGCGGGGTGCGGCCTTATTCCGGCACCTTCATGTGTTTCACCGATTACGCCCGCCCGGCGATGCGGTTGTCGGCACTGATGGGTATTCCGGTGGTCTATGTGATGACGCATGACAGCATCGGTCTGGGTGAAGATGGCCCCACCCACCAGCCGGTTGAACATCTGGCAATTTCGCGTGCCACGCCAAACACCCATGTCTTCCGCCCCGCCGATCTGGTGGAAACCGCCGAGGCTTGGGAGTTGGCGTTTACCTCTAAAGCCACCCCATCCGTGCTGGCCCTGTCGCGCCAGAACCTTTCAACCGTGCGGCGCGTGCATACCAACACGAACATGACGGCCAAGGGTGCCTATGTACTGGCCGAAGCGGTGGGCAAGCGTCAGGTGATCTTGATGGCGACCGGGTCTGAGGTGGAAATCGCTCTTGCCGCCCGCGATGCCCTGCACGCAACAGGCATCGGCACCCGCGTGGTGTCGATGCCCTGTATGGAACTGTTTGCCGCGCAGGACGAAGCTTACCGCCGAAAAATCCTGCCCGCAGGTCCGGTGCGCGTGGCAATAGAGGCTGGCGTGCGGATGGGTTGGGATCGCTGGCTGTTGGGCGAGCGCGGCCGCGACGGCAAATGCGATTTCGTCGGCATGCACAGTTTTGGCGCATCCGCCCCGATTGACCGACTGTATAAGGAATTCGGGATTACGGCGGATGCGACCGTGGCCAAGGTACAAGCGCTACTTGTCTGATGGCTTTTCATTTGCCGGGTCGGGGAACGACGGTTCCTCGGCCTGACTATCACTGAAACTGGGAAACTCGCCAAGGTTAGCCTGCAGCGATGCCTCATCCACAACGGGGTCTGCGGCGTCTTCCGGATCAAGCGTGCCAGAGGTCGGGTTTTCCTCGATTGCGATCAATTCGCGAGCGTTTTGCGTAAAAGCCTCACGCGATCCATCCGGGCGGCCCGCGTCCTCCCACAACCGCAGCGCACGGGCGGCAATCCGTTGTTCCCATTTGGCAAATTCTTCGCTGTTCATGGCGATCCCCTTTTGTGCGATCCATAGAGGAACGCGGCAAGGGGCGTTTTGGTTCCATAATGCGTATCAGGGGCGCCACGCAAACCGCCCTGCCCCGTGCGCCGCCAACACAATACATCGGCACGCGATTGCCCAGTTTTTCACAAAGATCGTCATCTGCCGCGGATCAGACGGGATGTAATGAAACAGGCTGGCCACCGCACAATAGGCGGCTACAGCGAGTTGCTTTCAATGGGGTGAACCCCATTCAAAGCAACTCGCAACAGTCCCAATCTCGGTTTGTCTTGGGTTGCAGCCAATCTGACTCAGATTGGCTGCAATCCGCTCTAAAGCCACGGCCATTGGACGCAATTTGATCCCGATGATCAATGACGCCGCTGCCGATGCGTTAAAGGCCAGTGCAGGCCATACCAACCACACGGGCCAACCCCGCCCCGCCAGCAAAGACTCTACCGCCGACGGATCACTGCCCTTTTGTACCGCCCCACCGATAAACAGCACCGCAATCAGCAGCCGCCCCACAAAAACAGCCAGATCGGCCATCAGTGGGCGGCCTTCGTACCTGTCACCCGCGCCCAGATCGGCCCGATCACACGCGTGGCCAGCGGGATCAGCACAAGTCCAAGCCCCAGCCCCAACACCCCGTCCATCGCCGCCTTGGCGGCCCAGTTCACAAAATCGCCCCCCTCGGGCACGCCATTGGCCACCGCAGTGGCAATGGCTGAAATATGATGGCCCAGCCACGTCCAACCCAACACTTCCATGCCGTGAATGATGATCGACCCACCCACCCACAGCATCGCCGCCGTGCCAACGGTAGAGAGAAAGGTCATCAGCTTGGGCATTGCCACCACCAGCCCCCGACCAAAGGCACGGGTCGTGCGAAGGTAGCCGCGCCGCGCCATGAACAGGCCCAGATCATCCATCTTGACGATCAGCGCAACCGATCCATAGACCGCGCCAGTGATCATCGTGCCCACGATGGCCAGAGTGATTGCCTCAAACCAAATCGAGCTTACCGGAATCGCCGCCAGCGCAATCGTCATAATCTCGGCGGACAGGATGAAGTCGGTCTTGATCGCGCCTGCAATTTTTTCCTCTTCCAGACGAAATGGGTCTTTTGTGTCAAAATCCTCGGCGACCTCTTCGTCCGCCTGCGGAAACATGACATGAAAGACCTTTTCTGCGCCTTCAAAGCACAGATAGGCCCCGCCAATCATCAACAAAGGTGTAATGGCCTGCGGAGCAACGTTTGACAGCACCAAGGCCGCTGGCAACAAGATCAACAGCTTGTTTTTCAACGACCCCAGTGCAATGCGCCAGATGATTGGCAATTCGCGCTCTGCCGAAAAGCCATGCACGTATTTGGGCGTCACGGCAGTGTCATCAATCACCACGCCGGCCGCCTTTGCCCCCGCTTTGGCCGCCGCCGCCGCAATATCGTCAATCGAGGCCGCTGCCACTTTGGCAATCGCGGCCACGTCATCCAACAATGCCAGTAACCCGCTCATCCCAACCCCTAACGTCCGATTTGAAGCCATTTAGGCGCAGATTGCGGCAAACGCAAAGGGCGCACCATACCAAGGCATCTTTGCAGCCTAAAGTTCCGATACTGTTTGCAATTGCGGCAAGATTCCGTATTGGATCGCCCGGAAACCAGACCAAACCAACCCGAGGACCTTCGTGACCAATCGTATCGCCCTTGTGCTGGCCTGCCTGATCATTGCCGCCATTCTTGCCGATGTTGCGCTGAACCACAGCGCGGCTTCGATCTTTATGCTAAAAAAGCTGGTGTCCCTGATCGAATACATCGAATTTTGGCGGTAGGCTGTCAGACGGTGGTTGAGTTTCGTCGGTTTTTGCTAATGTTACCGCTATCATTTCGCGCGTGAGTCGCGCCGCCCCAGTAGGAGATTTTTCATGGCCGTCAAAGTTGCAATCAACGGATTCGGGCGCATCGGGCGCAACGTTTTGCGCGCAATCATTGAATCGGGGCGCACCGATATCGAAGTCGTCGCGATCAATGATCTGGGGCCGGTGGAAACCAACGCGCATCTGCTGCGGTTTGATTCCGTGCATGGCCGCTTTCCGGGCGTCGTGACCACCACCGCCACCACCATCGACGCCGGACGCGGCCCGATTGAGGTGACGGCCATCAAGAACCCCGCCGATCTGCCATGGGCGCATGTTGATATCGTTATGGAATGCACGGGTATCTTTACCGACAAAGAAAAGGCCGTGGTGCATCTGGAAAACGGCGCGTCGCGCGTGCTGGTGTCGGCGCCGTCTGCCGGTGCAGACAAAACCATCGTTTACGGCGTGAACCACGATACCCTGACCGCCGCCGATCTGATCGTATCGAACGCATCGTGCACCACCAACTGCCTGTCGCCGGTGGCGCAGGTGTTGAACCAGACGATTGGCATAACCCGCGGCTTTATGACCACCATCCACAGCTATACCGGTGATCAGCCGACTTTGGACACGATGCACAAAGATCTGTACCGCGCCCGGGCCGCGGCGCTGAACATGATCCCAACCTCTACGGGTGCTGCCAAAGCCGTGGGTCTGGTGCTGCCCGAGTTGAAGGGCAAGCTGGACGGCGTGGCCATTCGCGTGCCAACCCCCAACGTGTCTGTCGTCGATCTGGTCTTCGAATCCGCGCGGACAACGACGGTGGAAGAAATAAATGAAGCGATCCGGGCGGCGGCCAACGGGCGGTTGAAGGGGATTCTGGGCTATACTGATCAGCCGAACGTATCCTCGGATTTCAATCACGACCCGCATTCGTCGATCTTCCACATGGACCAGACCAAAGTGCTGGAAGGCACGATGTGCCGCATCCTGACCTGGTATGACAATGAATGGGGCTTTTCAAACCGGATGGCCGATACGGCTGTGGCGATGGGGAAGTTGATTTAGAGCGGGTTGCAGCCAATCTGATTCAGATTGGCTGCAACCCAAGA
>JAYUHO010000158.1:0-13786 GCA_043766915.1 Cypionkella sp.
CCCGAATTTGAACTGGGCGCGCAATGCCATCATTGCGTCGGCGAATATGATCAGGCTGACCGCGACCGGTTCCGCGAACGCCAGCGGCAATTGGAACTGGCCAAGGCGCGGGTGGCGCGATCCAAATTGCAACCAATCTGAAACAGATTGGCTGCAACCCGCTTTAACCGCAACGGCCAGAGACTGGTTTCAACAAACCCCTGTCCCGGTTTACCGCAAACGCGCGCCGGTCTTTGCATCAAACGCCAGAATGTTCGCCGGATCAAAGCCGATCCCCACGCTGGTGCCTGGCGCCACAACCATATCGCCCTTGGCCTCGATCACCAGCTTTTCGCCCGAAGGCGCCGTCAGATGCAAGAATGAAATTCCGCCCAAAGCTTCGGTCATTTCAACCCGGTGCGTAGACCCGCCCAGATCAACGGTAAGGAATTGCGGCCGGATGCCAAGCGTCACATCTGCCCCGCCGCCGGGCAATCCAACCGACAGTGGCACCGACGTGGACAGCCCCTTGGCCGCCACCTTGCCGCCGCCTTCGGTCACGCCGCCAATAAAGTTCATCGCCGGTGAGCCGATAAAGCCCGCGACAAAGCGGTTGTTCGGATCGCGGTACAGATCAAGCGGCTTGCCCACTTGTTCGATCCGCCCTGCGCGCAGCACCACGATCTTATCGGCCAGCGTCATTGCCTCGACCTGATCATGGGTCACATAAATCATCGTCGCCCCAATCTCGCGGTGCAGACGCGAGATTTCGACGCGCATCTCGACCCGCAATTCGGCGTCAAGGTTCGACAACGGTTCGTCGAACAGGAACACCTTCGGCCCGCGCACAATCGCACGGCCAATCGCCACGCGCTGACGCTGCCCGCCAGACAACGCCTTGGGCTTGCGGTTCAGGTAATCATCCAGCTTCAAAATCCGGCTGGCTTCTTTCACCTTTGCCGAAACCTCGGCAGGCGCATGGCCCGTCATCTTCAAGCCGAACCCCATGTTTTCGGCCACGGTCATATGCGGATAAAGCGCATAGGTCTGAAACACCATGGCGATGCCGCGCTCTGCCGGATCAACGTTGGTGACATCCCGCGCGCCGATGCTGATCTTACCGCTGGTCGTGTCTTCCAACCCGGCAACCATCCGCAAAAGCGTGGATTTTCCGCAACCCGATGGCCCGACAAAAACGCAAAACTCGCCATTTTCGATTTGCAGGTCGATCCCGTGGATAACCTTCACATCCCCAAACTGCTTAACCACATTTTTTAGAGAAACCTCAGCCATCGTGTCCTCCTCCCCGGATTATTCGCAACGTTTTTGTTCTAAGATTGTTCTGGAAACCGCCAGCTTTCCGCTTCGGCCGCAATCTGTGCCGCTGTATCTTTGACGCGAACCGCGTACAGTTCAAGCGCCGTCAGATTGGTGCGTTGGGTTGTCGAAGTCACCGATAAAGCGCCGATCACCCGTCCCGTCCGCGTTAGAATCGGCACCGCAATACAGATTATTCCCGGTTCGTGTTCTTCGCGGTCAAAAGCATAGCCGCGATCGCGAATCAGCTGCAATTCTGCCCGCAACTTGGTCGGAGTGTCATACGTGTTGGGGGTAAAGCGGTGAAAACTCTGCCGGTCAATTGCGGCCTGCAACTCATCCTCTGACAGATAGGCCAGCATCGCCTTGCCAACCCCCGTGCAATAGGCGGGGCCAACTTTGCCCGCTTGGGCGAACATCTCAACCGGGCGGGCGGCGTTGCGTTTGTCGACGTAGAGCACCTGCCCCTGATCCATCTGGGCCAGATGGATCGTCGCCCCGGTTTCTTCTGACAATACATCAAGATAAGGCCGCGCCACCGGGGCAAGCGAGCTTTGCGCCCACGCCGCATGCGCCAGCCGCACCAGCCGCACCCCCAGCGTATAAGTGCCACGATCAGGGTCCAACATCAGCATGCCCTGATTGGTCAGCGTCTGCAAAAACCGGTATAATGTGGCCTTGGGAAACGCGCTGTTGGCCAGCAACTCGGTAAAGCGCACAGGCCGTCCAGCCCCTGCCACCATGTCCAGAACGTCCAGCGCCTTGCCAACCGTTCCGTCCGGGTTACTCTCTGCTCCCATGCGGTTTTCGTTCCTCTAACACAGTTGACACGCTAGAGGATACGCCGCATAGTTTCAACATTAAAGACTAAGTTTCAAATAATGGAACCAAAAGGGAGGAAACCATGGTCCGTTCAAAAACGGGTGCTGTTGCGCTTCTGGCAAGCTTGTTGATGACAAGCACTGCCATGGCGGAAACACGCACTCTGAAATACTTCGCAGACTTCGACGCAACGCCACTTGCTGCGATGGAAGCGTTGATTGCAGACTTTGAAGCTGCAAACCCTGACGTGGATGTTGTTCTGCAGAACTTCGATCACGAAGGCTATAAAACCGCCATCCGTAACTTCCTGACCACCGATTCGCCCGATCTTGCGAACTGGTATGCCGGGAACCGTATGGCCCCCTTCGTCAAAGCTGGCCAGTTCCAGGACGTGTCTGACGTTTGGGAAGCCAATGGTCTGAGTGATAGCCTGGCATCCGCCAAGGCGTCGATGACCATTGACGGCAAGCAGTGGGGCGTTCCCTATACCTATTACCAGTGGGGCATCTATTTTAACAAAGACGTCTACAAGCAAGTCGGCGCAGAAGTGCCAACGAACTGGGACGGCTTTGTTGCAAACTGCGAAAAGTTCAAAGCAGCCGGCATCGACTGCCTGACCACCGGCACGTCGGCTTTGTGGCCCGCAGCCGGCATTTTCGACTATCTGAACATGCGCACCAACGGGTATGAGTTCCACATGGACCTGACCGCTGGTAAAGTGGCATGGACAGATGACAAGGTGAAGGCAACCTTCGCAGAATGGGCAAAAGTTCAGCCCTACATCACCGCAAACCACGCTGCCATTGATTGGCAGGACGCGGCGGCACTGATGGTGCAAGGCAAGGCTGCGAACTATGTCATGGGTAACTTTGCGGTCGCTACCTTCAAAGAAGGCGGCATGACCAATGACACCCTTGGCTTCATGGTATTCCCAGAAATCACTCCGGGTATCCCACGCGCAGAAGAAGCACCGACCGACACCATCCACATTACAGCGGGCGCTACCAACGTACCCGATGCAAAGTTGTTCCTGGCTTATGTCGCCTCGGCTGAAGCACAGACCAAGCTGAACTCGGCTATCGGTCAGTTGCCAACCAACAAGAACGCAACGGTTGATGCAGCTGATCCGTTCATCTCGGCTGGCTTTGAATCGCTGTCCTCGGCCTACGCCTTGGCACAGTTCTTCGACCGTGACGCGCCTGCCGAAATGGCAAAAGCTGGCATGGAAGGCTTCCAGGAATTCATGGTGAAACCCGAGCGTCTGCCGGAAATCCTGGATCGCCTGGAAAAAGTACGCGGCACAGCTTATAAATAAACCGCTTTTCGGACGCGCCTGAACAGGGCGCGTCCGTTCTTGTGGCCCCGGCGCTGTGCGCCCGGCCCGCTTTGCCCTTCCCGACACAATACTCGCCCGGAGGTTTCAATGTCCGCCTATTGGAAAGCCAATCAGCGCCGCCTTGCCCCATGGTTGTTTCTTGCGCCGGGTATGGTGATGTTCCTGATGTATGTGATCATCCCGATCTTCCAATCCATGTGGCTGTCGTTTTATGACTGGGATGGATTGGGTGCCAAGACTTGGATCGGCACGGCCAACTATATTGAACTTTTTGATGATGAAGCCTTTACAACGTCACTTAAGAACAACGTGCTATGGCTGATACTGTTTATGCTTGCGGTGCCGATTGGCCTGTTCATGGCGATCTTCCTGAACCAGACAGTGCGCGGAATCCGCATCTACAAATCGCTGTTCTTCTTTCCTTTCGTGATTTCGCAGGTCGTCGTCGGCCTGATGTTCGCGTGGTTCTACGCCCCCAACTTTGGCCTGTTTTACAAAGTGATCGAGTTCTTCACCGGCACCGGCATTGCCGTGCTGGCCGATGAAAACTATGTCAATTACGGTATCATCGCCGCCGGTCTTTGGCCCCAGATTGCCTATGTGATGATCCTGTATCTGACCGGCCTGAACAATGTCGCCCCGGATCAGATAGAGGCTGCGCGGCTGGACGGTGCCAAGGGCTGGAAAATGCTGTGGTATGTCATCCTGCCACAGTTGCGCCCCGCCACCTTTATCGCAGTGGTTGTCACTGTGATCGGTGCCTTGCGCAGCTTTGACCTTGTTTCCATCATGACGTCAGGCGGGCCCTACGGCACGTCGCGCGTGCTGTCTTACTACATGTATGAACAGGCGCTGTCGGAATACGGCTACCGCATGGGTTATGGGGCTGCCATCGCCGTGGTGCTGTTTGGCATCATGATGATCTTCATCTCGGGCTTCATCTGGAAGATGTGGCGCGACGAAACGGAGCGATAAATCATGTTTCCCCGCCCAATAGAGCAAACCTCGCGTGCCACACAGATCATGTACAAGGTGGCGCTGCCCGTGGCCCTTATCCTTTGGCTGTTCCCGTTGCTGGGTGTGGCGTTAACGTCGCTGCGACCGGCATCTGATCTGGCGCAGGGCAACTATTTTGGCATGCCGTCCTACATCGCCTTTGAAAACTATGCAGATGTGTTCCGCAATTCCGCCATCGGCCAGTATATCCTGAATTCGTTCAAGCTGACGATCCCGGTGGTCATTGGCGTGGTGGCGCTGTCGACGATGACGGGGTTTGCGCTTGGGGTTTATAAGTTCCGCGGCAACATGTTGATTTTCTTTGTCTTTGTCGCGGGCAACTTTGTGCCGTTTCAGATCCTGATGGTGCCCGTGCGTGACATGACGGTCAATCTTGGCCTGATCAACACCACAGCAGGGCTTGGCCTGTTCCACATCGCGTTTCAGACAGGGTTTTGCACGTTGTTCATGCGCAATTTCATCAAAGGCATGCCGTTTGAGCTGATTGAAGCCGCCCGCGTGGAAGGCATATCCGAGATTAAGATTTTCTGGTATATCGTGGTTCCACTGATGCGGCCTGCTATAGCGGCCCTGTCGGTTCTGGTGTTCACGTTTATCTGGAACGAGTATTTCTGGGCCACCGTGCTGACCACCTCTGCCAGCATTCAACCCGTCACGGCTGGTCTTAACTCGCTTAACGGCCAATATGTCGCGCAGTGGCATCTGGTGTCCGCAGGCTCGATCATTGCCGCATTGCCGCCGGTTTTGATGTTTTTCCTGATGCAAAAACACTTCATCGCGGGCCTGACTATGGGAGCTGTTAAATGACTAGAATTGCCTTCATCGGAGCTGGGTCAACCATCTTCATGAAAAACCTGATTGGTGATGCGTTGAACACGCCGTCGCTGTCAGACGCCACCATTGCGCTGATGGATATTGATCCCAAGCGGCTGGCGGAATCCGAACTGGTGTGCCGCAAGATGGTGTCGTCGCTGCGCGTTGGGGCCAGGATTGAGACGTATTCGGATCAACGCCGCGCCCTGCAGGGGGCTGATTTCGTCATCACCGCCTTTCAGATCGGTGGCTATAAACCCAGCACAGTCGTTGATTTTGACGTGCCGAAAAAGTATGGCCTGCGCCAGACCATCGCCGATACGCTGGGCGTGGGTGGCATCATGCGCGGCCTGCGCACCGTGCCGCATCTGTGGAAACTGGCCGAGGATATGTCCACGATCTGCCCAAACGCGATCATGCTGCAATACGTCAACCCGATGGCGATCAACACCTGGGCGCTGGGTGCGAAATACCCAGCAATCAAACAGGTAGGCCTGTGCCATTCCGTGCAAGGCACCGCCGCCGAATTGGCCCGCGATCTGGATATCCCTGTGGCAGATCTGCGCTACCGCGCCGCTGGCATAAACCACATGGCGTTCTATCTGAACTTTGAGGCGCGCAACCCCGATGGCAGCTATCGCGATTTGTATCCGGCGCTGCGCGATGGCTACAACCGCGGCGCTATTCCGAAACCATCGCATTGGAACGCCCGCTGCCCGAACAAGGTGCGCTATGAGGCGATGATGCATCTGGGCTATTTCGTCACGGAATCGTCGGAACATTTCGCCGAATATGTGCCGTGGTTCATCAAAGACAATCGCCCCGACCTGATCGAACAATTCGGCATTCCGCTGGACGAATACCCCACCCGCTGCGAAGAGCAAATCGCCGGTTGGGCCAAGACCGCCTCAGAATACGCCACCGCTGACAGCATCGAGGTGAAACCAACCCATGAATATGCAGCCACCATCATGAACTCGGTCGTCACCGGCACCCCGTCGGTGATCTACGGCAACGTGCCGAACCGGGGCTATATCCCCCAACTTCCAGACGGTGCGGCGGTCGAGGTTCCGACGCTGGTTGACGCAAATGGGTTGCAGCCCACGTGTGTTACAGGCATTCCTCCCCAGCTTATTGGCCTGATGCGCACCAACGTGAACGTTCAGGAACTGACCGTCGCCGCCCTGATGGAAGAAAACCGTGACCATATCTATCACGCCGCCATGCTTGATCCGCACACAGCCGCCGAGCTGGACCTGCGCCAGATCAAATCGCTGGTCGATGATCTGATTATAGCGCATGGCGATTGGTTGCCTGCGTGGTTGCAGGGCCGCAAAGCCGCGTGATTTCATCTTGGCCTAAATACCTCTGCCGGAGGCACTGTTCTAAATGACAAAACCCCGCCGCAGCCAGAATTGGTATGGCAAGCTGGATAAAGACGGCTTTATCCATCGCAGTTGGATGAAAAATCAGGGCTTTCCGGATCACGTGTTCGATGGCCGCCCGATTATCGGTATCTGCAACACGTGGTCGGAACTGTCACCGTGCAATTCCGGCCTGCGCGATCTGGCCGAAGGTGTGAAACGCGGCGTTTGGGAGGCGGGCGGTTTCCCGGTGGAATTCCCGGTGACGTCCTTGGGCGAAGCGCAGATGAAACCCACCGCGATGTTGTTTCGCAACCTGCTGGCGATGGATGTCGAAGAATGCATCCGCGCCTATGGTATCGACGGCGTGGTGCTGCTGGGCGGCTGCGACAAAACCACGCCGGGGCAGTTGATGGGGGCGGCCTCGGTTGATTTGCCCGCCATCGTGGTGTCTGCAGGCCCGATGCTGAACGGCAAATGGCAGGGCAAAGATATCGGCTCGGGCACCGATGTGTGGAAGTTTTCCGAAGCGGTGCGCGCGGGCGAGATGACGCTGAAAGACTTCATGGCGGCGGAATCCGGCATGTCACGCTCAAAGGGTGTGTGCATGACGATGGGCACGGCCTCCACCATGGCCTCGATTGTCGAGGCGATGGGCATGTCGCTGCCCACCAACGCCGCCCTTCCGGCGGTGGATGCCCGCCGCATGGCTCTGGCGCATCACACCGGGCGGCGCATCGTTGAGATGGTCGAAGAAGACCTGCGCCCCAGCCACATCCTGACCCGCGCTGCGTTCGAAAATGCCATCCTAGCCAACGCCGCCGTGGGTGGGTCAACCAACGCCGTGGTGCATTTGCTGGCGCTGGCGGGCCGGGTGGGTGTTGATCTTGATTTGAAGGATTTCGAACTCGGCTCTGACATCCCGTTGCTGGTCAACTGCATGCCCTCAGGCAAATACCTGATGGAGGATTTCGCCTATGCGGGCGGCGTTCCGGTGGTGCTGAAAGAGCTGCGCCATCACCTGCGCCCCGCGCAAACCGTTATGGGAAAAGATATTTCCAGCTATTACGACGGGGCCGAATGCTACAACACCGATGTGATCCGGCCCTTTGACGATCCGGTCAAACCTGCTGCTGGCATCCGGGTGTTGAAAGGCAATCTGGCCCCGGATGGCGCGATTATCAAACCTTCGGCGGCGACGCCTGCGCTTTTGGAACACGAAGGTGTGGCGCATGTCTTTGAGTCTATCGAAGACATGAAAGCCAATATTGACCGCGAAGACTTGCCTGTCACCGCCGATACAATTTTGGTTCTGAAAGGCTGCGGCCCAAAGGGGTATCCCGGCATGCCAGAGGTCGGCAATATGCCCATCCCGGCGGCGCTGGTGAAACACGGCGTGCGCGATATGATCCGGGTGTCTGATGCGCGGATGTCTGGCACGGCCTATGGCACCGTCATTCTGCATGTCTCGCCCGAGGCGCAGGCCGGCGGCACGCTGGCACTGGTCAAAACCGGTGACCGGATTAAAATCTCGGCCAAAGACGGCATTCTGGAATTGCTGGTGGGTCAAGCCGAACTCGACGCCCGCCGCGCCCAATGGCAGCCCGATCCGCCGCATTATACCCGGGGCTATGCGAAAATCTACGTCGATCACGTGTTGCAAGCGCATCAAGGCGCCGATCTTGATTTTCTTGTGGGCAAAGACACCCGCCTTGTGACAAGGGAAAGCCATTGATGCCGCAGCCCCAAAATTTTTCGAAAAATTTTGCAAGAATTTTCGAAAATTCTTGGCCCTTAGCCAACGGACCCGCCCATGAATAACTTGCCCACCTATCCCGACCTGCGCGGCGCATCCGTCTTTATCACGGGCGGCGGGTCCGGCATCGGGGCCACCCTGACCGAAGGCTTTCTGCGACAGGGGGCACGCGTGGCCTTCTGCCAACGGTCTGATGCATCGGCGTTTTGTGACGAAATGCAAACCGCCACCGGCCATCGCCCACTGTTTTTGCCCTGCGACATCACCGATGTGGCAGCCCTGCAAGCCACCATCGCTCAGGCCGCAGCCCAGCACGGCCCGATCACCGTTCTGGTCAATAACGCCGCCAATGACCAACGCCACGAAACCTTGAAAACCGATGAGGCATTCTGGGATTGGTCCATCGCGATCAACCTGAAGGCTTATTTCTTTGCTGCCCAAGCGGTGATTCCCGGCATGCAGGCGGCAGGCGGAGGATCGATCATCAACTTCACCTCGATCAGCTATATGTTTGGCGCGGCGGGCTATCCGGTCTACACCACCGCCAATTCCGGCATCAACGGCATGACCCGGACCCTGGCGCGCGAATTTGGCCCCGACCGTATTCGTGTCAATGCCCTTGCCCCCGGTTGGGTGTTGACGCAAAAGCAAAAAGACCTTTGGGTAACGCCCGAAGGCCTCGCGGCCCATCTGGATCGGCAGTGTCTGAAAGACACGCTGGAACCGTCAGACGTATTGGGTGGCGTGTTGTTCCTGGCGTCAAACACGTCAAAAATGATGACGGGGCAGGCTATGGTAATCGACGGTGGCGTTGTGGTGACAGGATGAATGCGGGCCAATCAAACATAAACTGGATTGCCGTTGATTGGGGCACCTCGAATCTGCGCGCATGGGCGATGGGGGCGGACGGCATAGTTGATCACGCCACATCCCCCGAAGGCATGGGCAAGCTGGCGCGCTCCGAATTTGAACCCGCCTTGTTGCGGCTGATAGCGCCATGGCTTGGGGCAGGTCAGATGCCGGTCATTGCCTGCGGCATGGTGGGCAGCCGGCAGGGTTGGCACGAGGCCCCCTATCGCGCGACACCCTGCACGCCCGTTGCCCCCGGCGCATTGGTTTTGGTGCCGACGCAAGATGTCCGCTTGCGAATGATGATAGCGCCCGGCCTGAAACAACTTGCCCCCGCCGATGTGATGCGCGGCGAAGAAACCCAGATCGCGGGGGCTTTGGCGCTGTTGCCGGGGTTTGACGGCGTCATCTGCCTGCCCGGCACGCATTCCAAATGGGCGCATATCTCGGCGGGTGAAGTGGTCAGCTTTCAAACTTTTTTGACGGGCGAAATGTTCGCTTTGCTGTCAGAACAGTCTGTGCTTCGGCATGGTATGGCCGATGGCGGTTGGGAAAATGACGCGTTTGATCAAGGTGTTGCTGATGCGCTGTCACATCCTGAAAAGATAGCCGCACGATTGTTCACATTGCGCGCCGAGGGCCTGATCGCGGGCCTTACCTCGGCGGCGGCGCGCGCGCGCTTGTCCGGGCTATTGATTGGGATAGAACTGGCCGCCGCCAAACCCTATTGGTTGGGTCAACAGGTGGTTCTGGTCGGCACGGCCTCACTCTCCGAAAATTACGCCCGCGCTTTGGCGACCCAAGGTTTGATCGCTGATCAATTGGACGCCACCGCCTGCACCCTGTCCGGCCTTGCCACCGCGCGGGGCGCTTTACAAAAGGCCGCAGAATGACACGCAAACTGATCGCCATTCTGCGCGGAATAACGCCAGCCGAGGCAGTGGCAGTGGCCCAGGTCCTGATTGACGCCGGGATCACCCGCATCGAAGTGCCGCTAAATTCACCGCAGCCGTTGGTGTCTATTGCGGCAATAGCAAAGGCCTTTGGGGCGACAGCGCAGATTGGGGCGGGCACCGTGCTGACCGTTCAAGCCGTGCAGGATGTGGCATCGGCCGGCGGAACCCTGATCGTCTCGCCCAATTGCGACCCGGCTGTCATTGCCGCCACCAAGGCCGCGGGTCTGCACAGCTGGCCCGGCGTGATGACACCGACAGAGTGTTTCGCGGCCCTTGCGGCGGGTGCAGATGGGTTGAAGATATTTCCTGCCAATCTGGTTGGCCCCGCTGGATTGAAAGCCATCCGCGCCGTCTTGCCAGCGGGCACCCAGGTTTACGCCGTGGGCGGGGCAGGGGTGTCTAACTTTGGTCAATGGATTGCGGCAGGCGCAGATGGGTTTGGCATCGGCACTGCCCTTTATACCCCCGGCCTGTCCGTGGTCGAAGTGGCAGGGCGTGCCCGCGCAATTGTCGCGGCCTATGATATGGCAATCCAATGATCTTTGACCACCGCCGCTGCGCATTGGGTGAGGGCCCGTTGTGGCACCCAATGCGTGAACAGTTGTTCTGGTTTGATATCTTGGGCAAAAAACTGCTGACCCAAACCGCGTCGGGTCCACAGGAATGGCAGTTCGCCGAAAATGTTTCCGCCGCAGGTTGGGTGGATACTGATACGCTTTTGATCGCCAGTGAAACCGCCCTGATCCGGTTCACTATCGCCACAGGCGCACAATCTCGGCTTTGCGGGCTTGAGGCGGACACTCCAAAAAACCGCTCAAACGATGGCCGTGCCGACCCGTTTGGCGGCTTCTGGATTGGCACGATGAGCAAAACGCAGACCGCCGGTGCGGGTGCTATTTACCGCTATTACAAGGGTGAATTGCGACTTCTTTTCAAAGAGATAACAATCTCGAACGCCATCTGCTTTCCGCCAAATGGCGTGTTTGCGCATTTTAGTGATACGGTCACGGGCCGGGTGATGCGGGTGACGCTGGACGCGGACGGCTGGCCAAAGGCCAGACCGGAAGTCTTTCTTGATCTGTCCGCTGAAGGGCTGAACCCTGATGGTGCGGTGATTGATTCCGCAGGCGTGATGTGGCTGGCCCAATGGGGCGCATTGCGGGTAGCCGCCTATTCGCCCGACGGTCAATTTTTGCGCGCCATCCCGTTTGATGCGCCGCATACATCCTGCCCTGCCTTTGGGGGCCCCGGCAATAGCACGCTGTTTTGCACAACCGCGCTTGAAGGTATGTCCGCAACTGCGCAAGCAAACCACCCCAACGCGGGCAAAACCTTTGCGATGCAAGACGTCGCCAAGGGTCAATATGAACATCAGGTCACATTATGAAACGCACCCTAGGCGTCTGCTATTACCCCGAACATTGGGCCGAGTCGCAATGGGCCATTGATGCGGCCCGCATGGCCGAATTGGGTCTGACATGGGTGCGGATCGGCGAATTCGCATGGGCCCGGATGGAACCCACACCGGGCAATTACGATTGGGATTGGCTGGACCGTGCCATTGATACCTTGGGCAAGGCGGGGCTGAAAGTTGTGCTTGGCACCCCCACCGCGACGCCGCCGCGCTGGATGCTGACCAAACATCCCGACATGTTGGCCGTCGACAAAGATGGCAAGCCGCGCGGCTTTGGCTCGCGTCGTCACTATTGTTTCAGTCACCGTCCCTACCGGGCGGAATGCGCAAAAATTGTCACGGCGATGGCCGAACGCTATGGCCGCAACCCCCATGTGGCCGCGTGGCAGACCGACAATGAATACGCCTGCCATGACACAACGCTGTCCTACTCCCCCGCCGCGACGCATGCGTTCCGCGATTGGCTGGCGCAACGGTATCAATCGCCACAGGCCTTGAACCGGGCATGGGGCAATGTGTTCTGGTCGATGGACTATGCCGCATTTGACGAAATTAATCTGCCAAACCTGACGGTGACCGAGGCGAACCCGGCCCATGTGATGGCGCATCGCCGCTTTGCCAGCGATGAGGTGGTCAGTTTCAATCGCCTGCAAACCGACATATTGCGCAAACACAGCGTCTATCCCATCGCCCATAATTACATGGGCCAGATCACTGATTTCGACCATTTTGCCACCGGGGCCGATCTGGATATCGCGTCATGGGATGCCTATCCCCTGGGGTTTCTGTCCGATCGTCTGCCCGCCAGCCCCGAACACAAACGCCGCTTTGTGCGGCAGGGTGATCCCGATTTTCAGGCCTTTCACCATGATCTGTATCGCGCCGTTGGTGGCGTTCGAAATGGCCGCGGTGCGGCCGGGGGCCGCTGGTGGATCATGGAACAGCAACCCGGCCCGGTAAATTGGGCCCCGTGGAACCCTGATCCGCTGCCGGGCATGGCGCGGCTGTGGGCGTGGGAGGCGTTCGCCCATGGTGCCGAGGCGGTGTGCTACTTCCGCTGGCGTCAAGCCCCGTTTGCGCAAGAGCAGATGCATGCTGGCCTGCTGCGACCAGACTCGGCCCCCGCGCAAGCCTTTGATGAGGCGGCCCTTGTGGCCACCGAACTGTCTGCGATGCCCGATGTGGAACACTGCCCGTCGGAAGTGGCGCTGGTGTTTGATTACGCATCGGCCTGGGCTTGGGAAACCCAACCTCAGGGCCGCGATTTCAGCTACTTCCGACTGGTGTTTGAAGCCTATAAATCCCTGCGCCGCCTTGGGCTAAATGTTGACATTCTGCCCCCGGATACTGCCGACCTTTCGGCCTATAGACTGGTCCTTGCCCCCGGTGTGGCCACCCTGTCGGATGGGTTTTTGTCCGCTTTGGCGGCGCACAAGGGCCTTGCCCTTATTGGCCCGCGCACCAACAGCAAAACCGCCGAGTTTGCCACGCCCGTGCCGCTGCCCCCAAACCTGCCGGGCCTTGCCGCCACAGTCGCCCGCGTCGAAAGCCTGCCCCCCGACGTGCCCGTCCCCCTGACCATGGGCGGCAATTTCCTGCATTGGCGTGAAAAACTGGAAACCACCGCGCAGGTGGTCGAGGCGGCAACCGATGGCTGGCCCGCCTTGATCCGCGCGGGGGGGCTGCATTATCTGGGAGGCTGGCCGGATGAGGCCGCGTTTGCCCGGATACTGACCGCATTATGCCATGAAATCGGCCTTGAAACCGATCCGTTGCCCGAAGGATTGCGCCTGCGCGATACTGCGACGCACCGGTTCATGTTCAATTACAACGCGGTGCCTGTGGAATGGAGCGGGGCGACAATACCCGCCGCCGGGGTGCAGTGGAAACAGCGATAATCTCTGGGGCAGGAAAATTTTTCGTCGAAAAATTTTCACCCCCACTGATTGTTTATGCGGTGACAGTGACGGGCCCTGTTGCGGTGAAAAACCCATATCCATTGCCGCCCAGTTTCACGCGGCCCGCGTCCAGAACCGCCGCCTGCGACGGCCCGACCAAGCCCGACACCCCCGCAACGGTCAGAGCCACCGGGTCGGGTGACAGATTGAACAGGCACAGCAGCCCATCGCCCCGCATGAACCCCAGAACAGGTTCGGGCAAGTC
>JAYUHO010000159.1:0-13762 GCA_043766915.1 Cypionkella sp.
TGGGCGAGCATCACTATCTGATGACGACCACCACGGCGGCAGCTGGGTTGGTGATGCGGCACCTTGATTTCGTACATCAAACCCACTGCGCCAATTGGGATGTGCGGTTCATTTCCGTCACAGAATCCTGGGCGCAGTTTGCGGTTGCGGGGCCGCAGGCGCGGGCGTTGATCACTTCGATGCTGGATACACCGATCACGGATTTCCCGTTCATGGCGGTCGGTCCGGTCACCGTTGGCGGGGTGGCAGCTCGGCTTTTCCGCATCAGCTTTTCTGGCGAAGAAGGTTATGAAATCGCTGTGCCCACCCGGTACGGCGAGGCGCTGTTCCGCGATCTGGTGGCGCGTGCCGAAACCATGGGCGGCGGGCCATACGGGATGGAGGCGCTGAACGTTCTGCGCATTGAAAAAGGCTTTATCACCCATGCCGAGATTCATGGGCGGGTCAGTGCCTTCGATATAGGCATGGAAAAGATGATTTCCGCCAAGAAAGACTGCATCGGCAAACTGGCCGCCACGCGCCCCGGTATGTTGGGCGAGGCGTGCGAGCAGATGGTTGGCATCCGGCCTTTGGGGGCCGATACCATCACATCCGGCGCGCATCTGTTCGTGCCGGGTAAGGATTTAACTCGGGTAAACGGGCAGGGGTATCTGACATCGGTGGGTTACTCACCGATGTTTGGCAAATACCTGGCCTTGGGGTTCTTGGTGAACGGGCGGGCGCGGATGGGAGAGCGTATCCGCGTGGTTGACCGTCTGCGCGGCATCGACGTGCTGGCCGAGGTGTGCGATCCGGTGTTCCATGACAAGGCAGGGGAGAAACTGCGTGCGTGAAATGTTTGCCAAAACGGCTTTGCAGGGGCAGGGCGCGGTGACCTATCTGGACACAACTTTGGCCGAAGTTAATTTGGGGGCGGTGACCTCGATTGCCGCCTTTCCGGGGCAGGATAAGGCGATTGCCAAGGCGTTGAAAACCATCGGTCTGGTGATGCCAAATGTGGGCGAATGCCATCGTAAAGGCGATGCTACAATCGTTTGGACAGGCCGCGATCAGGCGTTTTTGATCGGCTGCGCTTGCCCCGATCTGGGCACTGCGGCGGCGGTCACGGATCAATCGGGCGGTTGGGCCGCGTTAACTTTGACCGGCCCTGCGGCGGCGGATGCGTTGATGCGCTATGTGCCGATGGATTTGCGGGTGCAGGCGTTCAAACCCGGATTGGTGTTGCGCACGCCCTTGTATCACATGTCGATGATCTTGCTGCGCACCGGCGATCAGGCGTTTACCGTCATGGTGTTTCGCTCAATGGCGCGCACAGCGTGGCACGAAATAGAGGTGGCGCTGAAATCCCTGGCCGCGCGGGCGGCAGGATGAGGCTTTCTAATGCCGATGTGTCCGAGTTGACGGCGTGGCGGCGGATGATGCACCAGTTCCCCGACGTGTCGGGGGCGGAACGCGAAACGGCGGCACGGGTGGTGGCGGCGCTGACCCCGTTAAACCCTGATCAGATCATCGCCGGGCTTGGTGGGCATGGTGTGGCGGCAGTGTTTCAGGGTGCCGCAGATGGCCCCACCGTGATGTTTCGCGCCGAACTTGATGCGCTGCCGATCACCGAGATTTCCACGGCTGAACACCAATCCACCCGTCCCGGCACCGCGCATCTGTGCGGCCATGACGGCCATATGACATGGTTGCTGGGTCTGGCACGGTCGCTTGCGCGGCAAAGGCCCGTACGGGGCCGGGTGGTGTTGATGTTTCAGCCCGCCGAGGAAGACGGATCAGGGGCGGCAGCAGTGGTGGCCGATCCGGCCTATGCCGCTATCCGTCCCGATTGGGCCTTTGGGATGCACAATATGCCGGGGGTGCCGTTTGGGCAGGCCTGGCTGACGTCGGGCACGATCTGTTGCGCCTCCGTGGGCATGAAGGTCGGACTGACGGGCAAAACCGCCCACGCGGCCTGGCCGCAAACCGGGGTTTCGCCGGGGGCGGCGCTGGCGGCATTGATCCCGGGGTTGACCGCGTTGGGTGCAGTTGGGCCGATTGGGCCAGACTACCGATTGGTGACAGTGACCCATGCGGTGCTGGGCGTGCCGGCGTTTGGCATAGCACCCGGGGCGGCAGAAATCTGGGCCACCCTGCGCACCCGTGATGACGCCCCAATGACCGACCTGCGCAGCTTGGCTGAGACGTTGGTGCAGGCCGAGGCCAGCAAGGTGGGCTTGGGCGTGCAGATCACTTACCACGATGATTTTGCGGCCACGGTAAATGACGGCCAAGCCACCGCGCGGCTTGCAGCGGCGCTTGACGGCTTGAACATGGCGCAGTCGCTCGGCGATCTGCCGACCAGATCCTCCGAAGATTTCGGTCGCTTTGGCGTGGGTCATACCAAACTGGCGATGGTGATGCTTGGTGCCGGGATCGGTCATGCTGCCCTGCACAACCCCGATTTCGATTTCCCCGATGGGTTGATCCCCATGGGCGTACAAGTTTTCCACAGAGTTATGACCGACATCTTAGGCTAGCACCGCGCGCTGCCTCTAGACTTGTGCGCCCCCCGCGCCGATATGATGGCGCATGAGCCTGCCTCCGGGATTCCTTGATGACTTGCGCACCCGCGTTTCACTTTCGTCCGTTGTAGGGCGCAAAGTAACGTGGGATATGCGCAAATCGAACCTTGGCAAGGGCGATATGTGGGCGCCGTGCCCGTTCCATCAGGAAAAATCTGCCAGCTTTCACGTCGATGACCGTAAAGGATTTTACTATTGCTTTGGCTGCCACGCCAAAGGCGATGCGGTGACGTTCATCAAAGAAACCGAAAATCTGGGGTTTATGGAGGCGGTGGCGGTGCTGGCCGCCGAAGCCGGAATGCCGATGCCCGCGCGCGATCCACAAGCGGCGCAGGTGGCGGACCGCCGCGCGCAACTGTCTGCGGTGGTTGAGGAATCGTTCAAATGGTTCCGCCTGCAACTGCGCACCTCTGCGGCGGCTGACGCCCGCGCCTATCTGGCCAAGCGGGGATTGTCCGAGCAGGCGCAGGATCGGTGGGAAATCGGTTTTGCCCCCGATGCCCGGCAAGGGCTGTTTGCTGCCCTGACGCAAAAGGGCATTGCCCCCGATCTGATCGTGGACGCAGGTGTTTGCGCGCGGCCCGATGATGGCGGACCACCTTATGACCGTTTTCGGGGCCGCATCATTTTCCCGATCCGCGATGGCCGGGGCAGGGCAATATCGCTGGGGGGCCGCGCGATGGCGGCGGATGCGCGGGCGAAATA
Organism: Cypionkella sp.; assembly: GCA_043766915.1. Lineage (GTDB taxonomy): Bacteria > Pseudomonadota > Alphaproteobacteria > Rhodobacterales > Rhodobacteraceae > JANNAT01. The sequence continues at coordinate 3,270 of JAYUHO010000159.1, forward strand.
TCTGAACGGGCCGGAAACCGAACTGTTCGACAAGGGCCGCAACCTTTACAATCAAGCCCCCGCGCGTGAGGCCTCGGGCAAGGGCCAGCCCTTGGTGGTGGCCGAAGGCTATATGGATGTGATTGCCCTGTCCGAAGCGGGTTTTCGCGCTGTGGTGGCCCCGTTGGGCACTGCGGTAACCGAAGATCAGCTGCGCCTGATGTGGCGCATCTCGGATGAGCCGATCATAGCACTTGACGGCGATACGGCGGGTGTGCGCGCGGCGTTGCGGGTGATTGATCTGGCGCTGCCGTTGCTGGAGGCGGGCAAAGGTCTGCGCTTTGCGGTGATGCCGGGCGGGATGGACCCCGATGATCTGATCCGCGCCAGCGGGGCAGGTGCGATGAAAGCCGTGTTGGATAACGCGCAACCGATGGTAAACCTGCTGTGGCAACGCGAGATTGAGGGCCGCAGTTTTGATAGCCCGGAACGCAAGGCGGCCTTGGAAAATACCCTAGATACTTGCTTAAAGCGCATCTCGGATGCCAAAATAAGGAAGCAATACGAAAAAGAGATCGGCAATCTCAAATGGACACTCTTCAACCCGTCCAAATCGAAGAAGAGCAGGACAGCGTTTGTAGCAGGAAAACTTCCAAAGGAAGAACTGCCTCCAGTTGTGACTACAAAGGCATCATTTCTTGCCAACGCGACAGAGCAAGCGGAAGATATTAAAGTCGAGACCATTATTCTGGCAGCACTGGTCGTGCACCCTTCCTTGATCAGATTCTTCGAATCTGCTTTGGAACGGATGGACCTAGCCGAACATGGAAATGAAGCGATTAAGTCAATTCTGCTATCTCATCTGGACACGTCGACAGTAGAGGATCGACTACGACGTGCCGCGCCCGAGGCACTTGACGCAATGATGATGCGCCCCCATGTGCAAAGCGCACCGCCAGTGCAAAATCGGTCTGACGCCGAATTTGCTAGGATGTGTCTTGCTGAGGACTTTGCCAAGCTTGAGGCACGCCGCGGTGCGCGACGCGAGATTGAAGAGGCGGTCGAAGATATGTCTGGTCTTGCCGATGAAGGCCTGACCTGGCGGTTAACAAAGGCAACCGAGGCCCGTCATCGGGCCGATCATCCGGCGCGCGAAGATGCCGCCGATCTTGGCGAAGATCGGGGTGCGATGTCCAGCCATCTGCAAAACCTGATCGATGGCCGGGTGTGGGAAAAGAAAAATCGCTGATTCGGCTGTTTCCCGCCGCGATTCGCGCTATTGATTCGTGTGATGCTAACTGATTCGCGCGATTGTACCTGATTCGCCTCTCGCCCCCTGATTCGCCTGCCTGTAGGAGCAACCATGGCCCCCAAAGACAACGACGACAGCAAACCAGAAGGCGATGAGGCCGACAGCTCATTGGATATGAGCCAGGCCGCCGTCAAAAAGATGATCGCCGACGCGCGTGAGCGGGGCTATATCACCTATGATCAGCTGAACCATGTGATGCCGCCCGAACAGGTATCGTCCGAACAGATCGAAGACGTGATGTCGATGCTGTCGGAAATGGGCATCAACGTGATCGAGGACGAAGAAGTAGAAGAGGGCGAGCAGCCCTTGGGCGAGTTGGTCGAAACCTCGTCCACCTCACGCGATGTGGCTGTCGTCACCACCACCACCGAGGCGTTGGATCGCACCGATGATCCGGTGCGGATGTACCTGCGCGAAATGGGATCGGTTGAACTGTTGTCGCGCGAAGGCGAAATTGCCATTGCCAAGCGGATCGAGGCTGGCCGCAATACGATGATTGCGGGCCTGTGCGAAAGCCCGCTGACGTTTCAGGCGATCATCATCTGGCGCGACGAACTTTTGTCCGAAGATATTTTGCTGCGCGATGTGATTGATCTGGAAGCCACCTTTGGGCGGTCATTGGATGGCGAAGAAGGTCTGGTTGGTGCCGATCTGGAAGGCGTCGATCTGGATGCCGCCCCCCGTAGACCCGGATCGGAAGAGCCTGAACTCGATGCTGACGGCAACCCCCTGATGCGCAGCGATGATGATGACGACGAAGACGATGGCGCGTCAATGTCATTGGCGGCGATGGAGGCCGCGTTAAAGCCCAAGGTTTTGGAAACGCTGGACCTGATCGCGCGTGACTATACCAAGCTGGCCGAAATGCAGGATTTGCGGATGACGGCAACGCTGTCGTCAAAATCGCGGTTCTCGGCGCATGACGAAGCGGCCTATCAGAAATTGCGCAGCGAAATCGTGATGTTGGTGAACGAACTTCATCTGCACAACAACCGGATTGAGGCGCTGATTGATCAGCTGTATGGCATCAATCGCAAGATCATGATGATCAATTCCGGCATGGTCAAACTGGCCGATGCCGCGCGGATCAACCGCCGCGAATTTATCGACGAATATCAGGGATACGAGCTGGACCCGACATGGCTTGACCGGATGGCCACCAAAGCGGGTCGCGGTTGGCAGGCGTTGCTGGAGCGGTCGCGCGAAAAGGTCGAAGATTTGCGGGCTGAGATGGCGCAGGTCGGCACTTATATCGGCGTCGATATCTCCGAATTCCGCCGGATTGTGAATCAGGTGCAAAAGGGTGAAAAAGAAGCCCGCCAAGCCAAGAAAGAAATGGTCGAGGCGAACCTGCGTCTGGTGATTTCGATTGCCAAGAAATACACCAACCGTGGCCTGCAATTTCTTGATCTTATTCAGGAAGGCAACATCGGCCTGATGAAGGCGGTGGATAAATTCGAATACCGCCGGGGCTATAAATTCTCGACCTATGCAACCTGGTGGATCCGTCAGGCGATCACGCGGTCGATTGCCGATCAGGCGCGCACCATCCGTATTCCGGTGCATATGATCGAGACGATCAACAAACTGGTCCGCACCGGCCGGCAGATGCTGCACGAAATCGGGCGGGAACCTACGCCGGAAGAACTGGCAGAGAAATTGCAAATGCCGCTGGAAAAGGTCCGCAAGGTGATGAAGATCGCCAAGGAACCGATTTCACTCGAAACGCCGATTGGCGATGAAGAAGACAGCCAGCTGGGCGATTTCATCGAGGATAAGAATGCGATCCTGCCACTGGACTCCGCGATTCAGGAAAACCTGAAGGAAACCACCACGCGGGTTCTGGCATCTTTGACGCCGCGTGAGGAGCGGGTGTTGCGGATGCGGTTCGGGATTGGGATGAACACGGACCACACTTTGGAAGAGGTGGGGCAGCAGTTTTCGGTGACGCGCGAGCGGATCCGGCAGATTGAAGCCAAGGCGTTAAGGAAGTTGAAGCATCCGAGTAGAAGCAGGAAGTTGCGGAGTTCCTTGGATCAGTGAGGGGCACAAGCCGAAAAGGACAATTTGGGTTGAGAAAATATAGTCGATCTTGCTTTTGCGCTGCTTTGATTGTCGCAGGATTATCTTTGGTTGCCAATCAGTCAAGTGCCGAAGTTTCTTGGGTTTGCGCGCAGGAACAGGTAACCGGTTTCTCTTATGACACAGCTTCCAAAAAGTGGGTGCAAACAAGATTTACTGCTAATACAAAGTACCTCGTATCATCCGTTGCTTCTGATAATCCTTACTACGACAAGTCGCGATCTGAGCTTATTGTCCAATATGGAGTAACGGAGTTTGGGAGAAATTTTATTGGATATTCTTGTAAGAACGGGTTCTTTGGAACTTCACTGAATTGTGAAGGCATAGGCGACTTCATTTTTGACTCAGCGTCGCTGCGATTTGTCGCGACCTACAAGTTTGGATATGTCACTGTTGGGAGCAACGGCGAAGAAGACTTTGGGAATACGCCGTTGGTTGAAATTGGGACTTGTGTAAAACTCCAATAGCTTGCCCTAGCGAGCCGTAGGGTGGGTGCAACCCACGGCTTTGGGCATCGCGGGTTTCACCAAACCCCTACTCTAACTTTTCGGCAATCCACATCTTGATCAACGATTGCCGCGTGATTCCCAGATGGATTGCTTGTTTGTCCAACCCCTGCACCATCCACATCGGAAAATCGACGTTTACGCGTTTGGCTACAGAGTTCAATGGCCAGACACTGTTCAGCGAGCCATAGAGCGGGTGCCACCCACGGCTTTGCGCGTCGTGGGTTGCACCCACCCTACGATTTATCAACCGCTTGCCTGTTTTGATTACCCTACCAACAAATCCCCAATCGCCCCGGCGTAGGCCGGGGCCTCGGATCGAAGAGTGTATCCTGAAATATCGGGGCCCCGGCCTGCGCCGGGGCGATTGGGTGATGGGGTGGTGCGCTGATTGACGGGTTTACCCCAACCTTGACTTTGCGTACGCAATCACGTACACTCCCCCGCATGAAAACCCTCTCCTCCACCGAACTGCGCGCCAATCTCTCCGCCGTGATGGACCGCGTGAATGATGATCATGAACCGGTCATCGTCCACCGCGCCAAGGGTAAGCCTGTGGTCATGGTCAGTCTTGAAGACTGGGCCAGCATGGATGAGACGACTTATTTGCTGTCCTCGCCAGAAAACAGGGCGGCCCTTTTGGTGGCGATTGCCGAAACTGATCCGGCCAAGATGTTGATCAAGACCATGGCCGAGCTTGAGGCGATGGCAAACGAGTGAACCTTGTTTTCAAGCCAACCGCTTGGGAACAGTTCCTGTTCTGGCAGGAAACCGACAAGGCGACACTTCGCAAGATCAATGCGCTGATCAAAGAATGCCTTCGTCATCCGTTTGAAGGCACCGGCAAACCTGAACCTTTGAAGGGCGATCTTGCGGGCTATTGGTCGCGCCGCATCGACCGGGAGCATAGGCTGGTCTACCGCGTGACCGACACAGCACTGGAGATTGTCCAGTGCCGCTATCATTATTGATCGGCAGCGGCCGGGTAAACGCCCCCCCAAATCCTCCTTTCGCCCCGGCGCAGGCCGGGGCCTCGGATCAAAGGTGCGGACTATAACATCGAGGTCCCGGCCTGCTCCCGGGTGAAAGAGGGTGCGCGCAACTCTTACCGGAAAGCTGTCAGGTGCGTATTGTCTCCGGCAAAACCTGAACCGTTTTAGGGGAATCATTCCCCCCGCCGCGCCGATCACATGTCTGACCGCTGCATCGCCGCGCGCGCGGCTGCGATGTCGGCGCAGGGGCAAAAATCCGCACGGACCGCGCCCAGTCTTATCCGCACCTGTAATAAACAGCGGGCGCGCGCGTCTGTATGAACATGACAGGCATGGCGACCGCTTTCCACGGGCGGCCCGGACTGTCGCAGGAGAAAAAACCATGCCCTATCAAAGCCTGAACCCCGCCACCGCCGAGTTGTTGAAAACCTTTCCCGAAGTGACCGCCGCGCAGCTTGAGGCGAAACTGACCGCAGCGGCGGCGTGCTTTGCGCTGTGGCGGCGCAAATCCTATGTCGAGCGGGCCAAGGTTGTGACGAAAGTCGCCGGGCTGATGCTGACCCATCAAGAGGCGCTGGCCCGCACGATGACTATGGAAATGGGCAAACGCATTGCCGATGCGCGGGGCGAGGTGGCGTTCAGCGCGGCCATCCTGACTTATTATGCCAAGAATGCCGAACGCTTTCTGGCCCCCGTCGCCCTGCATCCCGCCAAGGGCGAGGCGCATATCGAAAGCTCTCCGATCGGGGTGATTTTCGCGGTCGAGCCGTGGAACTTTCCCTATTACCAACTGGCCCGCGTCGCCGGACCGCATTTGATGGCGGGCAATGTGCTGATGGTCAAACATGCGGGCAATGTGCCGCAATGCGCCCTGGCGTTCGAGGCGCTGTGGGCCGAGGCCGGGGCACCGGCGGGCCTTTATACCAATCTGCTGATTTCCTACGATCAGGCCAATGCGGTGATCGATGATGCGCGCGTCAAGGGTGTGGCGCTGACCGGATCGGCGGCGGCGGGGGCCAAGATTGCCGCACGGGCGGGGCAGAACCTGAAACCTTCATCGCTGGAACTGGGCGGCAATGATGCGTTTATCGTGCTGGAAGATGCCGATCTGGATCATGCGCTGCATTGGGCGGTCTGGGGGCGGATGTACAATGACGGACAGACCTGCGTGGCCGCCAAGCGGTTCATCGTGGTCGAGCCTTTGGCGGATAAGTTTCTGGCGGGCTTTACGGCGGCATTGGTGGCGCTGAAACCGGGCGATCCGCTGGATGAGGCGACCACGCTGGGGCCGCTGTCGACCGAGGCCGCACTGGTGCAGTTGCTGAAACAGGTCGATGTCGCGGTGGCCAGCGGGGCGAAACTGGCGTTGGGCGGCAAGCGCCTGTCGCGGGCAGGGTCGTTCATGGAGCCGACAATCCTGACCGACGTGTCCCCCGATAATCCGGCGTTCCGGCAGGAATTCTTCGGGCCTGTCGCCCTGTTCTTCCGCGTCAAAGACGAGGCGGCGGCGATTGCATTGGCCAATAATTCCGATTTCGGTCTTGGCGGGTCGGTGTTCACCAAGGATATCGCGCGGGGCAAGCGGGTGGCCAGCCAGATTGAGACAGGCATGATGTTTGTCAACAATCTGGACTGGGCCGATGCCGATCTGCCGTTCGGCGGGGTCAAAACCTCGGGCTATGGCCGCGAGTTGGGCGACATGGGCATCCAGCAATTCGTCAACAAGAAACTGGTGCGGATATCGGCGGCAGAAGCGCCTGCGATTGCCGCCGCCAAACCGCAGCCAGCGAAAAAGACTGTGGAGAAAACCGCATGAAACCCGACGGCGATATTGTCCTGATCACCGGATCAAACGGGCGGATCGGGTCGGCTGTGATGCGCGAATTGCGCAAAACCTACACCAATGTCGTGGGCTTTGACATGAAGGCCGAGCAGAATCCGCCCGAAGGCTGCACCCGGATTCCGGTTGACATCACATCGGATCAAAGTGTCGCCGAGGGGCTGAAAGTGCTGCTAGCCCATCATGGCGCGCGAGTGGCGTCGGTGATCCACCTTGCGGCGTTCTACGATTTCGGCGGCAAACCTGACCCGCGCTATGACACGGTGACGGTGAACGGAACGCGCCGGCTTTTGCAGGGGTTGCGCGCCGCCTTTGAGGTGCAGCAGTTCGTGTTTTCCAGCACCATGCTGGTGCACAAACCCGGCGAGCCGGGCATATTTTTTAACGAAGATTGGCCGATTGCCCCGACCTGGGCCTACCCCGAATCCAAAGTCCGCACTGAGGCGATGATCGGGGAGGAACGCGGTAACATTCCGACCGTCATGCTGCGCTTTGCCGGGGTTTACGACGATGGCTGCCATTCGCCGCCGCTGTCGCATCAGATCCAGCGGATCTATGAACGCCAGTTGGAATCGCATCTGTATGCCGGGTCTACCTCGCATGGCACGTCCTATGTGCATATGGCGGATGTGGTTGATGCGATTGCCCGCGCGGTGGAAAAACGTGCCACTTTGCCCGCCCAGACGGTGCTGCTGATCGGTGAGCCCGAGGCGCTGAGTTACGATGAGTTGCAGCACAGCTTTATGCGGCAGATCCACGACGAGTCCTATGAAGAGTTCAACGTGCCCGGTCCGATTGCCAAGATCGGGGCCTGGGTCGAAGACAAGATCCTGCGTCAGGATCCGTTCATCAAACCCTGGATGATTGACCGGGCGAATGACCATTACGCGTTGGATGTGACCCGCGCCAAAGAGGTGCTGGGCTGGGTGCCTGCCCACACATTGCGTAAGTCGATCCCGCTGATGGTGGCCGCGCTGAAGGCCGATGATCTGGGATTTTATAAGGAAAACGGCCTGGAACCGGCAGAATGGATGCTGGCCAACCGGCAGGCCACAGCACAGGAGACTAAAAAATGAACATGGATCCTTCCGGCCAAAGCGCCGCTGCGCCATCTGACGCAACCGGCACCGGGGCCAGTTATACCTGCCCGATGCACGCTGAAATAAAGCGCTCTGAACCGGGAAATTGCCCGATTTGCGGCATGACACTGGTGGCCAAGCCAACGGCACAGGATCGCGCGCAATGACCATGGATCAGTCCGGTCACGGGGGAGATGCGGCCAAACCCGCCCGCCCCGCCGCCGCCGCGTCCGGGGCGGCGGGGGCAAGCTATACTTGCCCGATGCACCCCGAGGTGGTGCAAAGCGGGCCGGGCAGTTGCCCCAAATGCGGCATGACCTTGGTTCCGGTGGCTGGGCAGGCCGTCGCGAGGATCGCAGGGCAACAGGATGATACCGCCGCCATGCCCGCAATGACGGACGACATGCCCGGTATGGCACATGGGGCCGCGACGACGGCTTCGGGTGGCATGGGCGACATGATGGGCGAGGCGCATCGCGCGATGCTGTGGCCGCATTATGTGGCGATGATGCTGGGGTTCTGGATGATCTCGGCCCCCTTCACGCTGGGCTATCTCAGCGATTTTGTGCCCGATGCCAATCAGTTGCGGGTGATGGCCGACCGCGGGCTTTCGCCCTTTGCGCACCGCAACATGTTGATGACGCTGAATGATGTGGGCAGCGGTGTGCTGATCGTGATCTTTGGCTATCTGTCTGCCAATGCGCAGCGCAAATACCCTTGGGCGCAATGGGCCAATGCGGTGGTGGGCGGCTGGCTGCTGCTGGCCCCGCTGGCGATCTGGACACCACTGCCCGAAGCCTATGCTAATGCCACGCTGATCGGCAGCGCCGTGATCGCCCTGTCGGTGCTGATCCCGATGATGCCGGGGATGAGCATGGCGGGCATGATGGGCAAGCCCGACATCCCGCCCGAATGGGGGTATAACCCGGCAAGCTGGTTGCAGCGGGTGCCGGTTGGTGTGCTGGCGCTGTTCGGTTTTTTGGTCGCCCGCTACATGGCCGCCTATCAGATGGGCCATATCGACAGCACATGGGAGCCGTTCTTTGCCGGATCTGGCGGAATGAACGGCACCGAGACGATCATCACGTCGCCGATGTCCAAGGCCTGGCCGGTGGCTGATGCGGGCTTGGGCGCCGTGGTTTATGCGCTGGAACTGGTGGTGACGTTCATGGGGGGCAAAGACCGGTGGCGCACCATGCCGTGGATGGTGCTGGCGCTGGCCTTCCTGATCCTGCCTCTGGGTATTGTCAGTATCTACTTTGTCATCGTCCAGCCGATTGTGATCGGTACTTGGTGCACCTTGTGCCTGCTGACAGCCTTGGCGATGGCGCTGATGATCCCCTATTCGCTGGATGAATTCGTGGCGATGGGGCAGTTTCTGACCGCCTCGCACCGGGCGGGCAAGCCGTTCTGGCGCACGTTCTGGACCGGCGACGCGATGGAGGGGGGCAAGGACGACCATGCCAAGGGCGTGCTGGCGGTCAAGGCGCAGATGTTCGCCCAATCGGGTCGCGGCGTCACGTTTCCGCCCACCCTGCTGACCTGTTGTGCCATCGGCATCTGGTTGACCTTCACCCGGCTGACCTTTGGCAACAGCGGCGGCATGACCAACAGCGATCATCTGACCGGCCTGCTGGTGGTGACCTTTTCGATCATCGCATTCGCCGAAGTCGCGCGTGCGCTGCGCTTTCTGAATGTGCCCGCCGGGCTGTGGCTGATCGTAGCCCCCTGGGTGCTGGAGGGTGCGGCCTCGCCCATGGCGCAAGGGGCCAGCGTCATTGCTGGCCTGCTGATCATAGCACTTTCGATCCCGCGCGGGTCGATCCGCAATTCCTACGGAGGTTGGAATGTCTTCGTGGTTTGAAACCTGCGTTCATGTCGTGCGCCACGCGCTGGTGATCATCGGGGCGCTGGTGGTCGCCGGTGTCGCTGGGGGGCTGGTGTTTATGTACTCGGGCATGTTCAACATAGCGGCTGCAGTGGTTGATGCCCCGGCGCTCAGCTGGGCACTGGTGACAGTGCGTGAGGCCTCTATCGAGCTGCATGCCCGCGAGGTGCAGGCCCCGGCAGCGGGCACGATAGCCGACCGTGACGCGGGGTTTCAAATCTACCGGCGGGAATGCGTGATGTGCCACACCCCCGTCGGGCGCGCGCCGCAATCGATGGCGGTGGGGTTCAACCCCCAAGCCCCCGGCTTTGGCCCCGGCGCTGATGATATGGGCGACACCGAACTGTTCTGGGTGACCAAAAACGGCATCCGCTTTACCGGGATGCCCGCCTGGGGGCCGTCGCTGAGTGATGCCGAGATCTGGGACATCACCGCCTTTGTGATGTCGCTGCCCGAAATGACCGCGGCGGATTACGACGCCATGGATGCGCGGCTACCGGAGGTTAAGGCGATGCCATGACAGCCGAAGGGTTGCGGCCCGCGCACCGCGCACAAACCCGCTTAACCGGATCAGCAGCAAAGGCATCACACCGGGGAACGTGAGCCGGGTTCTGATCTGCGCAAGCACCATACGTCACCGATGACCGGGGGCCTTCCCGTTCTCAAAATGGCCAGTCAGGCCGATCACCTCAGGAGAGAAATTATGAAATTTTCGACAAAATTTGCATGCGCCGCCGTGGCGGCCTTTGGACTGGCCGCGGTTGCAGTGCCGGGAATGGCCCAGCAAACGCCGATGCCGCATGGCGACAAACCGG
>JAYUHO010000160.1:0-5216 GCA_043766915.1 Cypionkella sp.
AAACCGCATGCGGCCAAGGGCGTCGTTGGCCAAACCGAGAATTTTTTGGAAGGCATCGACGTTCGCGATCCCGAGTTTGAAGAGTGGCTGACACTGGAACGGCAATCCTGGCACCGGCGGATCGAAGAGGCGGGCTTTGCCCATGATCTGGCCCCCAAGACCCAGGCAGATGATCTGCGCGCCGGGTCCACTGCCGTTCCGCGAACGGCACCACAGTCTGCGGGGCAGCCGCAAATGGTGCCACCGCAATTGGACCATAACCCAGACGGAGTGCAGGGCTGGCGCGTCGCCCTGCTGCCACCGGTTATTCTGGGCGGCGATCCAGCTGCGGCGATGCTGCAGTCCGACGTGCAGCGCGCCCTTTTGGCGGCGTTTCAAGACACCGGAGATTTGCGTATCTTTGATTTGGCCCCATCGCCGTTCAGCGATTTGATCGGTGGCGGTTATGCGCGTTTGCCCGAACAGATCAACCTGACGGTGCAGGTCAGGGTTTTTGCCGACCTGACCACGCTTCGGCTGGCGATTTTGTTGCAATCGGCGGTCGATGGCACGCTGGTCTGGGCCGATGAAGTGCAGTTGCACCGGCAACAGATCAAAGATGCCAGCGCGGCGATGCCGTTGATCGCTCGGGCAACCGAAGAAGCCCTGCGGCATTTTTTGCGCCACACAAGCACCGAGGCAGCCGAAGCCGAAGGGCGACTGGCCACCGCTGTGACGTCCATGTTCCGGCTGACACGCGGTGATCTGGACCGCTCAGAGGTGACGCTGCGCCGTCATATTGCCGCTCACCCGTCTGCACAGGGGTACGCCTGGATGGCGTTTTTGAACACCTTTCGGGTGGGGCAAAAATTCAATACCCAAGACGCCCCTTTGATCGAGGAAACGCAGCATTTCGCGCGCCGCGCAATAGAGATGGAACCGAACAACGCCCTTGTCTCGGCACTGGTCGGCCACATCCATTCGTATTTGTTTGGTGAATTTGATTATGCTGCCGGGTTGTTTGAACAATCCTTGCGCGTGAACCCGGCGCAAACTTTGGCATGGGATTTATACGCCATGCTTCACGCTTATGCAGGCCAGCCGAAACGCGCGCTGGCCATGGCCCGATGGGCGCGGCATCTGGGGGCGTTCAGCCCACATCGCTATTACTTCGAAACCACCCGCGCGATCACCGGTAACTTCAGTGGCGAACATCATACCGCGATAGAGGCCGGCCGCGCCGCCTTGGCCGAACGCCCCGATTTCAACTCATTGCTGCGCGTGCTGGTGTCCAGCAATGCACACTTGGACCGGCCGGATGAGGCGCGGGTATTTTTGAACAAACTGCTGATGGTCGAGCCGAATTTTTCGATCACCTCTCTGCAGGATGGCGGCTATCCGGGGTTGGATACTGAAGGCGGGCAACATTTTCTGGCTGGGTTGATCAAGGCCGGGGTTCGCAAACACTGATTTTGTCGGAGAGATTTCATGCAAAACGCAACGCCAGACACCATCGCCAAATTCCTAAGCGCCCACCCGTTCGAGGTTTACGCCGATCAAATCCAAGCCGTTCGCGGCGGGGCGGCACAAGGATTGGGCAGCCAAGGCGACGGCGGAATGGGGGGCGGGGCCCTTGGATCACAGAATAAGATGGTACAGAACAAGTCGGCACTGAACAAAAATAAGAACAAAAACAAAAACAAGAACAAAAATAAAAACAAGAATAAGGCAGGATTTGAAGGCAAACAGGCCGCGACCGGCCTGATCCCGGCATTGGAATTGCGACGTTTACATCAGTTACCGTCTGACAATGCGTTTACCGTGGCCAGCCGCTTTGCCTGGGAATGTCTGGACATCCCCCTGCCGCCCGGCCCCGACTATACCCGGTTGGAAACCGCGGTTTTGTTGGCCATGCAGACACGCGATAAAGAGCGTATGCGCCGACAACCCGAGATCGAGGCGCAAGCGGCCCTGTCGGTTGATGAATTTTTGCGCCCGTTGGGAATAGAAGATATTGGTGGCTACGACGCAACCGAAGGGCTGTTTCTGAACATCCTGACGGCCTGCGAATATGTCGGGCTGCTGTATAAGGCGCGGATCGACAGGGATCGCCCGACGGTCGTGGAACCCCGCCTGCGCCCGTTGCTGGCGGTGCCTGCGCATGAAAGCTATCCGTCCAACCACGCCTTTCAGTGTTTTTCCATCGCGTTTGCCTTCAATACCATTCTGCCCGAACACCCCGCCACCGACGAACTGGCCCGTGTAGCCCAGAATGTGGCCGAAAATCGCGAATGGGCGGGCCTGCATTACCCATCAGATACAGAGGCAGGCAAGGAACTCGCCCGCCGCTTTGCCCCCTATTTGCGCGATGCCTTTGGCGCGGCCTTTTTGGCGGCCCAAGGCGAATGGCATTGAACCCTAAGGATATTGAACATGCCGATTTCCCCTACGCCCCCGCGATATTTCTGGCTTTGGCATCTGGCGGCGCTGAACGTCATAAAGGCTGATTTTGGCTCTGCGCCTGCGATTTTACCGTCTGAGAACGAAACCAGCATCCGCCCGCAACCTGCCCCGCCGATCACGGCAACCCTTTGGGATTCAATCCCCAACGCAGGAACAATTGCAGCTACGGCGGCACTTATTGATACAGGTGTCAGCCGCACACATCCCAATCTTGCCGCTCGCATTGATACGGCCCGCTCGATTGACCTGACCAGTCATCGCTATGGCGCGCAAACCGAACCGGTCTTACCTGGCACCACCTCTGCCACCCGCGAAGAAAAGCGCAGCTATTTTGCAGGGATTAGCCTTGATGGTCTGGGCCCGTTGCAATTGGCCCCACATGAGATGGAATATCTGGAATCCATGGTGGTTGAGTATCGCGGCGCGAAAGGTGTTTTGCGCCGGATGATCGACCCCGAGGAAACCTTTGCCTCGCATGGCACCAGTTGCGCAGGCTTGATTGTGGGGGAACCGGCCGTTGTTCCTATCACGGCGGGTCAGGATGAAACCGCCATCAACCCCAATCTTTTGCCCTATTTCGGCGTCGATCCGTTTTCGAAACTGCTGTCCATCCGCACCTCGTTCGAGGCTGACCCGCATCAGTTCATCGCGGCGTTTCTTTATGCCTGGTCGTGCCGCGTCGATGTTATCATCATACCGCGCGGCCTGCCTGATCCGATCCGGTCGCGGCTGACGCCAAAGACCGATCTGATGGCTGATCTGGAAACATGGCGGGGGCGGCAGGCGGCAGATCTTTATGCACGGATGGAAGCAGACTCTTTGCAAGACAAGGACGCAACCGCAGCGCAGACCGGCCATTTGCCGGATCGGCCATGGGCGATCCTCAAGCAACTGATTTTGGCGATCTCGCGGCATATTCCGGTGGTCTGCGCCGCTGGCAACGATGGCGAAAGCCAATTGATCTATCCCGCCTGTTTGGCTGCGGATGACAATGGCATCATCGCCGTTGGAGCGGTAACGGCCGAAGGATATCGATCGGGCTATTCGAACTATGGCGAAGGCTTAACTCTGGTGGCCCCATCGGATGATTATGAAATCTACAATCGTCATCAAACCCGTCTGGATCAGATCGACCCGTTGCGGGCGATGCACGATTATTCAGTCGGCAGCGCCCGCGAATACGCATTCTCTTCGCTTGATCTGGTGACAACCGATTTGCCCGGTGTATTCGGATATGATGCAGGCCACGCGCCTTGGTCGTTCGTTTTGCCCGGTCAAGGCAACCCGGGCGACGGAGGGGGGTATTATACAGCATTCGGTGGCACATCGGGGGCCAGCAGCCTGGTTGGCGGCTTGGTTCTGCTTGCGCAGCGCGCGCGCCAAGCCCATGGCAAAACCGCGCTGACCGGGCTGCAAGCCAAGGCGCTGATTTGTGACGCAAGTTCGATTGCTGCCAGTGTTGCCCCCGGCACCCGTCCGCTGACGCCCGATACGATGAATGCGGATGATGAAGATCAGATTGATCTTGAATACTTCTTTGGAGCCGGGCTGCCTGACGCCGAATCCTTTATTGCTGCAGCATCGGCCCTATAATGCCAATGAACACGGTCAAAGCAGACGAGGTTTACGAAACAATTAACGCTGGTTTAACGGCGGCGTTACGGGCGCGTCACATCATCGGGCGCAGAGTATCGCAGTAAATAGAAAATTGGAGTGACCAGATGACCTTCGACATCGCATCCCCGTCAGGAACTGTTTTGCTGGTGAACCAACTGTCGGCTGAAATGATCACCTTGGCCGCCTCTGTTCTATCGCGTCATTTGGCCATCTCACGCCAGCAAGCCGAAAACCAACTGCGTTCCGGGGCGATTGTTCTGGACGGCACGATCGACGCCAGCACCGAAGACCAGTTGTTTGCGCTTCTTGGCGCTTTGGGTCTAAGCCGGAAAATTGGCGATGGACCGAATGGGTTGACCCTGTCGGTTCAATTGACCGCACCCGATGATTTGGCCTTTCTGGCCCAGAAATTAGCGGTGATCGCGCAGGCGGATTTGGCAGGGGTGCTGCAGGGATTGCAGCGTCCCGGCGGGGTTGTCTTGCAAGATTTGGCGGCAGGTGACGTTGCCCGGTTGCGGAAACAAATCCGCCGCCATCAGGGCCTGAAAACCACTCAGTCCGACACCAACGCCCTGTGCGATCTGTTCGTGACCGGGCCGCTGTCTGCAAGCGCCAGCCGAGAGTTGGGCCGTTACCTTGCCTTGATCGGGGTAACGCCCTGTCGGTTCAGCGGCGCGCTGGCCTCAGAGTTGACGGTGCCGCAGGTAAAGCAGATTTGCGCCCGTTTTCCGACGACGGGTATCATCGGACTTGATCGTGCGTTTCAGCGGTTCGATCTGTTTTTGACGGGAATTGGTGATCTTGCCCCCCAGGACGTTGCCGAATTTTTGTCGACCCGCACCAACTTGTCAGGGGCGATGGTGGAATGTGTGACGCCGTTGCAGCCGTTGCAGATCGAAAAAGGTCTGACGCGCGGTGTCACCCAGCAGTTTCGCGCCGATTACGCGTCGATCGGATTGCAAACCTGCGCGCGGCTTGGCGGTGTGTGCTGCCACTTGGTCTGATTATCAGTGCCAGAAGGTTTGACAGTGGCCGCTGATTGCTGGGATCAGGTGGTTACAGCTGATTTCATCCGATTGGCCCACCTGATTTGCCTGCCCATTTTTGCCACCATCGGTGCAGGCTTGATCGACTGACGCGGCGGTTTGGCGGGAAGG
>JAYUHO010000161.1:0-13717 GCA_043766915.1 Cypionkella sp.
GATCACACCCGCCATCAAAGCCGGATCACGGTTGTCACCACCGGCACGCCGCAGGTGATTGAGCAGATCAAGGCGCAGCTGGGCCGGATGGTGCCGGTGCATGCGGTGCATGATTTAACCGTTGAAGGCCCGTCGGTGCAGCGCGAACTGGCGCTGTTCAAGGTGGCGGGCAAGGGCGATGCGCGGATCGAGGCGCTGCGGCTGGCGGAAATTTTTCGGGCCAATGTGGTGGATTCAACCTTGGAGTCTTTCGTGTTCGAAATGACCGGCACCCCCGAGAAGATCGACGCCTTCGCCGAACTGATGCGCCCTTTGGGCCTGCGGGAGATTGCCAGAACCGGCGTGGCGGCCCTGTTGCGCGGTGCTTAACCATCACGCTCGCGCGACCAGACAGCACGGGGCATTCCCGTGGGCGCGGCCTTGCCCTATAACACTGACAAAGAGCTTTCCGTTTTTCTTGAATCCCTATTTGCCCCAAGAACTGGGCGAACAGGGATGCTATCTGCACCATATAAAACGCAAAGTGCTCTAAGCAGGAGGCCGCGATGATTGTAGAGCTGGGACATTTCACGCTGATATTGGCCTTTATGGTGGCGGTGGTGCAATTCACCTTGCCAATGTGGGGGGCTTACCGTCGCGATGCGCGGCTGATGGCGGTGGCGGGGCCTGCCGCATTGGCACAGTTCGGGCTGATTGCGATATCCTTTGCCGCCCTGACCTATGCCTTTGTCTATTCAGATTTTTCCTTGCGACTGGTGGTGCTGAATTCGCACACCGCCAAGCCGTTGCTTTATAAATTCGCAGGCGTCTGGGGCAACCACGAAGGATCACTGTTGCTGTGGGTGCTGGCCCTGTCGGGGTTTGGCGCGATGGCGGCGCTGTTTGGCAGCAACCTGCCCGCCACGCTGAAAGCCCGCGTTTTGTCGGTGCAGGGGTTGATAGGCGTTGCCTTTTTGGCCTTTACGCTGATCACGTCGAACCCGTTCTTGCGGCTGGAAGCGCCGCCGCTGAACGGCGATGATCTGAACCCGCTGCTGCAAGATGCGGGTTTGGCCTTTCATCCGCCTTTCCTTTACCTAGGCTATGTCGGCCTTTCGATGAGCTTTTCTTTCGCCGTCGCCGCCCTGATCGAGGGCCGGGTTGATGCCGCCTGGGGCCGGTGGGTGCGGCCCTGGACCCTGGCCGCCTGGATATTCCTGACCATCGGCATCGCTTTGGGATCGTGGTGGGCCTATTACGAACTGGGCTGGGGCGGGTTTTGGTTTTGGGATCCGGTGGAAAACGCCAGCTTTATGCCGTGGCTGATCTCAACCGCCCTGCTGCATTCGGCCATCGTGGTGGAAAAACGCGAAAGCCTGAAGGCGTGGACGATCCTTTTGGCCATCATCGCCTTTGGCTTTTCGCTGACCGGCACCTTTATCGTGCGCTCGGGCGTGATCACGTCGGTGCATGCCTTTGCCAATGATCCGGAACGCGGGGTATTCATCCTGATGATCCTTGGATTTTTCATGGGCGGGGCGCTTTTATTGTTTGCCCTGCGCGCGGGTGCGCTTGAAGCGAAGGGCGCTTTTGCCATGGTCAGCCGCGAATCTGCCCTGCTGGCCAATAACCTGTTGCTGGCGGTGTCGGCCTTTGTGGTGTTCATCGGCACGATCTGGCCGTTGATTGCCGAACTGGTCTGGGCGCGTAAATTGTCGGTCGGCGTGCCGTTTTTCAACGCAGCCTTCACGCCGTTCATGGTGGGTTTGGCGATTATCCTGCCAATCGGCGCGATGATGCCGTGGAAACGCGCCAACATTGCCCGCACGATGCGGCCCCTGCGGGGGGCGATTGTGTTGGCGATTGCCTTTGGCCTGCTGGCCTATGCGGTGCAAAGCGGGCGCACGGCGATGGGGCCGATAGGGGTGGCTTTGGGTGTTTGGGTGGTGGCGGGGGCGTTTACTGATCTTTGGGTGCGGACGGGACGGGGTGATGTTGCGTCGCGTTTTGCCCGGCTGCGCTCCCTGCCCCGCGCCGACTGGGGCAAAGTGACCGCGCATTCGGGCATGGGAATAACCCTGTTTGCTGTGGCCGCGATGACGGCATGGGTGACCGAAGATATCCGTGTGGTCCGGGTGGGCGAGAGCTATGCGATGGGAGAGTATCAGATCACCCTTGTCGATGTGCACCGCGAACAAGGCCCCAACTATACAACAACGATGGCGCAAATGCGTGTGATGCGCGGCGGGGCCGATGTGGTCACCTTGTATCCCGAAAAGCGATTTTATCCCGTGGCGCAGATGCCGACGACCGAGGCTGCGATTGATTACGGGGTGTGGCGCGATCTTTATCTGGTGATTGGCGATCCACAGGACGGCGGCGGCTATGCCGTGCGCGGTTATATCAAACCCTTTGCCAACTGGTTGTGGGGGGGGGCATTGCTGATGGCGTTTGGCGGGATGCTGAGCCTGACAGACCGGCGGTACCGCGTGGCGGCAGGGGCGCGGCGGGCGCCCGCAGCCACAGCCCAACCGGCGGAATAGCGGCATGCGCGCGCTGATCCTGACCCTGCTGCTGCTGGCCTCGCCCGCTTTCGCCGTCAACCCCGATGAGATTTTGGCCGACCCCGTGCTGGAGGCGCGGGCGCGGGCGATATCGCTCGATCTGCGCTGTCCGGTGTGTCAGGGCGAAACCATCGACGATTCCAATGCCCCGATCAGCCGCGATTTGCGGCTGGCGGTGCGCGAACGGCTGGTGGCGGGCGACAGTGATGCCCAGGTGATGGACTATGTGGTGGCAAGATACGGCGAATATGTGCTGTTCAACCCGCGCGCTTCGGGGTCAAGCCTGCTGCTGTGGCTGGCGGGGCCCGCGATGCTGCTGGGTGGCGGGCTTTTGGCCTATGCCACCACACGCAGACGGGCAAAGGCCCCCGAGGCCGAAGGGTTAACGGACGCCGACCGCGCCAGACTCGACGCACTTATGCGAGAGTGACGCGGGGTTTCACTGGTCTGATCGCCCTGCCCTGATAGTCTGGTAGAAAATTGGGGGACGATGTGGATTTTCAAACCATCACTTTTGATATCGCTGACACCGTTGCCACGATCACCTTGAACCGGCCTTCAGTGATGAACGCTTTGTCACGGCAGATGCGGGCAGAGATGTTGGTGGCGATTGGCATCGCCGCCACCGACGCCCGCGTTTTGGTGATTACCGGGGCGGGGCGCGCGTTTTGTTCAGGGCAGGACTTGACCGATGCGGCACAACTGGGCGCGCTTGATCTCGAAAAGACCCTGAACGACGAATATGTGCCGCTGCTGATGGCGCTGACCAATTGCCCGATCCCGACGATTGCTGCGGTCAATGGTGCGGCGGCGGGGGCGGGGGCCAATCTGGCGCTGGCCGCAGATGTGGTGATTGCGGCGCACTCTGCCAGTTTTATTCAGGCCTTTACCCGCATTGGTCTGGTGCCCGACGCAGGTGGCACCTACTGGCTGCCGCGGCAGATCGGAATGGCGCGCGCGATGGGGGCGATGCTTTTTGCCGATAAAGTCTCGGCACAGCAGGCCGCCGACTGGGGAATGATCTGGGAATGCGTGCCGGATCAGGGGTTTAAGGCGCATATTGCTGCGCGCGCCACAGCTTTGGCCAGCGGTCCCACAGTTGCCTATAAAGGCATAAAAGCGGCCCTGCGCGCCTCTCCCGGCAATGATCTGGCGGATCAACTGGCGTTAGAGGCGCAGTTGCAAGGCATTTGCGGGCAGACACTGGATTTTCACGAAGGCGTTTCGGCATTTTTGGAAAAAAGAATGGCCAAATTCAGCGGCCGCTAGGCGCGATTGCCCGCCCCATCCTGAACAGGTGTGCTATTGCGCCATAGTCCCAAACAGATCGGCACACCTGCCGGAATATGAGGAGTTTTCGATGCCCAATGTAATCCTGATCGGCGCACCGATAGATGACGGCCAGAAACGGCCCGGCTGCGTGATGGGGCCAACCGCCTACCGGGTGGCGGGTCTGGCAACTGCAATCCGCGAGATGGGGCATGGCTTAACCGATTGGGGCGATGTCAGCCTGCCGGATCTGCACCCGGTGACCCCGGCCAATCCGCTGGTGCATTCGTTGCCGCAGGTTTTGGGCTGGACCGAAGTTTTGGCCGATAAGGTGGATGACGCGCTCACTCAGGGCGCATTGCCGATCATCCTTGGCGGCGATCATTCCTTGGCCCTTGGATCGGTGGCGGGGGCCGCCGCCTTTGCCGCCCGCGCGGATCGTCCGTTGTTCTTGCTGTGGCTGGATGCGCATTCCGATTTCCACACCCCAATGACCACCACATCGGGCAATCTGCACGGCACCCCCGTGGCCTATATTGCCGGGCGCGACGGGTTTGATGATTTCCCGCCCTTCCCTGCCGTCATTCCCGCCGACCGCATTTGTCTTTATGGCATCCGCTCTGTTGACCCTGCCGAACACGCCGCCCTTTTGAAACATGACATTGCGATCAATGATATGCGGGTGTTGGATGAACGCGGCATCGCGGCCCCGTTGCGCGAATTTCTAGACCGGGTGCGCGGGGCGGGCGGCATGCTGCATGTCAGTCTGGACGTGGATTTCCTTGATCCCTCAATCGCCCCCGCTGTTGGCACCACCGTTCCGGGCGGCACCACGGTGCGCGAGGCGCATCTGGTGATGGAGCTGCTGCACGAATCTGGGCTGGTCACGTCTTTGGATCTGGTTGAACTGAACCCGTTTCTGGATGAACGCGGCCGCACGGCGATCTTGATGGTTGAACTGGTGGGCAGCCTGATGGGCCGCAAAGTGTTTGACCGCCCAACGCGGAGTTATTGATATGCTGAACCTTGTGCCCTTCGTCTCGGTCGATCACATGATGAAGCTGGTGCTGCATATCGGCATTGAACAGGTTCTGATCGATCTGGCCGCGGAAATAGAGGCTGATTTCCTGCGCTGGCCGCTGTTTGACAAAACCCCGCGTGTCGCCAGCCATTCCGACGTGGGCGTGATTGAACTGATGCCGACGTCGGACGGTGAAACGTATGGCTTCAAATACGTCAACGGGCACCCGTCGAATACCAAAGCGGGCCTGCAAACCGTCACCGCCTTTGGTCTGCTGGCCGATGTGGCGACGGGCTATCCGGTGTTGCTGTCGGAAATGACCATTTTAACCGCCCTGCGCACCGCAGCCACGTCGGCGATGGCCGCGAAATGGCTGGCCCCTGCGGGCGCGACCACAATGGCGCTGATTGGAAATGGCGCGCAGGCAGAGTTTCAGGCGCTGGGGTTTAAGTCGATTTGCGGAATTTCCGAAGTGCGGCTTTACGATATTGATCCGGCGGCAACCGTGAAATGCGCCCGCAATCTGGCGGAGTTTGGATTGAATGTGGTGGCATGTTGGTCGCCCGAAGAGGCGATTATGGGCGCGCAGATCATCACCACGGTGACGGCAGACAAACAATACGCCACCATCCTGACCGATAATATGGTCGGCTCAGGCGTGCATATCAACGGGGTGGGCGGCGATTGCCCCGGCAAGACGGAACTGCACCGCGATATATTGCTGCGGTCTACGATATTCGTGGAATACCCCGAACAATCCCGGATTGAGGGGGAAATTCAACAGCTTGAGCCGGACCACCCGGTGACAGAGCTGTGGCAGGTTATCGCTGGCCAGGTGCGCGGGCGGACATCGGCGGATGAGATCACGCTGTTTGACAGCGTGGGGTTTGCGGTAGAAGATTTCTCGGCGCTGCGGTATGTAAGATCGAAACTGGCGGAGACCGGGTTTTGCACGCAGTTGGATATGATCGCCGATCCCGATGATCCGCGGGATTTGTTTGGGATGGTTTTGCGGGCGGGGTGAGAAGATGAAGCAGTCTTTAACGATTGCACATTTTTGATCGCTCATCTCAATTTCCACTTCGAACGCCCGTTTAACGTCGGTAGCGGTAGGTCATAAAATTGCCGATTTTTTGCATCACACAAGTCCTGCAAATTGCAGCAATTGTGTAAGGCTGGCCGTGTTCATTCGGTTCGTACGTCCAAATCATCTTCGTGGCATTTCAGCGAGAGAAGGTTTCCTTTGCTCGGCCTATCATTTGCGAAGCAATCCGCGGCTCGATAGGAACACCTCAGAGCGACTGGAAGAATTCCTTGCATGGCTTCGCACCAATCTCAAAATCCCCAAACGTTTTAGCAAATCCAAGTCTAAAGGGCATTATCGGCGCGAACACACTGCTGGCTTAAGTTGGTTTCGGGATAGTTCAACCGGAATACTTGAAAAGGCATTCGAATTGGTTACTTTTCTAGAAGAGAACGGATATCCGACTGAAATATTGCGGACAGACCGCGTGGGTTACATTGTTTACGAAGACGAATGGCAGGTAGTTGCCCAGCCGTTCTCAGACACACCCACTTAATAGCCTTCTACGCAGGGCTTTGGTCCCAGCCCTCCCCCACCCCATCCTTGCACCCCAAATGATGATTGGTGTAGGGTATCTCCAACACAATCTAGCCCCCAACAGGAAGGCGCGGCCCAGTTGACCGACACTCCGGATACCCCAGACTCAACCGACGATACCCCGCCGCGCGCTGTGCATGACGGCCCGCAGATCGACATCGTTGATGAGATGAAAACCGCCTATCTCGATTACGCGATGAGCGTGATCGTCAGCCGCGCGATCCCTGATTTGCGCGATGGGCTAAAGCCGGTTCACCGCCGGGTTCTGTTTGCGATGCATGAGACGAACAACACCCACGACAAGCCCTACCGCAAGTCGGCGCGCCCGGTTGGCGACACGATGGGCAAATATCACCCGCATGGCGACAGTTCGATCTACGAGGCGTTGGTGCGGATGGCGCAGCCGTTTTCAATGTCTTTGAAACTGCTGGATGGCCAAGGCAATTTCGGGTCGATGGACGGTGATCCGGCCGCCGCCATGCGGTATACCGAAGTGCGGATGGACAAACCCGCCGCCTTTCTTCTGGCCGATATCGACAAAGACACCGTTGATTTTCAAGACAATTACGATGGCAAAGACCGCGAACCCACGGTTCTGCCCGCGCGGTTCCCCAACATGCTGGTCAACGGTGCCGAAGGCATCGCGGTGGGCATGGCCACCCGAATTCCGCCGCACAACCTTGGCGAAGTGATCGACGGCACGCTGGCTATGATCGCCGATCCCGATATCAGCACCGAGGCGCTGATGGAAATCATCCCCGCCCCAGATTTTCCAACCGGGGCCACCATTCTGGGCCGCTCTGGCGCGCGCAAAGCATACTTAGAGGGACGCGGTTCGGTCATTGTCCGCGCCAAAACCCGCGTCGAGGAAATTCGCAAAGACCGCTTTGCGATCATCGTCGATGAGGTGCCCTATCAGGTCAACAAGGCGCGGATGATCCAGATCATCGCCGAACAGGTGCGCGAGAAAAAGATCGAAGGCATTGCCCATGTGCAGGACGAATCCGACCGGATAGGCGTGCGCGTGGTGATCGAGCTGAAACGCGATGCAACGGCGGATGTGGTTTTGAACCAGCTTTACCGCTTTTCCCCAATGCAGATCAGCTTTGCCTGCAACATGTTGGCGCTGAACGGGGGGCGGCCCGAAACCCTGACCCTTCGTGATTTCCTAAGCCATTTCATCACCTTCCGCGAAGAAGTTGTGGCGCGCCGCACGGCGTTTGAATTGCGCCGCGCCCGCGAACGCAGCCATATCCTGTGCGGTCTGGCGGTGGCGGTTTCCAATGTGGATGAGGTGGTGGCGACCATCCGATCCTCTGCCGATCCTGCCGAAGCGCGCGTGCGGCTGATGACGCGGCGCTGGCCTGCCGGTGAGATTATTCCGTTTATCAAGCTGATCGATGATCCGACCCATCCGGTGAACGACGACGGCACCTATAACCTTTCAGAACTGCAGGCCCGCGCGATACTCGATCTGCGCCTGCAGCGTTTGACGGCGATGGGGGTGAAGGAAATCACCGATGAGCTGTTGGAGCTGGCCGGTAAGATCAAGGATTACCTTGAAATTCTGGGGTCGCGCGACCGGATCATGGCCATTATCTCGGATGAATTGCGCGAAGTGCGCGCGCTGTTCGCCGTGCCACGCCGCACTGAAATCGTCGATTGGGCCGGCGATATGGAAGACGAAGACCTGATCGAGCGTGAGGATATGGTCGTCACAATCACCTCAGGCGGTTACATCAAACGCACGCCGTTGTTCGAATTCCGGTCACAGAATCGCGGCGGCAAGGGTCTGGCGTCGATGGCCACCAAGGAAGACGATGTTGTGACCACGTTGTTCGTGGCCAACACGCATACGAATCTCTTGTTTTTCACCACCGATGGCATGGTCTACAAGTTGAAAACATGGCGTCTGCCGCAAGCGGGCCGCACCGCCAAGGGCAAGGCTATGGTCAATATCCTGCCCATTGATCAAGGTGTTACCATTGCCGCCCTGATGCCGGTTGACGCGCCCGAAGCGGAATGGGAAGCGTTGCAGATCGTGTTTGCCACATCCGACGGCGATGTGCGGCAAAATGATCTGTCGGATTTCACCAACGTCATGCGCAATGGCAAAATCGCGATGAAATTGCCCGAAGGTGTGACGCTGGTGAACGCGGCCATTGCCGATGAGAATGACGATGTGATGCTGGTCACCGCCTTGGGCCGCGCGATCCGTTTCCCCACCACTGAAATTCGCGTGTTTAAATCGCGGGGGTCTACCGGCGTGCGCGGCATTCGGGTGGGCGCTGGCGATAAAGTGGTGTCGATGGCGATCATCCGGCATTTTGAGGCCGATCCTGCCGAACGCGAAGCCTATCTGAAACAGCGCCGCTTGATGGCCGGGGCTGTGGAAGATGAGGCCGAGGCGGATGAAGACACTGAAGTTGTGGCGGCAGGGCAATTGTCTACCGAACGCTATGCCGAAATGTCGGCGGCCGAGGATCTGATCCTGACAATCACCACGTCTGGGTCGGGTAAACTGTCGTCCAGCCACGATTATCCAGTGCGGGGCCGTGGTGGCATGGGCGTCAAGGCGATGGACGGCGCGATGCGCGGCGGGCCACTGGTGGCGTCGTTCCCGGTCGATGCAAGCGATCAGATCATGCTGGCCACCAGCACCGGCCAGTCGATCCGGGTGCCGGTGGATCAAATCTCGTTCCGCTCGCGGTCTGCGGGCGGGGTGAAAGTGTTCAACACCGGCGGCGATGAAGAGGTGGTTTCGGTCGCCCGCGTGGCCGAACAAGAGGAATGATCAATGGACTACTTTTACTATACTATTATCGCATTCATGGTCGGGCAATTGATTATTTTCGTTGTCGGCCAGCGGCGCCTAGCTGCTTCGCGCCAAAAGCAAGTCAATCTTTTGGAACGCATTGCTGAAGCGTTAGAAAAGCGGTGACCCTGCTAGAGGCGCGGCTGGCCGCATTGGCCGCGTCGGGGCAGACCATCACCTACGGCGCTTTGGCGCGCGATCTGGGGCTGTCTGGCCCCGGTGTGATTGCGCAGCTGACCGATGCGCTGGAAACCCTGATGGCGGTTGATGCAGGCCAGAACGCGC
The DNA here is from genome assembly GCA_043766915.1 of Cypionkella sp. Lineage (GTDB taxonomy): Bacteria > Pseudomonadota > Alphaproteobacteria > Rhodobacterales > Rhodobacteraceae > JANNAT01. The sequence goes on from JAYUHO010000161.1 coordinate 9,555, forward strand.
CGCTGCGGGCGGCGCTGTGCTGCGGGCGGCTGAATGGCGATCTGCCTGCAACGGGATTTTTCGACAAAGCCGCAGATTTGGGCTGTTTGGGCACCCAAGACCCGCTTGAATTCGTTCGCGATCAGCGCGCTAAATTGTTCTTGAAACCTTAGTTTCTGTGCAAAAACGCAGAGTTTCCGCGCGTCTGTGCCAGTATGTCGCAGCCGATCCTCCTGCTAAGTTTTCGTTGCCCAACTCCTGATGGGTTCAATATCAGCGCGGGCAAGGGAAACTGGAACAGGATGTAAACTATGGATAAACTACGCATTTATACCCCTTTGGTGGCGCGCATTCTGATGGGCGCGCTGTTCATCATGGCGGGGATTGGCAAGCTGGGCGATGTCGCCGGTTTTGCGGGCTACATGGCGTCGGGCGGGGTTCCGGCCTTTCTGGCCTGGCCGTCGATCATTTTCGAACTGGCCTTGGGGGCGTCGCTGATCGTCGGCTTTCAGGCCCGGATCATGGCGTTGTTGGGGGCTGGGTTCTGTGTGCTGGCGGCGCTACTTTACCACTTCGTCCCCGCTGATCAGATGCAAATGACGATGTTTTTGAAGAACTTCGCCATTGCGGGTGGGCTGTTGATGGTCTTCACCCACGGTGCGGGCGCTGTGGCGGTGGACAAGAACTAGGCGAGACTGGGGCCGGGTCAACGCCCCGGCCCCCTTCCCAACCCCACCAAAACCGCCTAAATGGCGGGGATGGATAACACACTTCACATCATCGGCGGCGGTATGGCCGGATCAGAGGCGGCCTGGCAAGCGGCGGAAATGGGCGTGCGCGTGGTGATCCACGAAATGCGGCCCCTTGTTGGAACCTTTGCGCACCGCACCGGCAGTTTTGCCGAGATGGTCTGCTCAAATTCGTTCCGATCCGATGATGACGAAAGCAACGCTGTTGGCCTGTTGCATTGGGAAATGCGCGCGGCGAAGGGGTTGATCATGGAAATGGCGCAGGCGCACCGCTTGCCTGCGGGGGGCGCATTGGCGGTAGACCGCGATCCCTTTGCGGCAAGCGTCACCGAACGCATCAAAGCGCATCCGCTGATTTCCGCAACTTATGAAGAAGTTACCGACCTTCCTTCATCCGGTCATTGGATCATTGCCACCGGCCCGCTGACATCTTCGGCGCTGGCAACCAGCATCCGCGCCCATACCGGGGCCGAGGCGCTGGCGTTCTTTGATGCCATCGCCCCCATCGTCTATGCCGACAGTGTCGATATGTCGGTGGCCTGGATGCAGTCGCGCTATGACAAGGGCGAGACGGTCGAAGAACAGACCGCCTATATGAACTGCCCGATGACCAAGGCCGAATACGAGGCGTTCATTGACGCGCTTTTGACCGCCGAGAAGACAGAATTTCACGACGGTGAGACGGCGGGTTATTTTGATGGCTGCCTGCCAATAGAAGTGATGGCCGAGCGAGGGCGCGAAACGCCGCGCTTTGGCCCGATGAAACCAGTGGGCCTGACCAATCCGCACAATCCGATGAAGCCCTATGCTGTGGTGCAACTGCGCCGCGACAATGCGTTGGGCACGCTTTACAACATTGTGGGCTTTCAGACCAAGATGAAGTACGGCGCACAAGCTACTGTTTTTAAAATGATTCCCGGATTACAAGATGCCAGTTTTGCAAGGTTGGGCGGCATTCACCGGAATACGTTTATTAATTCTCCCACGCTGCTTGACGCGCAGATGCGGTTAAAATCCAGACCCAGTATTCGGTTTGCGGGCCAGATCACCGGGGTGGAGGGCTATGTAGAATCCGCAGCGATGGGGCTGTTGGCGGGCAGAATGGCGGCTGCAGAAATTTTGGGCCACGATCTGCCGCCGCCGCCGCGCGACACGGCTACGGGCGCGCTGATCCATCACATCACCGGCGGGGCCGAGGCGAAAACCTTTCAGCCAATGAACGTAAACTTTGGCCTGTTTCCCCCGATTGATGCCAAGGGCGGGCGCAAGGGCCGCAAAGACCGCTACCGCGCCTATACCGACCGCGCCAAAGCGTCGTTTTCCGCATGGCTGAGCGCGTAACGCGGTTTGCGCCTTCGCCCACCGGGCCGCTGCATCTGGGCCACGCCTATGCAGCGCTGGTTGCTGCCGAACGGGGTGATCGGTTCTTGCTGCGGATCGAAGACATTGATGCAGCCCGCTGCACATCGGCGTTTGAACAGGAAATTTATATTTATTTAGAATGGCTTGGCCTATCATGGGCGACACCGCCCCTGCGCCAGTCAGACCGTACCGCTGCCTATGACTCGGCCCTTGAACATCTGTACAACCTTGGTGTGACATATAACTGCACCTGCACAAGAGGCGATATCCGCAGCGCCCTGTCAGCCCCGCAAGAAGGCGCTGCGATTGGCCCGGATGGACCGATCTACCCGGGGAAGTGTCGGGGCAAAACCGGCAATGGTGCGGTGCGTTTGGATACGGGCAAAGCAATGGCGCTGTTGGGGACAGTGGGATTTGACGAAACCGGCGTGCCTTGCGGTCGCTACAGTTTTGACGCGGAACAGATGCAGAATTTCGTCGGCGATGTGGTGTTGGCCCGCCGCGACATTGGCACGTCGTATCACCTGTCGGTGGTCGTGGATGATGCATATCAAGGCATTACCGAGGTCACACGCGGCGAAGATTTGTTTGAAGCAACAAAAATTCATGTTTTGTTACAACGGCTTTTGGGCCTGCCCACGCCCACCTATCACCACCACCGCCTGATCCGGGATGATCAGGGCAAACGCCTTGCCAAGCGTGACGACGCGCGGGCGCTGTCGAAATATCGTGCTGACGGGGCAAGCCCGCAAGACATTCGCGCGTTGGTCGGGCTGGCGTAAACTCCTTCAAAAGGAGTTTACCAAAAGTTTTCTGAAAACTCTCGGCTCAGACCATCGGCGGCAAAATCTCAACTTCAGCGCCGTCGCGCAGGGTTGTATAAAAACACGACCGCCGGTTTGTATGACAGGCTGGCCCCGTCTGTTCCACCACCACCAACAAACAATCGCGATCACAGTCAATCCGCAGTTCCACCAGCCGTTGCAGATGCCCCGAGGTTTCCCCCTTGGCCCAAAGTGCCCCGCGCGAGCGTGACCAATAGGTCACCTGCCCCGAGGCCAGCGTCTGCGCCACCGATTGTGCATTCATCCAGGCAAACATCAACACTTCGCCCGTGACGTGATCTTGCGCGATGCAAGGGATCAGCCCGGTGGCGTCGTAGTGCAGGCTGGCGGGATCAAATCTCATGCGGTTCTCCTTGGCGAAGTGGCCCATCTGCCCTATCTTGAAAGGGCACAAAGGAAAAGACATGAGCGATAGCGATCTGGTCAAGCTGTATTCGGGCCGCATTCTTGCATTGGCGGCGGATATTCCGCATCTCGGTCGGCTGGCCGCCCCCACTGGCACGTCGCGCAAACGCTCGCCGTTGTGTGGATCTACGGTTACGGTTGATCTGGTCATGCAGGCCGGTCGGGTGGTTGAATTTGCCCAGGATGTGAAAGCATGCGCGCTGGGTCAGGCGGCGGCTTCGGTTTTGGGCCGTGCGGTGATCGGGCGCAGCTTTGCTGAATTGGATACCGCCCGCGCCGCGCTGCTTGCCATGCTGAAAGAGGCAGGCCCGGTGCCAGCGGTGCCCTTCGATGGGTTTGAAGTGTTGATCCCCGCGCGCGAGTATAAAAACCGCCACGCCTCGATCTTGCTGGCAATAGAGGCGGCCTGCGACGCCGCAAAGCAACCGGAAACAGTGTAAAAAAAACGCCGCACACCCTGTGGGGCGGCGGCGCAAAGGTGCGTGTCTTTAGCCGGGTGGGTCAGGCGGGGCGGCCTGACAGCGCGTGTGTTGGGACAGAAGCGCAGACCCGGTAGACTAAGACCGCAGGCAGTACCGTGTGCAGATCCGCCACATGCCGTGATCAAACGGGGCGAATTTGCGAAAAATCAAAGGGTGCCGGACGCGCCCAGCCCGACAAACAGCACCACAAACAACGAGATCACGCCAACTGCATCTTGCATCAGGGTGGCACGAGAGCGGTGAAGAATTTCGCATATTTCGGTAAACATCGGCGTCCTCCGTTTGCTTTGTTCTTTTATTGTTCTCATATTCGAAACGGCTTGTAAAGAACTTATTAAGAA
>JAYUHO010000162.1:0-13690 GCA_043766915.1 Cypionkella sp.
CAACAGCATTGACCACATCATGAAGTTGAAAACATAATGACTGGGCGGGTCAAATCTCGATGACAATGCCGGGTCAGTTCTCAGTGACAATTAACAGCCGCTTGCCAGCAGCTTGATCAGGATCTCTCCCGGACCCGGGGCGGGGACAGGAAGATCGACCAGCCGCAACGGCATGCCATGGCCGTCCACGACAGCCGCACGCATTGTCAGCACCTTACAGACCCAAGGCGGCCTTCACCGCAGGCAACCCCGGCTGACCGTCAAGCGTGGTCACATCCGCCAACCATGACTCCAGCAGTTCTGGCCGCGCCGTCATCATCGCCTTGGCCGCCTCCAGTGCGTCCATCCCGTCGCCCATGATCTTCTGCATCCCGAAGTTTTCATACTGCAGATCAAACACCAGCTGCGAAAAGAACCTGGCCGCATTCGGGCAGTCTGCCGCATAGCCTTTGCGCGACAACGTATGCACTGTGGCCCCGCCAAAATTGGGGCCAAACTCGATGTCGCCGCCGTCCAGATAGGTCAGCTGATAGTTCAGGTTCATCGGATGCGGCTCCCAACCCAGAAACACCACCCATTCGCCATCCGGATACATCTTGCTGACCTGCGACAGCATCCCGGCCTCACTGGATTCCACAATCTCCCATGCCCCCAAGCCGTGGCGGTTCTCAGCGATCATATCCAGCAAAGGCTGGTTCGATCCCGGCTCTATTGCATAGATCTTGCCGCCGAATTTATCCGCATGCGCCGCCAGATCGGCAAAGCTGTGCACCCCTGCATCCGAGACATATTTCGGCACCGCCAGCGTGAACTTTGCCCCTTCCAGATTCTGACCCAGCACTTCGACCGAGCCATCGTCAAAGAATTCCTTGTACTGTTCATTCTGCACGGGCCGCCAGTTGCCCTGAAACACATCTATCTCACCCGAGCGCATTGAGACATAAGACACGTCCATGCCTAAAAGTGTCTGGCTTGGCTGATATCCCAGGGCTTCAAGGATCACCTGCGCGGTCGAGTTGGTCAGCACGATATCAGTCCAGCCCAGATCGGCCATCCGAACCGCGGCGCAGGACGCCGGATCGGCAGCCTGCGCTGCGCCAGCTGAAACAAACGCGGTGGCAAAGGCGAAGGCGTTCAAAGTTGTTCTCATGGTTCGATCTCCCCGTTGTTCCGGCAGCCTGCGCACGGAGTCTAAACGGGTCAACAAAAAATTCTATGGCCATACAATTTCTTTGCCTGCTAAACAGGTGCCATGAACATCGTCCCCAGACGCACCCGCATCGAAGACCTGCGCCGGACCGAGTTGATCGCCGCCGCCCACCGTGTCTTTATGATCCACGGCTTGTCCGGCCTGACGACAGCGCGCATTTGCGCCGAGGCGGGCATGTCGCCCGGCATTCTGGCGTGTTACTTCAAGGGCAAAGAGGATGTTCTGTTTGCCATGGTCCGGCTGAACAACCGGCTTTTGATGGAGGATGTGGTGGTGCGCCTGACTGCCGCCCGCACCCGATGGGAAAGGCTTTTGGCCATCGTTGAAGGCAACTTTCCAGCAAGTGTTTATGAGCCAAACGTCGCCAATGCCTGGCTTTCCGTCGTTGCTGCTTCGGCGGGTAATCCCCGCTATGCCAAGCTGCAAGCGCTGTTCTATCGCCGCCTGAGATCAAACTTGGCTTCGGTCTTTGCAGGCCAGTTGCCACCCGACCGGGTGGCCGCAATCGCCCCGGTGATCTCGTTGCTGATTGACGGGCTCTGGCTGCAGAAAGCTGCGCGTGAGGCACCTGGCCGCGATGCCGCTGTGGCGCTGGTTCTGCAAAGCGTGACGGCCCTTCTGACAGAGGATGAACGGCGGGTCTTAACCACCGCTGGCGTGGCGAAACATCAGCTCCAGAATGCATCCTCTTCTGCCTGATCCCCCGAGAACAGCCACACCTCTTTGATCTTGCCGCCGTCGATCCGCATGACGTCAACGCCATCCATTGACAGTTTTCGACCCAGCCGCTCTGCCAGAAAATGCAGTGTCGCTGCGACCATATTGCCATTCGCCATGATCGAATTCACCTTGCTGACACGAAAGGTGTTGTCGCTAAGTTCCATGAACTTACCGAGGTGGGCGAACAGCTTGTCCTTCCCGCTGTGAAGGCCAGAGAGGTGGCTGTTGCCCGGCTGGTGCCAGATCACGTCATCGGCCAGCAACTGACCGACCTTTTCCATGTCGCCCTTGCCAAGGGAATCGACGTAACTCTGAACAATTCCGATGTTTTCCGCGCTGCTCATTTTCCACTCCTATGCTAAGATTACCTAAGGTCAACGCGTGCGGGGATTGAGGGTTCCCCGGCAGACATTACACACCGCCGCAGCCCTGATGCGACGGGTCGTGACCTGACGGCTGGGGACTTGCTCTTGGTTCGCTGATCCACGACACTCGGCTTTGGTCAGTGCCGAAGGTTCGATGTGATGCAAACTGTTCTGAAACCCGATCCGAGGACACGCCGCGGTAAAGGGCTTGGCGGTGTGATCGAGGTGCGGGGCATTCTGGGAGATACCGTCTCTGATCTTGGAACGCGGATTCTTGGCGGAGAGTGGGCCCCCGGGCAGGGCATTCCCAAGGAATCCGATCTTTGTGTTGAAATGGGCGTCAGCCGGTCGGTCGTGCGCGAAGCGTTTCGCATTCTGGGGGCGAAAGGGCTGATCCGCAGCCGCACCTCGGATGGCACGCGCGTGCAGGCGCGCAGCGAATGGCGACTTCTGGACCCTGACGTTATGAATTGGCGCATCAAGGCGGGGGATACGAAATCGTTGCTGCAAGACCTGTTGAAGGTCCGGCTGGTTCTGGAACCGGGCGTCGTCTATACCGCCACACTGACCGCATCCGATGCCGCGCGTGACCGCATCCGCGCGGCCTGGGATTGGAAGCAGCAGGAATTCCGCACCCCGGACGCCAATTATGCCGAACGCCGTCAGCGTTTTATAGACGCGGATCTGGAGTTTCATCGCGCTTTTCTGGCGGCGGTCGAGTCTGATCTTTTGTCGCAATTGTTCGCGGTGATCGAAGCCGCCCTTGGCCTGCTTTTAGACCTGCAGATGCGCGCGCGCGGTTATACAACCGAGATGATCGGCATGGAGGAAAGCCAAGAGCTGCATGCAGCGGTTTTCGACGCCTTTGAACGCCGTGATCCCGAGACGGCCCAATCCGCGATGCGTGATCTGATCGCCCGGGCAATCAAAGATGCCAAAGAAGGGTTTGCCATCCTCGACCGCTAAAGCGGTTCAGGTTTTGTCTAATGGTGGTCCTCATACATCCGGATGCTGAGGCCGCCGCCGATAACAACGTCTTCCCCGATCATAAACCGCGCCTCATCCGATGCCAACAGAACCGCAACCGCAGCCACCTCTTGCGGGCGGCACAAACGCCCCGGCGGTTGGCGCACCGCCCCATCGCGACGGGTGATCATGTCGGGCAACACCGCGCGGATGCAGTGCCACGTCCCTTCCAGATCCACCGCCATCCAGCGCGCCCAGACTGCCGCGGTCGATTGCAACGGATCGCCCCGTCGGCCTGATCAAAGGGGCGCTTGCGATGCGCGCCCAGGGATATGACGCGGTAAAGTTCAACATCTGCGAGGAATTGCAGATTTTTGACACCCAAGCCGAGATTGACGGCATCCTCCAACGCCTGTTCGATCTGCGCGCGGCGGTGGGGGATACGATGCCGCTGGCGCTCGATTTTCTTGGCCGCGTTCATGCGCCGATGGCGCGGGTTTTGCTGAAAAGCTGGACCCCGGCGCATGTGTTCCCGCACCTGCCGCATGCCTTACACCGCCTTATTTTGCGCCTGCCAAATCCGGCAAGAACGCTTGGGAAGCCGTAAGCAAAGGTGATGAAAATCGCTTTCAAAGGGGCCTACCCCACTTTGCCCGCCGCGACGAATGTTTGTCAGACAAAAATATGTTGCGTCGCGCAGAATGATTTGTCAGACATATTGCGATGGCTGCATGCGTGGCGCGCAGCCACCCCGATTATCATGCCGCCGCAGAGCGACAGGTTGACCGAGCGCCGCATTACGCAAGCAAGGAGGAACGCATGAAATCATTTCGCATTTTGGCAGGCGTACTGGTGACAGCCGCGCTGTTGTCCGGACCGGCAACAGCCGAGACGACCGTGTACAGCGTGGGTGACACCACCAGCGGCACCTACATGGACTATATGAAAACCGTCTATGCCCGCGCCGGAAACCCCGAAGTGGTGCAACTGCCGCTGACCAGTTTTGACAATAACTTTCAGTTGAACGCGATGGCGGCCGAAAAATGGGAACAATCCGAAGACGGCCTGACCTGGACGTTCCATCTGCGCGATGGGCTTGTGTGGAGCGACGGCGCGCCGTTGGTGGCCAACGATTATATCTTTGCCCTGCAGCGCGCGGCGACGTCGGGCTATGATTTTGCCTGGTACTGGGGCTATGCCGGAGGCATCAAGAACTGGGGCCCGGTGACCGAAGGCAAGGCTGACGTGGCCACCCTTGGCATCAGGGCCGTGGATGACAAAACGATCGAGGTAACCACCGAAACGCCGAAGGGCTATTTGCCCGGTGTGGTTAGCCTGTGGTATCCGGTGCCGGTGCATGTTTGGGAAAAGCTGGGCGACGAATATGCCGCCAATGTGGAAACCCTGGTCACGTCCGGACCGTTCATTGTAGAATCGTGGGAGAAATCCAACAACAAGATGGTGTTGGTCAAAAGCCCAACCTACACCGGCCCGTGGCAAGCGATGGTTGAGCGGGTTGAAATTGACCCCTCGCTTGGCGCACCCGAAGTGGGACTGCCTGCGTTCATGGCGGGCGAGGCGGACTTTGCCTTTCTGAACACAGGTCAGATTCCCTTCGTAAAGGAACGCTTTCCCGATCAGGTGACGAATAACGCGGTGTTTGCGACGTCTTACATCTCATTCGACCTTGGATCACCGCCGTTCGACAACATCGACGTGCGCAAGGCGCTGCAATACGCGATCAACCGGGATGAAATGACATCAACAGTTCTGAAAGATCTGGCGATTCCCGGCAAATCACTGCTGCCACCGGGATATCCCGGCTATAACGATACGATCACGTCACAGGCTGTGTTCGACCCCGCCAAGGCGAAGGAATTCATGGCCAAGGCAGGCTATCCGGATGGCAAAGGCTTCCCCGAAGTGGAAATCTGGTACCGCGATCAGGGTGGGTATAACGGGGCAATATCAGGCCCGATGCTGCAATATCTGCAAGCACAGTTCAAAGACATTCTCGGCATCACGATGAACATCAAAATACTGCCCCAAAAGGAATGGATGGCGGGGATGTTGGAAAAAAAGAACAACCTTTTCCTGGCCCCCTATGAATATGACTATATCGACCCGTCGAACTTTTACGGCATCTTCTACAACGGCGGGCGTCACGACCATAAGATCAAAGCCTATGACGATCTGGTCGCCGCCGCCGATGCGGGCAAGGTCTGGGAAGAGCGTGAAAAACTTTATGAACAGGCAGAACAGGTGTTGATCGACAACGCGTCGTTCATTCCGTTGGTGCATCCCATCACAGTCACGGTTGTAAGCAAAGATCTGAAGGGCGCGGCCACAGAACCGAACACGATGGGCTTTACCCCGCTGCGCCAGTTGGGGCTGTATTTCTATACCCATGTGACGAAGTAACCCTGTTGTGCCCCCCGGTATTTGCCCGGGGGGCATAGCTTTATGAAATGCAGGGCGGCACATGCGTCTGGTTGATATCGAAAATCTGACCGTCAGCTTTGTGCAGACGGACGGCACGGTGCAGGCCGTGCGCGGGCTAAGCCTGCATGTGAATGCTGGCGAAAGTCTTGGCATTGTCGGGGAATCAGGCTCTGGAAAATCGGTCACCTGCATGGCTGTGCTGCGTTTGCTGCGCGAACCGCCTGCCAGGATTTCTGCGGATAAACTGATGCTTGCAGGCACCGACATGCGCCGGGCAAGTAAACGCGACGTGGCGGCCATCCGGGGCCGGGTGGCTGCAATGATCTTCCAGGATCCGATGACGGCGTTTGATCCGGTGTTCACCATCGGCCACCAAATCATCGAGACGATCCGGGCGCACCGGTCGGCCTCTAAGTCCGCGGCGCGCATCGAGGCGACAGCCTTGCTTGCCCGCGTCGAGATAAAGAACCCCGAAGCCGTGCTTGACAGCTATCCGCATCAGCTTTCCGGCGGCATGCTGCAACGGGCGATGATCGCAATGGCGCTGTCGTGTCGTCCACAAATTCTGTTTGCGGATGAACCCACCACTGCGCTGGATGTGACCATTCAGGCGCAAATCCTGCAATTGATCAAAGACTTGCAGCGCGATCTTGGCATGGGTCTGATCATGGTGACGCATGATCTGGGCGTTGTGGCCGAAACGGTGGACCGCGTGGTGGTGATGTACGGGGGGCGCGTGATGGAGGAAGGTCCGGTGCAGGACATTTTTGATACCCCCGCGCACCCCTACACCCGTGCCCTTTTGCACTCTATGCCCGGCCAGACCGCAGGACGCCAACGCCTGACCGAGATTAAGGGCGCCTCGCCCAACCCCGCCAACCCGCCGACGGGCTGCCCGTTTCATCCACGCTGTGATCTGGCGGATGCGCAATGCGCCGTGGAAGTGCCGGCGTTCGCCGCGATCGCCCCCAATCGCCACGCTGCCTGTTGGAGGTTGCAGTGACCCAGATCCCAACAATTTCAACGCCGCAGACCCCGGCGCTGGAACTTCGCGGCCTGACCAAGACATTCACCCTGCCCAACCGAAACGGTTGGCGCACGACCTATGTGGACCATCCTGCGGTGCAGAATGTCTCGCTGACCCTGCCGCAAAATGCCATCCTTGGCCTTGTCGGCGAAAGTGGGTCCGGCAAAACCACCACAGGCATGATGGCCATGCGGCTGGTGGAACCTTCTGCAGGGCAAATTCTGGTCGGTGGCACCGATATCACCACGATGGGCCACGCCGCGCTGAAACCCTATCGCCGCAAGATGCAGGTGGTGTTTCAAGACAGCTATTCCGCGCTTGATCCGATGATGACACTGGGCCAGATCGTGGCCGAACCGCTGCACATCCAGGGGATCGGGACGCTTGCGGAACAGACCGATCAGGCCCTTGACTGGCTGCAACGCGTTGGTCTGGACCGCAGCTATGGCACCCGCTACCCGCATGAATTGTCTGGCGGCCAGCGTCAGCGCGTCGCCATCGCCCGCGCGTTGATCCTGCGGCCAACCGTGCTGGTGGCGGATGAGCCGACCTCGGCGCTGGATGTGTCAGTCAAGGCGCAGATCATCAATCTGTTGCTGGATTTGCAGGCCGAAATGGGCCTGTCGATCCTGTTTATCAGCCATGATCTTTCGGTGGTCCGTTCGTTGACCGACCGGGTGGCAGTGATGTTCAACGGCCGCGTAGTAGAGCATGCTGCAACAGAGACAATCTTTACCGATCCGCGCCACCCCTATACCCGGTCCTTGCTGGATGCGATCCCGGTGCTGAACCCCCGGCTGCGGCGCACCCGCAGCTTTATGTCGCGCGCCGATCTTGCCACCAACACGCCACGCCTGTCGCAAGCTGATCTGGCTGTTCCCGCACGCCCCGCCACCACGCCGCAACTGGTGACGCTTGCCGATGACCACTTTCTTGAGGCGATCGTATCATGATCCGCTACATCCTTGGCCGCCTCGCCTCTATCGCCCTGACGTTCTTTGTTGTGTCGATCATCATCTTCCTGATGATGCATGCAGTGCCCGGTGGCCCGTTCGATGGCAACGACATGCCTGTCTCTGACGCGGTCAAGGCGAAACTGAACGCCAGCCTCGGCCTCGACCGTCCGCTTTACGTGCAGTATTTCAGCTACATGGCGGGCGTTCTTCAATTCGATTTCGGCATCCCGTTCCAAAGCCCCGGTGAGACGGTGGTAGATCTGCTGGCCCGCGCCTGGCCCCCCAGTCTGTTGCTGGGCGGACTTGGGGTGTTGATCGGCGCACCGCTGGGCATTTTGCTGGGCATGGCGGCCGCGCTGAACCGAAACACATGGATCGACTATCTGGCCTCGGCGTTTGCCACCCTTGGCCTGACAATCCCGGTTTTCGTCACCTCGATGATGCTGATCCTTGTCTTTGCCGTCTGGTTGAACTGGTTGCCTGCCAGCGGTTGGGGCAAGCCCAACAGCTGGATCCTGCCAGTGATTGCCTATGCCACCATCCCAATGGCCACCTATGCGCGGTATACACGCTCTGCCATGCTGGATGTGCTGAACAAACCTTTCGTTACCGTGTTGCGCGCCAAAGGTCTGTCGGAACGGCGCATCATCTTCCAGCACGTCTTGCGCAACGCCGCGTTGCCGATGGTAACGGTGTTCCTGCCGATGTTCATCGGCACCGCCACGGGTTCGATCTTTGTCGAGGCGATGTTCCGGGTGCCGGGGCTGGGGGCTTATTTCGTGTCTTCGATTGAACTGCGCGACTACCCGCTGGAAATGGCGCTGATCCTGTTGATCACGCTGATGTTCTGCCTTGCCTACCTGATTTCTGACATCATTTATGCGCTGCTGAACCCGCGCATTCGTTTTGGTGGCAAGACATGACCGCCGCCAGACAACGCAGCCCGCTGTACTTTGCCTGGCGCAGGTTTGCCGCGAACAAGGCCGCTGTCGTGGCGGGGCTGATATTGGCACTCTTGATCCTGATGGCGATCTTTGCGCCGCTGATCACAAAAACCGGCCCGTCGGATCAGGATTTCCTGACGCAGGCGCTGGCATTCCCCTCGGGCGAATTCTGGTTCGGCATTGACGATCTGGGCCGCGATTTCTTTAGCCGGATTGTCTATGGCGCACGGGTGTCGCTGACCATCGGCTTTGCCGCTGCGCTGTTCTCTGTCGTTATCGGCATCCCGCTTGGGGCGGCTGCAGGCTATTACGGCGGCCGCGCCGATTGGCTGGTGATGCGGCTGATCGAGCTGTTTTCGGTCGTCCCACCGCTGTTGGCCGCGATGCTGTTGGGCGCGCTGACACGGGGGGGCTTTTTTACCATCGTTTTGATCGCCGCGCTGTTTGGATGGGTGCAGGTTTGCCTTTTGGTGCGCGCGCAGGTTAAGGCGTTCAAGGAAAAGGAATTCGTGCGCGCTGCGGCGGCGCTTGGGGCAACGCCGGGCTATATCATCCGCCGCCATCTGATCCCCAACTCGATCTCTCCGATCATTGTGGGGTTTGTGCTGGCCATTCCGCTGGCCATGATGCTGGAGGCGTCACTTAGTTTTCTTGGCATCGGTGTGCCGCCGCCCACGCCAAGCTGGGGGCAGATGATCAATACGGGGATGAATTTCATGTATTTCTACTGGCATATGGCGGTTTACCCCACGGCCGCCCTTGCCATCACGGTGTTGGCCACCACCCTGTTCGGGGATGGGCTGCGCGACGCTCTTGATCCCACGCTGAAAGGGCGCTGAATGGCGGATAACCTGCGCTCTTTGTTTTTGCTCGACCCTAAGGTGACGTTCCTGAACCATGGCTCGTTCGGCGCCTGCCCGCGCCCGGTTTTTGAGCGTTATCAAGCATGGCAGATGAAGCTGGAGCGTCAGCCGGTGGCGTTTCTCGACCCCGCGCGGGGGTTATCCGGGTGGCTGCGCGATGCGCGTGTGGCAATGGCGGGGCAGGTGGGGGTGGGGCCTGACAGCATCGTCGGGTTGACGAACGCAACCGAAGGCCTGAACATCGTTGCGCAATCGCTGCGCCTGGCACCGGGCGATGAGATTTTGACCACCGACCACGAATATGCCGCCATTGACAAGACATTCGCCTATGTTGCCCGCCGCTCTGGGGCGAGGGTGGTGACGGTGACGATCCCGCTGCCCTTGACCGATGCCCGGGCGTTCACGGATACACTGGTTGCAGGCATCACCCCCCGGACCCGCGTGCTGTTTCTTAGCCACATCACATCCGCCACGGCGCTGGTGTTTCCCATCACAGACATCGTGGCCCATGCGCGCGCGCGCGGCATCCTGACGATTATCGACGGAGCGCATACCCCGGGGCACATCGCCCTGAACCTGACGGCGCTGGATGCAGACTATTATGCTGGCAATTGCCACAAATGGCTGATGGCCCCAAAGGGGGCGGCGTTCTTGTATGTGCGCCCCGAACTGCAATCCGGGATAAACCCGCTGGTCATCAGCCATGGCTGGACCGAAGACGCGGGCCAGCCGGGCACCAAAGGTATGTTCGGCAATACGCCGTTCATCGACGGGTTGGAAATGCAGGGCACACGGGATCCGTCCGCCTGGCTGACTGTGCCCGACGCAATCGCTTTTCGTGCGCAGCACGGCTGGGACAAGGTCGCCCTGCGCTGCCACGATCTGGTGCGCGATACGGCGGAGCGGGTCGCGGCGCTTACCGGCCTTGCCGCGCTGTCATCCCTGGAATTCTGCGCGCCCCAGATGGTGGCGATGCCGGTGCCACGCTGTGATCCGATGGTGTTGAAACTGGCGCTGTTGCAGGACTATGGCATCGAGATCCCGTGCTTTGACTGGAAAGACCACACCATCGTGCGCCTGTCGGTTCAAGGCTATAATATCCAAGCCGATATGGAGCGGCTGGTGCAGGCGCTGGCAGCCATCCTGCCAAACATCGCGGTGGGTGTATGAAACGCAACTCCGCACTTGCCCATCTGGCCCTGCTTGACGCCCCCACCACCGGCATTGCCGTGCAGGACGCGCTGGTTGCGATGATCGAGGCCGCGGGCCTTGGCCTTGGTGACCAGCTTCCCCCCGAAGTGGCCATCGCCGCCACACTGGGTGTGGGCCGATCCACCATCCGCGAGGCAATGAACCGCTGGGAGGGGTTGGGCATCATCCGGCGCAGGCGCGGCGACGGCACATACCTTACCGCCCGCGTGCAAGCGTCGCATGGACCCCTGCCGACGATGATCCGGCTGGAAGGCGAGGCGCTGTTGCGCCTGCTTGAAGTGCGCCGCGTGTTGGAAACGGGCACGGTGCGCCGCGCCGCCACCCACGCCACTGCCGATCAGCGCCGTTCAATTGCAGCCCTGTGCGACAGCCTGCTTGCTGTCGTTGATGCAGGACTGCCCTACCGTGACGCCGACGCGGCGTTTCACGGGGCTATCTGCGATGCCACTGGCAACCCGATGTTTGGTCAATTGCTTGCCCACCTTGACCACGCGTTCGAACGGTCTGGCGACGCCCCGTTCAGCCGCGCCGCCTTTGGCCTGAAATCCTTTCCCATCCACCGCGACCTTAGCGATGCAATCGCCAGCGGCGACGCCGACGCAGCCGATGCGGCCATCAATGCTATCATCGACTCTGTCGCGGGCGAAATCGCGCAAATCATCAGTGCTGGCCCAGCGGGGAAAGAAGACTGCGCGGCACGCGAAAAGGGCGGTTAATCCCCGTCGCAGTGCACTTGACCTGCGGTTTGCGCACGTAACACTCCAAACCGCTGAGGCAGAAGCCGCTGTTGGTGCAAAATGTTGCTTGCCGTTAAGGCTATGATCACGTGCGGCCTTTTGTCTTTTGTCTTTTGTCTTTTGTCTTTTGTCTTTTGTCTTTTGTCTTTTGTCTTTTGTCTTTTGTCTTTTGTCTTTGGTCAATGCCATCGCTACTCGGGCCGGGTCGAGGCCGTAGGGCGACAGATACAGCCGTTGATTGCCATGGCAGCGCAAGATTGCAGGGCGGTCGTCTTGCCAAGCCTGCAACTGCACAGCAGCTTCGGCATGTCCATTCTATCCCCAACATCTGGCAAAGTGGCGGGAATTACAGACAATCCCCAAACGCAATCTTGAGTCGACAAAACGCGGCTCACCCCAAAAGCCAGAGACTGGCGCTGGCGGATTAAGCCCGCCGCACGGGTCAGCGCGTGGATGGCGTGATGATCCTCCAGCGCGCACAACGCTGCAAACTGCGCAGCGCACGGGTGCGGCTGTGGGGCGATTGGCCGCCCCATAGGAAAGGCCCGGTTGTTGGTGCGACGGCTGCACCGGCGCAAAGGTTATCTGATCTGCCGTGCCACGGTTTGCAGTGTTTCAAAGGCCTGAAATCTGCGCAGATGTCGGGCGGCGGTCTGGCCAATGGCGGGGCGGAACACAACCGATCGGCCTGACATCTGTGTCATACTGTCTTGCAGGGATGGATAAAGCCCAGCGGCAACCGCCCCCAGCATTGCTGCCCCCAACAGCACAGGCTCGGGCGTGTCGGCCACGACAACGGGCAGATCTGTGGCATCCGCCAAAATCTGCCGCACAAGATTGCTTTGGGCGGCCCCGCCGCTTGCGACAATCGTGTCGATCTGGATGCCGTCCGCGCACAACCTGTTCAACAGTTGCCGCAAGCCATAACCGATGCCACACAAACCGGCGACGTAAAGGCCGACCAGATGGTCAACGCTGCTGTCCAGTGACAGTCCGGCAATAACGGCGCGGGCATCGGGATCGGCGTGCGGTGACCGGTTGCCCAGAAATTCGGGCACGACATGCAGGCCACGGGCCAGATCGGCGCTGCTGGCCAAACCGACGCAGCTGGCCGCTGCGCGCTGATCAAGCCACGCCACAACCGACAGCCCGGCGTCGGATGCCAGACGGTTTGCCTCGCCCGCTGCCGGGTGCATCGCCACAAGGTGATCAATCGCCGCGCCTGCAGCCGACTGGCCGCCTTCGGTCAACCACAACCCCGGCACCATCGCGGAATAATAGGGCCCCCAGACTCCGTTGACGAACACCGGGCGTTCTGAGGATGCCATCGCGCAGGCTGATGTGCCAAAGATATAGGCCAGCCGGCGGGTCATGTCCGCCCCCCTGCCTGCAATCGCAACCCCAAGCGTGCCGACCCCGCCCGCATGGGCATCAATCAGCGCGGCACCAACGGCAGTGCCGGGCAATAGGCCCAACTCGGGTGCCGCCTTTGCCGTCAGACCGTGACCCAAGGGCGTCCCCGGAGGAACAATATCGGTGCCGATGCGGGCAAAGCCTTCTGTCGCCAGATCACCAAGGCCAATGGCCTTGAAATATGCGGCATCCCAGCGGTTTTCATGCGCAAGATAAGTCCATTTGCAGGTAACAGTGCAGACCGAGCGGCTGGTTGATCCGGTTGCCCGCCATGTCAGGTAATCGGACAAATCAAAGAAATGATCGGCGGCCGCAAAGGACTGCGGCAAATGTCGCTTTAGCCACAGCAACTTGGGCGTTTGCATTTCGGGGGATATTTTGCCCCCGACATAGGCCAGAACCGCATGATTTCCGGCGTTGATCTCGGCGGCCTCAGCCGCAGCACGGTGATCCATCCACACGATGATGTTGCGGGCGGGATCTCCCGACGGGCCAACGGCGACCGGGGTGCCGTCGGATGTGACGGCCACCAAAGAACAGGTGGCATCAAAGCCGATACCCGCGATATTTTCGGCGGCCATTCCCGATTGGGCCAGTGCCGCGCGCACGCTGGCGCAGACCGCGTGCCAGACTTGCTCGCTGGAGTGTTCGACCATTTCACCGGGCGCGTGCCAGACTGTGATCGGCGTTTTTGCCGATGCCAAAAGCCGACCAGCGGTATCAAAAACACCTGCCCGCGCACTGCCAGTGCCGACATCAACGCCAATCGTGGCGCGATGTTCTGCTGCGGTGTGGGAGAAAGAAGGCTGCGCCATGGGAATCTTCCAGTGTGATC
>JAYUHO010000163.1:0-1904 GCA_043766915.1 Cypionkella sp.
GTTCGGTCCAAGCCATTGTGATCTCCGTTCAGTGTCACAACCGAACAGAATCACAAAGGACTGAATTCACTCAACTAGTTTCGGATCAGACACTAAGAAAACCGCCGCCTCAGGAAGCAGAATCTCACATTTAAAGGTAAGAAAAAACGTCCAACGCGCGCCGTCGCGGCTTTAACGGCAACGCGACAGTCAACCCCGGGTACGCAGCGGCGGTATGCGCACAGCCGAGGGCTTTGTACGGTAACAGCGCCGTAAACCGTCTGTATCGTTCTGGTCGAGTAATCCTTGATCGGCCGGGTTCCGCCGCATCCCTGGCAATGACGTCGAAACAGAACATAAAGATCGCACTGCTGCTCGATGAGGAACCGTTGAAGCGATGCCAGTATTGTCTTGCCGTCTTCAATCGATAAGCCAACGCTACCGTCGGCCAAATCCTCGAAGTTGTTCTCGATTTCAAATTCGCAACGTTGTCCGCGAGTGATCTTATCGGACCCTTCAATACTAATCTTCCAGCGCATTCTGCTTCTCCACTGCCACAGTTCGCAGCGAGTAAAACTCTGTTCGACAGGTTATGTACCCCAAAGAATTGAACGGTCCCAATGGCGATGGGCGGAACCCTCGTTGGCCTCGAATGCACCCGAGATAGCTGTGCGGTCTCGTTTGATTTGGCCCCAACAAGTTTCATCTCATTTCATGTGTTGCAATGCCCAATCCAGTCCCCGGTGCAGGGCATATGTGAGGGTACATAAGACCAGCAAGGCGGCGAACATCAGGTCTATCTTGGCGCGCCCGTTGGCAAGCAGCATGAGGTAGCCGAGACCTTGGGCCGCACCCACCCATTCGCCCAAAACAACACCAAGCGGCGCATAAATCGCGGCCAGCCGAAGGCCTGTCGCCAGCCCCGGCAAAGCGGCAGGAACGCGGATACGCCAGAGGGTCTGCGATGGGCGGGCCTGCATTATGTGCGCCAGTTCCAACCAACCGGGCGGGGTGCGAAGGATGGCATCCAGAAAGGCGCTGGTCACCGGGAAATAGATCACCAACACCGCCACCGCCACCTTTGACGCCAAACCATAGCCAAGCCACAGCGTCAGCAACGGGGCAAGCGCAAAGATCGGAATGGTTTGGCTGATGATCAAGATCGGTTGCACGGTTGCGCGCAGCCGGGCGGATGCCGCGAGTGCGATGGCAGTCGCCACCCCCAAAGCCGCACCCAAAACAAGGCTGATCGCCACCTCGCCCATGGTAATCGCGGCGGCCTCTGCGATCATCGCGCGGCTGGTCCACAGGGTTTGCAGCACCAATCCCGGGCCCGGTAGCAGGAATGGTGGCAACCCCGAAAGGGTGACCAAAGCTTGCCAACACCCAAAGAACAGGGCGAAACCCATCAAAATACGCAAGGGCCGTGTCATGCAGCCTCCATCAACAGCCGAAGCAGACGGCCCTGCAGGGTAAGTGTTTCAGGGTCGTCAACAGCGCGCGGCGGGGGCGAGGCTGTGGCCGGAAGGTGCTGCAACCCATCCGCCGTCATCAGCAGGATCTGGTCGCCCAAACGGGCAGCCTCGGCAGGGTCATGCGTTACCATCAATACGGTGCGGCCCACCAATAGGCTTGCCGCCATATCCTGCATCTGCGCGCGGGTGCGGGCGTCCAGTGCAGAAAACGGCTCATCCAGCAGGACGATCGGGCGATCCTCCATCAAGGTGCGGGCAAGGGCCACACGTTGGCGCTGGCCACCGGAAAGTTGGGCGGGTTTGCGGCTGAATATATCGGCCAGCCCCACCTTTTCCAGCATCGCCATGGCGCAGGCAGTGTCGGGGGAATGCCCGCGTAGCCGGGCACCCAAGGTGACGTTGCCCAGGCAATCAAGCCACGGCAGCAACAGATCATTTTGCGCCATCAGC
>JAYUHO010000164.1:0-1903 GCA_043766915.1 Cypionkella sp.
CACGCCTTCGCCGCGCCGGGCGATCACGGTCTTGCCGCTTTTTGCAAAGGTCATGCTGACCTCTTCATCCGCGCCGGGACCGGGTTCAAACGGCAGGGATGTGAACGCCTCGGTGAAAATGGCGCCTTCGTTGACGCCAAGGCCGTCCAACATTGGCAGCACTGCTGCCATCATCGGGGTGGGGCCGCACAGATGCACACGGGCGCGGGCGATGTTGGGCACGAATCCGAGGATCATCTCGGGTGTCAAATAGCCCTGCCGTCCGGTCCAATTAGGGTCATCCGCCACGGTCGGCAGCAGGTGCAGCCGGAAATTAGGGTGGCGTTTTTCTATCGCGGCCAACTCATCACGAAAGATCACATCGGCAAGGGTTTGCGTGCCGTAGATCAAGGTTACCGGATGAGTCCACGCGGATTCGGTCAGATGGCGCAGGGTGCTCATCATCGGCGTGATGCCGACGCCGCCCGCAACCATCACAATGCCATCAGCCTCGTCCCCCACAAAGGTGAAGTCGCCCTGCGGGCCTTTGACGGAAAGCAATTGCCCGATTTGCACATTGTCATGCAGATATTGCGACCCGCCGCCCGTTGCCTCCCGCTTGACGGTGATTTCCAGAAACCGGCTTTGGTTGGGCGAGGATGCGATGGTATAAGCACGACGCATAGGCCCGTTCGGGGTTTGCAAGGCTAGGGTCACATATTGCCCGGCTTTCCAGCGAAACGGCAGCGGGGCGCCGGATTCGGTCATCAACCTGAACGTTTGCACCGCGCCAGTCTCCACAAACTTGCGGGCCACGCGCAGCCGCCCTTCCCAACGTTCGGCCGACGCATGAATGGCCTCAGTCGTCGTCACCCCTTGGCGGGCTGCGCGGCCGGCGTAGAATGCGCGGCCAATGATGGCCAGCGTCACGATTACGACAGAAAGTAGCACAAACACCTTGCCGCCATCGGTGAAGTCAATCGGCTTGTCGTTCATACCCGGGTTTGTCAGGGTGCTGTGGAACAGAAAGGTGATGGCCGTCAGATAGTTGGTGTAGTGGATCACCTTCCAGCGTCGGAAACTAAGGCTTTTGCGGAAATAGGATGTGACGAAAATTACCAGTGTGGCGTAAAGCGCAATCGCACCCAGCGTATTCTCAAATGGCTGATATGGCCCCAGAAAGGGCAGAAGAATCTCGGTTAACCCGAAGCCTTTGCCCTCTGCCGTCAGCAACAGCAGCGGGTGCGTAATAATCAGCAAAACGGTGACATAGGCCAGCGTATTGTGAATACGAAAGATCGGCAGCTTGCGGTGCGGCCAACTGACCACGGGATCGTATTTGATCGACATCAGCATTCCAAGTAGAATGCCCAAGCCCATGGTGCCACAGGCGGCAAGACCAAAATATGAGATCAGGTCAATGGTCGTCAGGCCGAAGGGGGCAAGATACGAACTAAGCATCGCGGTAAAAGTCATGTGAGCGTCTATCCTGTGGGCGCGTTTGGCGCATGTTCTGCGCAATGGATAGCACGCCGGGTTGACGGAAGCCTGAAGCGAACATGACATTTCTGTCATACTCCATCACTTTGCTGCACGCGCAGTCAGGTGCTGGCGGTTTTGGGCGGATCGACGCGCATCAAAGGAAATTTCAACGTCACGCAGGTGCCTTGTCCGGGTGCACTTTCGATCCTGACAGTCCCGTTGTGCAGACCGGCAATGCTTTGCACTAATGTCAGCCCAAGGCCCGCATGATGGGTCGATCCGGTTCGGGCACGGTCAGCCCGGTAAAAGCGGTCGAACACATGTGGCAGATGCTGGGGTGCTATCCCTGACCCGGTATCGCTGACCGTGATCTGCACAACGTCCGCGGCATTGGTCAGTGCCACTGTTATGACGCCTCCAGGCGGCGTGTGCGCAATTGCGT
>JAYUHO010000165.1:0-5185 GCA_043766915.1 Cypionkella sp.
CCCGTATTTGCCTTTGTCGAGGATGTCGCGGCATCTGGCGGCTATTGGCTGGCCGTCGCGGCGGATGAGATTTTCATCGACCGGTCGTCCATTGTGGGCTCCATCGGGGTGATTTCCGCCGGGTTTGGGCTGTCCGAAGCCATCAACCGTTATGGCGTCGAACGCCGCGTCTATACGGCGGGCACGTCGAAATCCATGCTCGACCCGTTCAAGTCGGAAAACCCCGAGGATGTCGCCCGGCTGAAGGGCTGGCTGGCCGATCTGCATGCGTTTTTCATTGATCATGTGAGGTCGCGGCGGGGTCCGAAACTCAAGGATAACCCCGATCTGTTCACCGGAGAGGTCTGGATTGGCCAAAAGGCCGTCGATCAAGGGTTGGCTGACGCCATTGGCCATCTGGTTCCGACCTGCAAGCAACGCTTTGGCGACAAGGTGAAATTCCGCCGCTACGGAATGCGCCGCTCGCTGTTTCAGCGGTTCGGGGCAGCGATCATTGGCGATTCAATCGGCGCGATTGAAGAGCGGGCCGCTTTTGCCCGGTTTGGCCTGTAGATGCTGATCAAGGTGATGATCCTGTTCCTGCTGGGCATGGCGATTCTGGCCATGTTCGGCCGGCTGCGTTTTCCCGGCCAAGACCGGACTGCTGCGAAATGTGCGACCTGCGGGCGGCATAAGATCGGCAAAGGCCCCTGCACCTGCAAGGCTAAACCCTGATGCGGGCGCTGGTCACCGGGGCGGGCGCGCGGTTGGGCCGGGCAATGGCCCTGTATCTGGGCGGGCGCGGCTATGACGTGGTCGTGCATTATGCCACCTCTGCGACAGGCGCACACGAGGTTGTGGCAGAACTGCGCAGCATGGGGCGGCAGGCGCATTCGTTGCAGGCCGATCTGTTGGACGAAGCGGCGGTGCAAACGCTGGTGCCGCAGGCCATGGCGCTGCTGGGTGGGCCGCTGACCCTGTTGGTCAACAATGCCTCGATCTTTGAATATGACAGCCTGCCCAGTGCCACCCGCACCAGTTGGGACCGGCATATGGAAAGCAACCTGCGCGCGCCGTTTGTTCTGACCCAACATCTGGCGGCACATATCCCGGATGCCCTGCCCGATGCGGCGGGCGAACCTGTGGCGCAAGGGCTGATCGTGAACATGATCGACCAACGGATCAACAAACTGACCCCACAATTCATGAGCTATACGTTGGCCAAAATGGGCCTTTGGGCGCTGACCCGGACGGCGGCACAAGCTCTGGCCCCGCGTGTCCGGGTCAATGCCATCGGGCCGGGGCCCACCTTGCGCGGGGCCAAACAATCGGACGAACATTTCGCCAAGCAGCGGCAGGTTTCCCTGCTGCGGCGTGGCGGCAACCCCTCCGATATCTGTGCCGCCTTGGGCTATTTCATCGACGCGCCCGCCGTCACCGGGCAGATTTTGTGCCCCGATGGGGGCCAGCACCTGAACTGGGAAACGCCGGATGTTCTGGGTCTGGAGTGAGTGCCGAAATTGACCAAACGTCAAAGTTGTGCACGGCCTCACGAACCCGTCATAAACAGTTTACAAATCCTTAATGTTTTCAGTCATTTAAACTGACAGATTAATTATTCCATTTGGAATCAAGGGCTTGAATATGTGCCTAAAAAACAGGCAAACAGGTGAAGTCAGCCAAAACCAAGGAAAATTCCGACCTGCCCAGAACTTGCCCACGGACTTATCCCCAAAAACCGTGGACAGCTTTACACTTGCTTTGGTGGGTCAGAGGTTGCAGCCAAGCTCCAGAATCGCGATATGTGACCCATGACAGACACGCCCCCTTTGACCGGCTATGCCGTGATCCAGGCCTACCTGCGCCAACTTGACGCGTCGCCCGGGGTCTATCGCATGCTGGATGCGGAAAGCCGGGTTTTGTATGTCGGCAAGGCCCGAAACCTGAAGGCGCGGGTGACGAATTATTCCCGCCCCGGCGATCATAGCCCCCGGATCGAACGGATGATCCGCGACACCGCTTCGATGATGTTCCTGACCACCAAGACCGAAACCGAAGCGCTGCTGCTGGAACAAAACCTGATCAAGCAGCTCAAACCGCGCTACAATGTGCTGCTGCGTGATGACAAATCATTCCCGAATATTCTGGTCGCCAAAGTTCATCCGTTCCCACTGATCACCAAACATCGTGGGGCCAAGACCGAAAAGGGCAGCTATTACGGCCCGTTCGCCAGTGCGGGGGCGGTAAACCGGACGCTGAACCAGCTGCAAAAGGTGTTCCTGCTGCGCACCTGTTCGGAAAGCACGTTCCAGAACCGGACCCGGCCTTGTTTATTGTACCAAATCAAGCGCTGCTCTGGCCCCTGCGTCGGCTATATTACGTCCGATGATTATGCCGGATCGGTGCGTGATGCCGAGCAGTTTCTGGCGGGCAAGACTACATCGGTGCAGGAAAATCTGGCCACCCAGATGGCCGCCGCGTCTGACGCCATGGAGTTTGAACGCGCCGCTGCCCTGCGCGACCGGATCAAGGCACTGACCCAGGTCCAGACTGCCCAAGGCATCAATCCGCGCGGTGTGGCCGAGGCCGATGTGATTGCCCTGCATCTGGACGAGGGGCAAGCCTGTGTGCAGGTGTTTTTCATCCGGGGCAATCAGAACTGGGGAAATCACGACTATTACCCGCGTGTGGGGGCCGATGTTGATGCATCCGAAGTGATGCAAGCCTTTGTCGGGCAATTCTATTCCGACCGTGACCCGCCGCGCATGTTGCTGCTGTCACATGGGCTAGAGGATGCCGATCTGGTCGCGGACGCGCTGGCGTTGAAAGCCGGTCGCAAGGTCGAGATTCTGATCCCGCAGCGCGGCGAAAAGGCCGAATTGGTCGAAGGTGCGCAAAGGAATGCGCGTGAAAGTCTGGCCCGCAAGCTGAGTGAAACCGCGACACAGAACAAGCTGTTGCGCGGGCTGGCTGAGGCATTTGATCTGCCGTCGGTGCCAAAGCGCATTGAGCTTTATGACAATTCCCACATCCAGGGCACCGATGCCGTGGGCGCAATGGTCGTGGCTGGCCCTGATGGGTTTGAAAAAGGCCAATACCGCAAGTTCAACATCAAAGGCACCGACATCACCCCCGGCGATGACTTTGGCATGATGAAAGAGGTGCTGACCCGCCGCTTTCAACGTCTGTTGAAAGAGGATCCGGATCGCGCCAGTGGCAACTGGCCCGACCTGCTGCTGATCGACGGCGGCGCCGGACAGGTCAGTGCCGTGGCCGGGATCATGCGTGAATTACAGGTGGACGACATCCCGATGATCGGGGTGGCCAAAGGCGTGGACCGCGATGCCGGCAAAGAGGAATTCCACCGCACTGGCCAGCACCCCATGGCCTTGCGCCACAACGACCCGGTGCTGTATTTCTTCCAGCGGATGCGCGACGAAGTCCACCGTTTCGCCATCGGCACGCATCGCGCCAAACGCGCCAAGTCCGTGGGGATGACCCCGCTGGACGATGTGCCGGGCGTTGGGGCCGCGCGGAAACGGGCGCTCTTGGCGCATTTCGGGTCGGCCAAGGCGGTGGCGCGGGCGGCCTTGGCGGACCTGACCGCCGTTGAGGGGATATCGGGGGCGATGGCCGAAACGATCTATGCGTATTTTCATGAAAAGGGGTAGTGATTGACGCAAGCCCCCCGGTTTCCTATGTTACATGTAACACCCAAGCCGGAGAATCGCGATGCCCACCCCCACCTCTGAACGCGTCCGCAAAAGCCGCGACGCCCTACGCGCCCAGGGGCTGCGGCCCGTGCAAATCTGGATGCAGGATACGCGTAGTCCAGAGTTCAAGGCGGAAATGGCACGGCAGTCTGCGGTCATTGCTGCAGCAGAGGCGGACGACGAAGAACTTTGGGCCTTTATGGACGCGGCTGCCGCTGACCTCTTTGGATCAATTGACGATTGAAGCGCGGTGATTTGGTCACGGTTTCGATGTCAGGCGATTATGGCAAACCGCGTCCTGCCGTGATCGTCCAATCCGATGACGTGACTGGACTCTCAAAAACAGTTCTTTTGATGACCAGCAATTTGTTGGAGGCAGGTTTTATGAGGATTTTGGTCGAACCCAGCGCGAC
Organism: Cypionkella sp.; assembly: GCA_043766915.1. Taxonomy (GTDB): domain Bacteria; phylum Pseudomonadota; class Alphaproteobacteria; order Rhodobacterales; family Rhodobacteraceae; genus JANNAT01. The sequence goes on from JAYUHO010000165.1 coordinate 4,106, forward strand.
AAATCGATTGCGAAAACCAACCCATATCATGGTCGACAAAGTGATGACTTTCCGTGCTGGCAAAGTCGGGCCAGTTTTCGGCCATCTAGACCCCGAAACCATGACCCGTATCAACCGCGCCATCGCCCTATTTTTCGGGCTGGGGTAGGATGGGCAATCTGCCCATCCCTGCCAAAAATCACCCCATATCAAACGCCAACGCCTTGACCTGATTGAACTTTCCGGTCACGCGCAGCTTGTCCAGCACGTCCTCGGACACCCGCTCATCGACGTACAATATCGCAATCGCCTCGCCCCCGCGCGCCGACCGGCCCAGCGTAAAGTTGGCGATGTTGACGCCGTTGTCGCCCATGGTCTGACCCAGCGCACCAATGATCCCCGGCACGTCGCCGTTGGTGGTATAGACCATATTCGCCCCGATCTCGGCATCAACATTGATGCCCTTGATCTGGATAAACCGGGGTTTGCCGTCGGAAAACACCGTGCCTGCGACGGACCGTTCGCGGTCGGCGGTCACAACCGTCACTTTGATATACCCCTCAAACATGCCCGACTGGTCCTGTCGGGTGGTCGATTGGTGAATGCCGCGTTCTTTGGCGATGACGGGCGCGGACACCATGTTCACGTCCGGATTGGCCTTGCGCATGATGCCTGCGATCACCGAGCAATTCAGTGCGGCCAGGTTCATGCCAGCGACCACGCCATCATATAAAACATTGATCGCCGTAATCGGCTCGTCCGTCATCTGGCCGACGAAGTTGCCCAAATGGCCTGCCAGCTTGATCCACGGCCCCATCACTTTGGCCTCTTCAGCGGTCACCGAAGGCATGTTCAGCGCGTTCGACACGGCCCCGGTCAGCAGGTAATCCGACATCTGTTCAGCCACTTGCAGAGCTACATTTTCCTGCGCTTCGGTGGTCGCGGCCCCCAGATGCGGGGTCACGACGACATTGGGCAGGTGGAACAGCGGCGAGTCGGTGGCAGGTTCCACCGCGAACACATCAAACGCTGCCCCCGCAACATGGCCGGATTTCAGCGCCTCGGCCAACGCCGCCTCGTCGACCAATCCACCACGGGCGC
>JAYUHO010000166.1:0-13645 GCA_043766915.1 Cypionkella sp.
AAAATCAAGTGTTAAGTTCACTCCATAACTCTTTGGTAGAAGGCAAAAATGCACGCCAACCCGTCCGATGATCTTGTACACACTGACACTTCCAAAGCAATTGAATGGCCCACCCTGCTGATGATGGTCGCAACCTATGCGATCTGGGCGATGGGAACGGTTTTATGGGACTATTCTGTGCTGGTTTCGCTGGTGCTGACCACCCTGACCATCACCCAGTTTTCGTCGCTGCAGCACGAGGTTTTGCACGGCCACCCGTTTGTAAATCGGAATGTGAATGAGGCGCTGGTATTCCCTGCGTTAACCCTGATTGTGCCATTCAACCGCTTTCGCGATCTGCATCTGGCCCATCACTTTGATCCCAACCTGACCGACCCTTATGATGACCCCGAGGCCAATTATATGGACCCGAAGGTTTGGGATAAGATGTCGGCCCCGGTCAAGCTGTTGTACCGGATGAACAATACGCTGATGGGGCGGATTTTGTTTGGGCCTGCGATTGCGATTTACGCGCTGGCCAAAATGGATGCAGCGCTGATTGCCAAGGGCGACCGCGCCGTCCTGTGGGCGTGGATTTTGAACACCATCGGTGTGGCAGTCGTTCTGGTTTGGGTGTTGGGGTTCACCACTATGCCGCTTTGGGCCTATTGCCTTGCGGCCTATGCAGGGTTTGGTCTGTTGAAAATCCGCACCTATCTGGAACACCGCGCCCATGAACAGTTTCGGGCGCGTTCGGTCGTGGTCGAAGACAGGGGGGTGTTTGCGTTATTGTTTTTGAACAACAATTTCCACGCAGTGCATCATATGCACCCCAAAGCCGCGTGGTATCGGTTGCCGGGGCTATATGCTGCGAAACACGATCACTACCTGCGCCGGAATGACGCCTATGTCTACCGCAGCTATATCCCGATTTTTCGGCAGTTCCTTTTTCGGGCAAAAGACCCGGTGCCGCACCCGATCTGGCCGATGGACGCGCGCGCGGATGATCCGCAGCACCTAGTCTAGGCGGCGAAACGTTGGCACCGGCCCGGAATTGTCGAAAAATGGCACGCCGGGCTGATCGCGGCCCGCCAGAACGCTGCCCACTTCGGCCAGCACCACTTCGGTGATAAAGGGCAGATCAAGTGTTCGCGCGGCTGCAAGACCGATCCAATGCAGATGCGACAACTCGGTTGAGGCGGCGGAAAACCCAACCATATCACCCGTCACAGATCCGGCATTGGCCATAAAAAACCGTGCATCAAAACGGCGCGGGCGGCCCGGTGGGGTGATGGCGCGAAAGATGAATTTTAACGCACCCGGAGTTGGGTTGTGCAGAATAAGCCCGGTTTCCTCGGATAATTCCCGTGCGGCGGTGGTGCAAAGCGTGCCGGGGCCGGGGGCATCAGGGGCACACAGCAGGGTCAGGCGATTGCGGCAAACCGGGGCAAGCGCATCCTCCGCCCCGCCCGCATCTTCGGCGTCTACTCCACCCCCCGGAAACACATATTTCGACGGCATAAACACCGCCTGTGCGCCGCGCATGCCCATCAACACCTGACGCCCCCCGGCGTGGTCGCGCCATAAGATCACCGTGGCGGCGGGCCGGATCGCAGGGTCAGTCATGCGCGTCCGCCACATCCGGCGCGCCAAACCCGTGCATCCGCTTGGCCCATTGCAGCCCCACCATCGCGCCCTTTAACCGCGGCAGCAGATACAGCGACAGGCCCACGCAAAACACCGAAAACATCGCCACCATCGTCAGCGGTTCGGGGCGAAACCGGGTGAACACAAAGAAAATCAATGGTGCCAGCAGATGGCCCACAATCAAAATGGTCAGATAGGCTGGGCCATCATCGGCACGCTGGTGGTGCAATGCCTCACCGCAAACCGGGCAACTGTCCCGCACTTTCAGATATCCGTGCAGCATCGGACCCGCACCGCAGGCCGGGCAATGCCTGCTCCATCCGTTGCGAACGGCGGGCCAGAACGGACGCTCGGCATAGGCGTCAGCGGTCAGTGCGTCTTGGGGCATCGGTTTATTCCAATCATTGCCCGCTCTACCTAAGCGCTTTGTGCGACAAAGTTGAGGGGGTGCATGCGCCAAGCGCGCCTTTGTCGCAACCGAACGAAAATTGCAGCGACGGAAACGCAACGCTGCGGCGTTTGATTGGGTATGAAAGCCGCGCCAACCGGTGCCGGTATGACGACAGGAGCTGATAATGAAGATGAACACCGCCCTTTCCGCCTTAACTTTGGCCGCCCTGTTCGGTGCTGGCCTATCGACAGCCGCCCTTGCCGAACGGGGCGATGAGCACGGCATGGGCGGGCAGAAATGGTTGAATTTTGCGGCGATGGATGCTGACAAAGACGGCGCAGTGACCAAAGCCGAAGCTGACGCCTTCCATGCAGCCCGTGTCAAAGCCGCCGATACCAACGCCGATGGCAAGCTGTCGGCCGAAGAACTGGCGGCGATGCAAGTAAAGGCGATGACCGAACGCGCAACCGAACGGGCCACCAGGATGATCGAAAAGCTGGATACCGACGGCGACAAGATGCTGTCGGATGCCGAATTCGCGGCCGCAAAGGGCCGGGCCGATATGTTTGAAAAGATTGACACAGATGCAGACGGTGCCATCACCAAGGCCGAGGCCGACAATGCCATGGACCGCATGAAGGATCGCGGCCATGGCCGTCGCGGCAAACATGGCAAGGATGATCGGGGTCATGGTCACGACGGGTCGGACAACTAAAGCGGTTTGGGTTTTATCATCTGACAGCATCCATGGCTGTCCCCGATCTTGGGATGACCTACTCGCTGCGATAAAAGCAAAGCATCTTGCACCCGCCAGATGCTTCCCACCGCGCGACCGGTTTCCGCGATTTGGCGCGCGGTCCAAGATCAATTGCAGGCCTGCCCGACAGCAGGTAAGCCCCGTCAGGATGACAATGGCACGCGATACTCTTGCAGTGGTGGCCGACGAGGAGTTGGTGGTTCTCTATGCGAATGGAGACGCCGATGCTGCGCGTATTCTGGCGCAGCGGTTGGTGCCGCGTCTTCTTGGCTATGCGGGTCGGCTGTTGGCTGACCGGGCCGAGGCCGAAGATATCGCGCAAGAAGCGATGCTGCGGTTGTGGCGCGTGGCCCCCGATTGGCGGCAGGGCGAGGCGAAAGTTTCAACCTGGCTTTACCGCGTGGTGATAAATCTGTGCACCGACCGGCTCCGCGCGCGCAAGCGTCGCCAGACCGATGCGCTTGATCAGGTGGCCGAACCCGAAGACAGCGCGCCGGGGGTGGTGGCCGGCCTTATCGAGGCCGACCGGATGGCGGCGTTGACCGCGGCCCTCGCCCAACTGCCAGACCGGCAACGTGAGGCGGTGGTGCTGCGCCATATCGAAGGTCTGACAAACCCCGAGATTGCCGAGATTTTGCAGATCGGCGTCGAGGCGGTAGAAAGCCTGACTGCGCGGGGCAAACGCGCATTGACAGCGGCGCTGGCCGGACACCGGCAGACGCTTGGCTATGAGGAGGCATGACTGATGTCTGAACTGGATGATCTTTTTGCCGTCGCAGCGGCGCAGCCTGTACCTGCGCCGTCTGATGCGCTGATGGCGCGGGTGCTGGCCGATGCGGCGCGCGAACAGGCGCGGCCCGCCGCCCGTCTCGCCGTTTTGCCTGCACGGCCTGGGGTCTGGTCTGCGATGTCAGCCCTGTTTGGCGGCGGTGGGGTTCTGGCAGGGTTGGGCACGGCGGCAGTGGCGGGATTTTATCTGGGCTTTGCCCAACCGTCGGCCCTGCTGCAACTGACCGATGCGTTTGGGGGCGGGACCAGCCTTGATGGCCTTGATTTGATGCCGGGCGTCGATGCCCTTTTGTCCGAGGAATAAAGCGATGACTGATGTGACGCCGCCATCTGTGACCCCGCCAAAGCCGGGTGTTGTCCCCCCCGTTGCCCCAAAATCCGGGCGCGGCCTGCGGATTGCTTTGGCGGTGTCGGTGGCCCTTAATCTGGTGATTGCCGGGGCGGGGGTGGGGGCTTTCCTGCGCAACCATGCCGATGGCGGGCGCGAAGATATGGTCCGCGAATTGGGCTTTGGCCCGTTTACCGAAGCGTTGGGCCCCGAAGACCGCCGCGCCCTGCGGCGCTCATTCCTCGCCAAAGCGCCCGATCTGCGCAATATCAAGCGCCAAAGGCGGGACGATGCGATGGCTGTGCTTACAACCCTGCGCGCCACGCCCTTTGCGCCCGATACCCTGACCAGCCTGATGGACGCGCAGCACCAACGCATGGCCCGGCAGCTGACACTTGGCCAGGAAGTGTTGCGCGATTTTCTGATTGCGATGTCGCCGGAGGATCGCGCGGCCTTTGCGGGCCGTCTGGAAGAACGTCTGCGCCCGCGCGGTGATGATCAGGGTCACCCAGAAAAAGACGACGCGTCAAAGCCCTAGGTTTTGACCCCGCAATCTGGCCATAGGATCAGGTTTGTTCGGGCCTGTAGAATTTGTCTAAGGTGAGCGGTTCATCTCGGTCGAAATACCCCCCTGCAACTATTGCAAAGTGATTGCTGCAGGGGTGGGGGCCACAATCTTTATCCCGCATATATAGCGCAAAAACCAGCCAAGCCCGCCTCAGGCTGCAGTGCGGCTGATTGTCACCTGATTGCGGCCCCCGGATTTTGAGATCAGCAAGGCGCGATCCGCCCGGTCAACGATATCCGAGACGCTATCAACCACCGCAGGCACAACATCGCCCCGGCTAATCGCCAGACCGATGGAAACCGTGACCTGAATCCTGATATTGTCCGCCAACTGCACCGCGTCTTGCTGCACTGCCCGGCACAAACGTTCGGCAATGCTGCGCGCCTCGGACAAGCCGGTGTCGGGCAGGGCAATCAGAAACTCCTCGCCCCCGATCCGGGCCAGCAAATCGTCGCAGCGCAGATTGCGCGACAACCGCGCCGCCACTTCGATCAGTACCGCGTCACCCGCCACATGCCCCCACCGATCATTCACCGATTTGAACCGGTCGAGATCGACCACCATCACCGCATAGCCGGTGCCGTCTTTTTGCGCGCGGTCTGCAATCGCGCCCAGCTGTGCCACGCCGTAGCGGCGGTTGTGCAGCCCCGTCAGCGGGTCAATGATGGCCAGCCGCAAGCCATCTTGCACCGATGCGCGCACCGCATCCGCCTCACGCTTGCGTGACAGCAGGCGTGCCAGCCGCAACGCGGCTTCTTCGGCCGACTGCGTGGTCGCAATCATATCATTCGCACCCAGATCAAAGGTGACAGCCGCCCCAATGCTGGCCCCGTCTGACATCAGAAGGCACATCGCTGCGTGGCGGGTGTGGGTGCGACTGCGCAGTTCCGACATCAGCCGCAAGCCGCCCGCCACCCCGCCCAGATCGGCGTCGATCAGGAAAACATCCGGCGCTGCATCGGTTTTCAGCCCTGCCGACAGCGCCTCTTCTGCGGTCATCATCACAAGGCGGTCAGACAGATATGCCGACATGTCCCGGCGCAGGCGCATGGCGGTTTCACCGCGCTCAACCACCATCGCGATGGTGCCGGGGGCGTGAAACACCGAAGCGGTTTCGGCAAGGCCAAAAACCGGCAGACCAATGGTTGCGGCATCATAGCCGTCGATCTGATCGCGGGCGCGCATAAAGCTGCGAATGCGGGCCTGCAGAACCTGATCCTCAATCGGTTTGCATAAAAATTCGTCCGCCCCGGCCCGAAACGCCTGCACGCGCGCGCGGGCATCCTGGCTGGCCGTCAGCATCACCACCGGCACCGTCCGGGTCACCGGATCGGCGCGCAACTGGCGTAAAAGATCAATCCCCGACATATCAGGCAGTGTCAGATCCATCAAAATCAGATCGGGCAATTCACGCGCCGCCAAAGCCAGACAGGTTGCGCCATCGGCAGCCACAACCGGGCGATATCCCGCTGCGTTCAGCTTGACCTTGAGGACAATGCGGTTGGTGGCCACATCATCGACTATAAGTATCTTGCCGCCCATGAAATAGAAAACCTGCCAACCCTGTTACACGCTTGTTTTATTGTGCCGTCCAAGAGGTTAAGAAATCCTTTCTGAAAGGGTAACCAACCGGGCTCAATTTGTTGGATATCTGTGTAAAACTCTGGGGAAAACTGCATGAATCGGCAAGAATCTGCTGAAAGCCTGGCATTGCAGGCGTTAACGTGGCTGCTGGGTCAACCGGATGTCATCGGCGCATTCCTTAATGCCTCGGGGGCGGCGCAGGGTGATTTGGCAGCACTTGCCCGCGAACCTGTGTTTTTGGGCGCCGTGTTGGATTTTTTGACCGAAGACGATGCCCGCGTCATGGCGTTCTGTGATCAGGCGGGACTGCCTTATATCGCGCCGATGCAGGCCCGCTTGTCCTTGCCGGGCGCGCAGCATACGCATTGGACATGATGGGTTCGGGGCCAAAGATGATTGATGCATTGATTTTTGACAAAGACGGCACGTTGTTTGATTTCCGCTCAAGCTGGAGCGTGTGGGCGGAAAATCTGATCGCAGAATTGGCAACGGGGCCAGATCATGCCGCCGTTTTGCAGCGCGTTCTGGGCTACAACCTTGCCAGCCGCCAATTTGCGCCCGACAGTCCCGTTATTGCGATGACCACCCCGGAGATTGCCGATATCGTGCTGCTGCATGCGCCGGGATATTCACTGGCAGACCTGACAGAGCGGATGAATACGCTGGCCCAAAGCGCGCCGATGATGCCTGCCGTCGATCTGGTCAAGGTGCTGGGGGCGCTGAAGGCGCGCGGGATACGCCTTGGCCTTGCCACCAACGATACCGAAGCCCCCGCCCGCGCGCATCTGACCGGGGCAGGGGTATTAGAGATGTTCGATTTCGTGGCTGGGTGCGATTCTGGTTGGGGGGGCAAGCCCGCGCCGGGACAATTGCTGGCCTTTACCGCACAGACCGGGATCGCACCGGGCCGGGTGGCGATGGTGGGCGATAGTTTGCACGATTTGCACGCAGGCCGCGCGGCCGGGATGCGGGCTGTTGCGGTGCTGACAGGCGTTGCTGATGCCGCCAGTCTGGCCCCCCATGCCGATGTCGTTCTGGATGATATCAGCGGTTTGGCGGGGTGGATCGACGGCTTGGCCAGCGCCTAAATCCGCACCTAAGACCCCGTCTTGCAAAAAACGACGCAATCGCGTCGGTGGCAGAGTGCGCGCCGCCGTCCGGTTTCGGTCATCTTACGTTGAAAGGCGACGGCCCGTCGGGCCGTTCAACGGAGGATGACCATAATGAGCGATGACGCCCTTGTAAGACGCCGGGCCGGTGGCCGGGCAGGCAACAAAACCCGTGCGGGATCGGCCGTTATTGATCAGATGCCATGGCGTATTCCGGTGAACCACGATCGCCCGATTGAACCCCTGGATGCCGACGGCATTCAGGCCATCCACAACGGTGCGATGCGCATCCTGAAAGAGATCGGCATCGAATTTCTGAACCCGGACGCCGTGGCCTATCTGAAACGCGCGGGCTGCAAGGTGGAAGGCACCAACGTCAAGATGGACGAAGACTTTGTGATGGAGATGATCAGCCACGCGCCTGAATCCTTCACCATCACCCCGCGCAACCCGGCCCGCGAAGTGATCATGGGCGGCAAGCATATGCTGTTCGTGAACGTCTCATCGCCGCCTGCCGCCTGGGATCTGGAACGCGGCAAAAGATCAGGCGATTTTGCGACATTCAAGGAATTCATGAAGCTGACGCAGTATTTCAACTGCATCCATATCGCGGGCGGCTATCCGGTGGAACCGATTGATATCCACGCCTCGGTCCGCCATCTGGATTGCCTGTATGAAAAGCTGACGATCACCGACAAAGTGGTGCATGCCTATTCTTTGGGCGCGGAACGTGTTGAAGACGTTATGGAAATGGTAAAAATCGCAGGCGGGTTGACCGAAGAGGAATTCCAGGCCAAGCCCCGGCTTTATACCAATATCAACTCTGTCTCGCCGCTGAAACATGACTACCCGATGCTGGACGGCGCGATGCGGATGGCCAAGCGCGGCCAGCCCGTGGTGATCACGCCGTTTACGTTGGCGGGGGCAATGGCCCCGGTCACCATGGCGGGGGCGGTGGCCTTGTCGCTGGCCGAAGGGTTGGCTGCGGCGGCGCTGCTGCAATACATCAACCCGGGCTGCCCGATTGCGCTGGGAACTTTCACCTCGAACGTCGATATGAAATCGGGTGCTCCGGCCTTTGGCACGCCCGAATACATGCGCGCCACGCAAATGACCGGGCAATTGGTGCGCCATTACAAACTGCCGCTGCGCTCGTCGGGCACCTGTGCGGCCAATGTGCCGGACGGGCAGGCGATGTGGGAAACCTCAAACAGCTTGTGGGCGGCGGTGCAAAGCCGCACCAATATGGTCTACCATTCGGCAGGGTGGCTGGAAGGCGGGCTGATCGCCAGCCCCGAAAAATTCATCATGGACTGCGAAGTCCTGCAAATGATCCAGCGCTATTTTGAGGAATCGGTCACCGCCACAACCATCGACGATATCGCCTTTGATGCGGTGAAAGAGGTCGGTGCGGGTGGGCATTACTTTGGCTGCAAACACACCCAGGAACGCTATCAAACCGCGTTTTATGCGCCGTTCCTGTCAGATTGGCGAAATTTTGAGGCGTGGCAGCTGGATGGATCGGTCTGGACCCCGGAACGCGCGCACCGCATCTACAAACAGATCATCGCGGAATTTGAAGCGCCCGATATGAACGGCGATCATAAGGAAAACTTGCGCCAGTTCGTGGCACGGCGCAAACAAGAAGGTGGGGCGCCGACCGATTTCTAAGGCGGCACCAAAGCCGCGCTTTCGCGGAAACGGCTTTGATCTTTCCCCTGTGACCAAGCCGCGCTATGGTTTGGCGATGAAATATGCCGTGATCCTTTGCCTATGTCTGACGGCTTGCAGCACTTTTCCGCAGCTTGATGCAGCGACGCCCCGTACAGATATCCCGACGCCCACGCTTTTGCCCACCGAAGACCTGCTGGCACAAACTGCGGCAATAGGGGCCGAGGGCGCGGGGCGAACCTTGGCTGCCCGTGCAGCAGCGCTGCGCGCCCGCGCCGCCGCCTTGCGCAATCCATAGGCTGGCGTTGCACCCACGCACGGCATCCGCTAACACCCCTTCAGCAAACAAAACGGAGAATGCCATGCCCGCCGCCCCCTTGCGTCTTGGTCTTGCAGGTCTTGGCACCGTGGGCATTGGCGTGGTCAAGATCGTGCAACAGCACGCCGATCTGATCGCCGCCCGTACCGGCCGCGCCGTGGTTATCACGGCTGTCAGCGCACGTGATAAAACCAAAAACCGTGATGCCGATCTGTCGGGCTATGCTTGGGAAACTGATCCTGTCGCCTTGGCCAGGCGCGATGATATTGACGTGTTCATCGAGGTGATGGGCGGCCACGAAGGCCCCGCGCGCGCCGCGACCGAAGCCGCCATTGCGGCAGGCAAAGATGTGGTGACGGCGAACAAAGCGTTGCTGGCCCATCACGGCCATGCCCTTGCACTGGCCGCCGAATCTGCAGGCGGTGTCATCCGGTTTGAGGCGGCGGTTGCGGGCGGTATCCCGGTGATCAAAGCGCTGACCGAAGGCTTGGCGGGCAATCAGATGCGGCGCGTGATGGGCGTGATGAACGGCAGCTGCAACTATATCCTGACCCGGATGCAGAACGAAGGTCTGACCTATGCCGAAGTGTTCGACGCCGCCCAGCAGTTGGGCTATCTTGAGGCTGACCCAAATCTAGATGTCGGCGGCATTGATGCGGGGCATAAGCTGGCGCTGCTGGCGGCCATCGCCTTTGGCACCAAAGTCAGCTTTGACGCGGTTGAACTGGAAGGCATCGGGGCGATTTCCATTGATGACATAAATTTGGCCGCCGATATGGGCTACCGCATCAAACTGCTGGGGGTGGCGCAGATGACGGGGCGCGGATTGGAACAGCGCATGACGCCCTGTCTGGTTCCCGCCGACAGCCCGCTGGGCCAGTTGCAGGGCGGCACCAATATGGTGGTGCTGGAAGGCGACAGCGTGGGCCAGATCGTGCTGCGCGGGCCGGGCGCGGGCATGGGCCCCACGGCAAGTGCTGTGATGGGGGATGTGATCGACATCGCGCGCGGCCAACGCATGCCCACGTTTGGCCAACCTGCCATCACGCTGGCCACGCCGCAGGCCGCCAAATCGTCCACGCCCGCCAGCTATTATCTGCGCATGACGCTGCTGGACAAACCCGGCGCGCTGGCCAAAATCGCTACATGTCTGGGCGAGGCGGGCGTGTCTATCGACCAGATGCGTCAATACGGCCACAAAGGGGCCAATGCGCCCGTGCTGATCGTCACCCACAAAGCCACCCGCGATGACATTGATCACGCCGCCGCCCGCTTTGCCGCCACGGGCGTTCTGGTGGGCGCGCCCGTGGTGCTGCGCATCGAAGAGGTTTGATGCGATTCGGGGCGTTGGTTAACTGTGCGTCAAAAATTGTGGACCGGTTCATCGTATAGGCAGAATAAAGACGGATTGTAGCAGGTTTGTAGCAACTCTTTTTTTCCAAAACAGGAATTTAACAAAGTGATCTCAACCTCTTACACAACGACATTGGGCAACAGCGCCATCCCGCCCACCAAAGCCGTTTGCGCAACCAAGCTTGCGCGTCCGCCCGCAGCCCAGCTATGCAAAGACACCTCCAATCCCAAAGGATAGCCCATGGCCACCGTCACCGAATTCCAAGACCGCCTGCTGTCCCTGGGCCTTGCCCGCGTGTCCGAGGCGGCAGCCTTGGCATCGGCCAAACTGATCGGGCGCGGCGATGAAAAGGCCGCTGATCAGGCGGCGGTCAACGCCATGCGCGATCAGTTGAACCTGCTTGATATCGCAGGTGTCGTGGTGATCGGCGAAGGTGAACGCGACGAGGCCCCGATGCTGTATATCGGCGAAAAGGTGGGCACCGGGAAAGGCCCTGCGGTGGATATCGCCCTTGATCCGCTGGAAGGCACCACGCTGACCGCCAAGGATATGCCCAATGCTTTGACGGTCATTGCGATGGCCCCGCGCGGCACTTTGTTGCACGCACCTGATGTGTACATGGAGAAACTGGCAATCGGTCCGGGCTATACCATTGATACCGTTACCCTAAAAATGTCACCCGCCGAACGGGTGCATGCTTTGGCCCGCGCCAAGGGCGTGAAGTCGGATGAAATCGCGGTCTGTATTCTGGAACGCCCCCGGCACGAGGCGCTGATTGACGAAGTGCGGTCAACCGGGGCCTCGATCCGGCTGATCACCGATGGGGACGTTGCGGGCATCATTCACTGCGCCGAGGCGGCGATCACCGGGATCGACATGTATATGGGGTCTGGCGGCGCGCCCGAAGGGGTGCTGGCGGCGTCGGCGCTGAAATGTATGGGCGGGCAGATTTACGGCCAGCTTTTGTTCCGCAATGATGATGAACGCGGCCGCGCGATCAAGGCGGGTATTACCGATCTCAACCGGATTTACACGCTTGATGAAATGGTGACCGCCGATGTGATCTTCGCGGCGACTGGTGTCACCAGCGGATCAATCCTTGCTGGCATCAAACAAGAGCCCGGCTATATCAGCACCGAAACCATCCTGATGCGGTCGAAAACCGGATCGGTGCGCCGGATGAGCTATCGGGTGCCCACGCGCTAAAGGCGTGGTGAAACCGGTAACCGCATGACCAACCGCGCCTTTTTGAACGTTGAAAACTCGCTGACCGGGCGACGCTGGCAAGGTCCGGCGCCCGAGTCTGAACGGCTGGCGGAAGCCATGGCGCAGATCACCAAACTGCCGCTGTCGCTATGTCAAACCTTGGTGTCACGCGGGGTTTTGCCTGCTGATGCGGCGGCTTATCTGGCCCCGCAATTGCGCGATCTGTTGCCCGATCCGCGCGGGCTGAAAGACATGGAGCGCGCCGCCGCCCGGTTTATCCTTGCGCTGAAAATCCGTCAACGCATTGCAATCTTTGCTGATTATGACGTGGACGGCGGATCATCTGCGGCGCTGCTGATCATCTGGCTGCGGGCGATGGGCCACCGCGCCACCTTGTATATCCCCGACCGTATCGACGAAGGCTACGGGCCCAATGTGCCCGCGATGGCGGCATTGGGGGCAGCGCATGATCTGATCCTGTGTGTCGATTGCGGGACATTGTCGCATGATCCCATCGCTGCAGCGGGCTGTGATGTGGTCGTGCTGGATCACCACTTGGGGGCCGAAACCCTGCCGCCCGCTCTTGCCGTGGTCAACCCCAATCGACAGGACGAAGACGGTGAACTTGGCCATCTGTGCGCCGCCGCCGTGGTGTTCCTGATGTTGGTCGAGGCCAATCGGCAGCTGCGTCTGGACGGCATCCAGGGCCCCGATCTGATGACGATGCTGGATCTGGTGGCGCTGGCCACAGTGGCCGATGTCGCCCCGCTGATCGGGGTGAACCGGGCGTTTGTGCGTCAGGGCCTGAAGGTGATGGCGCGGCGCGACCGGGTTGGTTTGCGTGCCTTGGCCGATATCGCCCGGATGGATCAGGCCCCAACGCCTTATGCTTTGGGGTTTTTATTGGGCCCACGGGTCAACGCCGGCGGGCGCATCGGCCAGGCCGATCTGGGCGCGCGCCTGCTTGCCACCGACGATGCGTCCGAGGCCGCCGCCTTGGCGGAACGGCTGGATCTGCTGAACACGGAACGCCGCGACATCGAGGCACAGGTGCGCGAGGCGGCGCTGGAGCAGGCCGAAGCACGCGGCACGGATGGCCCGCTGGTCTGGGCAGCCGGGGCGGGCTGGCATCCCGGGGTGGTGGGGATTGTGGCGGCAAGGCTGAAAGAAGCCACCCACCGCCCTGCCGTGGTGATTGGGGTGGAAGACGGCATCGGCAAAGGCTCGGCCCGGTCTGTGTCCGGGATTGATCTGGGGGCGGCGGTGCAGCGATTGGCCGCTGAAGGGCTGCTGGTCAAGGGGGGCGGGCACAAAATGGCCGCAGGATTAACCGTGGCCGAGGCGATGATTGAACCTGCAATGGCGCGGTTGGCGGAACTTTTGGCGCGGCAAGGCGCGGGCGCGGGGGGGCGTGAAAATCTGCTGATTGACAGCCTGCTGGCCCCGTCCGCCGCCACACAAAATCTGGTGGAGCTGATTGAACAGGCCGGCCCATTTGGCGCATCCGCCCCCGCACCGCGCTTTGCTTTCGCGGATATGGCAGTTTCCGCGCGCCGGATGGGCGAGGCGCATTTGCGCGTCTCGTTCGGGGATGGCTTGGGCACAAAACTAGAGGCGGTGGTGTTTGGCGCTTTTCAAACACCACTGGGCAAGGCGCTGGAAAACGCCGGACATCAGCGGTTTCATCTGGCGGGGCGTCTGGAGATCAACACCTGGGGAGGGCGCAGCAAAGTGCAGTTGCGTCTGGACGACGCCGCCCGGGCCTGACGCGACCCACGTGCGATGCCCTTTTGAAAGCGTTCAGCATTTTTCCTCTTGCGAACGGCGTATCCGCCGATTAGACACCGCCCACCACGACAGTGGCCCGTTCGTCTATCGGTTAGGACACCAGGTTTTCAACCTGGTAAGAGGGGTTCGACTCCCCTACGGGCTGCCAAATTTTC
>JAYUHO010000167.1:0-1890 GCA_043766915.1 Cypionkella sp.
CAACAATGCGGTCAACCGGCCCCACCAAGGCTGGCAGAATCGGGCGGGGTGCAGGTTCCGGCTTATGCAAAAACAGCGCCACCCCCGCCGCCAGCAGCGCCCAAAATATCAGCTTTCGGCGCAGCCAGCGGAAGATCATTGCAAATCGGCAAACGCCGCCTGCATCCGCGCCACGGCATCAATGATATTGGCCCGTGTGGTGGCAATGTTAAAACGCAGGAATGTATCGCCTCCGGCCCCAAAACTCGGGCCGTAATTGGCGGCGATGCCTGCAGTTTTCTCCACCCGCGCGATGAACTCAGGTGCTGTCATCCCCGCGCCTGCAAAATCCACCCAAGCCAGATACGTTGCCTCCAACGCCATAGACCGCAGGCCCGGAATGGCATTGATCCCTTCGTCAAAAAGCCTGCGATTTTCGGCCAGATAGCCCATTAACCCATCCAGCCATGCTGCCCCTTCAACCGAGTATGCCGCCGTCACCATATGCATCCCAAAGGCGTTGGGTGATATCCCCAGCGCATTCATCCGCTCGGCAAACCGGGCGTGCAACTTGGGGTCGGCAATGATCACATTGCCTGTATGACAGCCTGCAATGTTAAAGGTCTTTGTCGATGCCGTCATCATCACCAAGCGGTCGGCAATTTCGGGTGCTACCTTCGCCATGATGTGGTGCTTTTGGCCGGGAAACACCAGATCGTGGTGAATTTGATCCGACACCAAAATCAGATCCTGCCGCACGCAGAAATCGGCCACACCCTGCAATTCCGCCATGCTCCAAACCCGCCCGCCCGGATTGTGCGGCGAACACAGGATCAGCAACTTTTCCCCGCCAGTCATCTGGGCATCCCAGGCCGCGAAATCCATCTCATACCGCCCGGCGTTCTGCGCCAGCTTGCATTCAACGACCTTCCGTCCTGCCCCCGCAATCACCCGCGCAAAAGCATGGTAAACCGGCGTCAGTAAAATCACCCCATCGCCCGGTTCTGTGAACGCATCGACACACAGCCCGGTGCCGTTGACCAAGCCATGGGTGGTAAAGATCGTCTCGCGCGCCACGTCCCAGCCGTGCCGGGCCTTCATCCACCATTGGATGGCCGCGATATACTTCGAATCATCGCCAAAATAACCATAAAGCCCGTGATCGGCCATCGCCTGCACCGCGTCTTGCACAACCTGAGGTGGCCGGAAATCCATATCCGCAACCCACATGGCAAGCCCGGTCTGCGGTGACACGCCGTACATTTTCTCCATCATGTCCCATTTGACGCAATGGGTGCCGACGCGGTTGATTGGTTCGTCAAAGCTCATGTTCATCCTGTCTTTAATTCGCGCAGTCTGATATTCTGGCTTGTGTTGCTTTTGCAGAATATCAATCTGGTAAGTAATACTCAAGCATTACATTATTCCGATGTATCGCATCTATTTGGTATATTGTTCTGCAAAAGTGCCTCGGTAACACTGTGTTACCACCCCTCCGCCTTTCTCTTGCATCATCGCCCCCTGCGCCGTAAATCGGAAAATATGATACGTCCTATCTTGATACACCCCGACCCGCGTCTCAAACGGCTTTCCGATCCGATCTCCGAAATATCGGCAGATGTGGGGAAATTGGCCGAAGACATGCTATCCACCATGTATGACGCCCCCGGTGTCGGCCTCGCCGCGCCCCAAGTCGGCGTGAACCGCCGCCTGTTCGTGATGGACTGCGTGAAAAACCCAGACCTGCCGCCCCGCCCGTTAGTTCTGATAAACCCCGAGGTTATTTGGGGGTCCGAAGACCTCGCAACCTATGAAGAGGGCTGTCTTTCAATCCCTGACGTTTACGCCGACGTTGAACGCCCATCAGAAGTGGTGGTGCGTTGGCTGGGGCTGGATGGCAAAACCCACGAA
>JAYUHO010000168.1:0-13591 GCA_043766915.1 Cypionkella sp.
GCGGCTTGGGGCGGCGGGTATTGTCTTTGGGGGCCACAGACGGGCTGTCATCGTCAGAAAAATCAGGGGCCGCCGCTGCTGGCAAAGCGGGATCTGTCACCGCCTCAGGGCCAACACCATCGCCCGGCAAAGCCGCCGGTGCAGGGTCGGCAGCCGCACCCGTTGGGCCACCGTCGCCATCCACTGTTACGCCAGTGATCAGACTGGATGCCGCCGCACCATGGTCTGTCCCGCCAATCAAGGTGATCTCGATCCGGCGATTTGCCTCGCGCCCCGCTTCGGTCTTGTTGTCTGCCAAAGGCTGCGCCTCGCCATAGCCTTTGGCCACCATGCCCGCCACATCCACCTGACGCCCCTGCAGTGCCACCAGCACCGCCTCGGCCCGGGCCTGCGACAGCGCGCGATTGCCCTCTTCAGACCCTTGCGCGTCGGTATAGCCTGCGATTTCCATCTTGATACCGGGACAATCTGACAGCGCATCGGCAAGCGCCGTCATCACCGCCCCTGCGTCGCGGTCAATTTCGGCCGATCCCGGCGTGAAGGTGATCTTGCCCCGCGCCAGCACGTCGCCCACAAACTGCCCACATTCCGCAGGCGTCGGCAGTGCTGCCAATGGATCAAGATCCTTGTCATAGCTGACGTCAACCTTAAAGGATTTGCCCTGACCCAGCTTATCCGACAAAATCTGTGCTATCCGCGCTTTGCCGGTGGTGGACCCGGTCACGCCCTTAATTTCAACGGTCTGCGCTGTCACCATCAGGCTGCCATGTTCCAGCTGCGCCATCGCTTGCAGCCCCGCCAACACCCGCGCGGGCCAGCCGTCCGGCAGCTCGCCGTCAATCCGGGTGGCCAGATAAACGTTCGTTGATCCAAACTCGGCGCGGGCAAAGCTGTCAACTGCCGCGCGCAACCGATCATCGGTCAACCGCCCGCGCAATTCCAGCTTGCCCGAGTCCGCAGCCAGCAAGGCGGTAAATACCGCAGGGCCTTCGTTGCCGCTGGTGGCTTTCTTTTCCAGCGTTGCGTTCAACGAAAACACCTCTGGCAAAGCCGCCTCCAATTCCCCCACCACCCGGTCAAAATCGGCTTGGGGAACGTCGCTGCCCGCCTGAAGTGACACGTCGGCATCTTTGAAGGTGATCGTCGCATTGGTCAGTTGCGCCACGGCGGCAATGCCTGCGCTGGTCGCGGCCGACCAGCTTGGGCTGGGCACGCCAAGGCCCACGATACAGGTGCTGCGCCCCACCACGCCGGCAGAGGCCGCAGCAGCCAGAATGCGGGCGCGGGCTATGTCGGTATCCGCTGAACAGGCATCAAACCGCACTGACGTCGCATCTTTGACAAAGCGCAGCGTAAACGGCGTCAACACCGGACGCGGCGCAGAAATGTCGATCACCACCGTCAGTCCCGGCGGTTTGGCGGCGTTCAATTGCGCTATCAGACTGCGCTTTTCAGTCTCGGACGTGGCAATCGCCGTAATTGCCACCCGGTCTGCAGCGACCGAGATTTTTGAGCGGGGCAACAATTGCAGCGCGTCAACGCCATAATCCAGCGCCGCCTGCCAGCCGTCCGGGGCCGGATAGGCCGCTGTTTCGATCATGTCTGACAGCGGAATACTGGGCGACAGCGCCTGCGCCGTTTGGGTCAGTGCCGCTTCGGCATCGCCATCAGGCAACAGGCCGATCAACTGGATCCCATCGTCATTGCGCAGCATTTCCAGCGAAAACGCAGGGGCTGCAATGGCCTTGGCGGGTGTCACCTCTAACTTATCGCGCACCCGCGACGCTTCAACTTCACTGCCAACGATGTTCACCACCCGGTAGCGATCTGCCTCATTCGGAGCGGTGCCAATCAGGTGAATTTGCAACCCATCCGCCTGCACCGTGGCCCAGGTGATCCCTTCAGACAGCAATCGTGATGTCACCGACGATACCGAAAAGCGTTCGATCAGAACAGCGCCCCCCCAGGCCACAAGCAGCGACAACAGCCCCGCTGCCACAAAAGCAAACGGGCCGATCAGCTTGACACGATCAAACTGTGGCAGACGAAAGGCGGGCGGTTTCACCAATTGGTTCGGTCACTTGCTGGGAATCGGTCACTGCGTCCTGCGGCGGCCGGGCAGATGCCTGCATAAAGCGCGCGAGGCACCGGGGCAATCAAAGGAAAGCGGCTGCGGCAAGAAATAGCGCAGCAATCAAGCCGCCATCGCGGGTTGACCGGAACACCGCCAGACATGACGCCGGATCATCCACATTCAGCCGCCGCATCGACCAGGCCATATGCGCGCCAAACCCCCAAACCCCCATCAACGCCACGATCAGCGACACCACCGCCGACGGCGGCAAAGGCGTCACGATGACTGCCGCCGCCATCAACACAACCGTCGCCGCCATGAAGCCGCGCAGCCAAAGCTTGGTCTTACTGCCAAACAGCCGCGCCGTGGATTTCACCCCGATCAGCGCGTCATCGTCTTTGTCTTGATGCGCATAGATCGTATCATAAAACAGCGTCCAACAAATCCCCGCCGCATAAAGTAACAGCGCGGCTGCACTGACTGTGCCCGCATGTGCCGCATAGGCCAGCAAAGCGCCCCAGTTAAACGCCAGCCCCAAAAACACCTGTGGCCACCATGTAAACCGCTTGGCAAAAGGATAAATAGCAACCAGCGCCAGTGACCCGATCCCCAAACCAATCGCCAACCAGTTATAGCTGAACAAGATCAGCGCCGCGACGGCCGCCTGTGCCGCCATCCACACGGCAGCCCCCCGCACGGTCACCTGCCCAGACGGCAAGGGTCTGCTTTTGGTGCGGGCCACGCTGGCGTCAATGTCGCGGTCGGTGATGTCGTTCCAGGTGCAACCCGCGCCGCGCATCAGGAACGCCCCCGCGCCGCACGACGTGGCCAACCAGATATCCCAAACCCGAAATCCCGACGGCAGGGCGGCCAAAGCAATCCCCCACAGACACGGGATCAACAACAACCATGTACCAATCGGCCGGTCCGCCCGCGACAGCCGCAGATAGGGACGGGTGGTGCGTGGCGCAAACCGGTCCACCCAATTGCCCGCAGGCGCATCGGAAACCTGTTGCCCCTCTGGCATTTGTGGCACGTCGGTCATAGGTTCGCTTTATGGAAAAGGCAAAGATCAGGCTCTATGTAGATCAGGCACTGGGCGCGGGGCAACCCGTGGCTTTGAACGCCGATCAGGCAAATTATCTGTTCAACGTCATGCGCCTTGCGCGCGGGGCCGCGCTGTTGCTGTTCAATGGCCGCGACGGCGAATGGCGCGCAACGGTGGCCGAGGCGGGCAAACGCGGTGGAATTCTGTTGTGCGACGCCCAAACCGCGCCGTTGCGCCTGCCCCCCGATCTGTGGCTGATCTTTGCCCCGATCAAAAAGGCCCGCACCGATTTTATTGTGGAAAAAGCGGTCGAACTTGGGGCGGCCCGGATTGTCCCTGTGCAAACCCGCCACACCAATTCCGAACGCATCCGCCAAGACCGCCTGCAAGCCCACGCGATTGAGGCAGCCGAGCAATGCGGGGCCACCTTTGTGCCCGATGTGGCCGACCTGATGCCGCTGGATCGGTTGCTGACCACCTTTCCCGCCGACCGCAAACTGCTGTGGTGTGATGAAGCTATGGTCGGTCAAGCCCCCGCCCTATCCGGTCCAAGGGGCGACAAATGGGCCATTCTGATCGGCCCCGAGGGCGGCTTTTCGCCGGACGAGCAAACCCGCCTGCGCGCGCTGCCGCAGGTGGTGCCGCTTGCCCTTGGCCCCCGCATTCTGCGCGCCGACACCGCCGCCGTGGCCGCGCTGACGCTGTGGCAGGACAGCTTGGGGGATTGGACGTGATCCGCCCGGAACTGATCGCTCAGATCCGCCGCGCGCGCGAAGTGATCTGGTCCGCAGGCGTCGTTGCAGGCGGCGGCTGGCTGATCTGGCAGGGCGGGTATCTTTTAACGCCGGTCGGCAGCGCGGTTATGCTGCTTGGCGCAGCCCTTGGTGTCATGGCCTTTCGCCGCATGCGCTTTGCCCAAGATATCGACGCCCCCGGTGTGGTGGAGGTGGACGAAGGTCAGATCGGCTATCTTGGCCCCACTGTTGGCGGCTATGTCAGCCTGCCCGAACTGGCCGAACTCCGGCTGATCACCATGCGGGGCCGCAGGCTGTGGCGGTTAAAGCAAACCGATGGCCAAACCATCCTGATCCCGGTTGATGCCGCAGGCGCGGACCGGCTGTTTGATGCTTTTGCCAGCCTTCCGGGCATGGACAGCGGTGCGCTGGTTGCGGCATTGGGTCGGCTTGATCCGGCACAAGAGGGCGAAACCTTGCCCGTCACCAACACGACAATTCCAGAAATGCGGCTGATCTGGCGCAGACGCGGCGCGGGTGTGGCGGTGAATTCCTAATCGCGCACCCTCACGAAACAACATTCGTCTGCACACAAACAAACATCGATATAGCTCTGCGGTGGACTTGACTTGGACGCACAGCCGCGACAGGTCTAAACGCTGCGAAGTTCATCAAAAGGGGCCCTGCCCGATGTCGATTCCCCAATCTGGCGGTGGCCCTGTCGAGCGGTTCGAACAACTGGCCGAGATGATGGCCGACGGGAACAAACCACGCGCCGATTGGCGCATCGGCACCGAACATGAAAAATTCGGCTGGCTGGCGAGCAACCATGCGCCGCTGCCCTATGCCGGGCCCGCCTCTATCTCGACCCTGTTTGCAGATCTTGCGTCACGCTATGGCTGGACACCGGTGCGTGAGGCTGAAAACGTCATCGGCATGACGCGCAATGGCGCCAACATCAGCCTTGAACCCGGTGGGCAGTTTGAACTGTCTGGCGCGCCGCTGGAAAACCTTCACGCCGTGGCGGCAGAACTGCAAAACCATCTGGATGAGGTGAAATCCATCGCCGATCCCTTGGGTATCCGGTTCATGGGCATCGGGGCCGCCCCCGAATGGGACGCGGCAACGATGCCCGTCATGCCCAAAGGCCGCTACCGCCTGATGACCGATTACATGGGCCGTGTGGGCACCCATGGCACGCAGATGATGTATCGCACCTGCACCGTGCAGGTAAATTTGGATTATTCGTCCGAGGCTGACATGGTGAAAAAACTGCGCGTGGCACTGGCCTTGCAGCCCGTTGCCACCGCTCTGTTTGCCAGCAGTCCGTTTTTTGACGGCAAACTGAACGGCCATAAATCCTGGCGCTCACGCATCTGGCGCGGGCTTGATAACGCGCGCACCGGGATGTTGCCGTTTGCCTTTGATGACGGTTTTGGTTTTCAGCACTACGTCGATTGGGTGCTGGATGCGCCGATGTATTTTGTCTACCGCGACGGCAAATACATCAACGCGTTGGGCCAATCCTTCCGGGATTTCATGAAGGGCCAACTGCCCGCCCTGCCCGGTGAACTGCCGACGCTGTCGGATTGGGCCGATCACATGACCACGGTATTCCCCGAAGCGCGGGTGAAGAAATTCATCGAAATGCGCGGGGCCGATTGTGGCGATCAAGCCCATATCAACGCCCTGCCCGCGTTTTGGGTGGGACTGATGTATGACCAAACCGCGCTTGATGCGGCGTGGGATCTGGTAAAGGGGTTCGATGCGCAAACCCGTGAAAACCTGCGTGTCGACGCATCGGTCAAGGGCCTGCAGGCCCAATCAGGCGACGTGAAGATGATCGACCTTGCCCGCGCCGCCGTAGCGCTTTCGCACGCTGGCCTTGCCGCACGTGGTTTGGGCGAAGAGGCATTCCTGGCTCCGTTGGTGGCCAGCGTGGCGTCTGGAAAAACCCAGGCTGATCGCTGGCTTGATCTGTATCACGGGGAATGGGCGGGCGATTTGCGTAAGATTTATGAGGCCAGCAGCCTGTAATCCACCCGCTTGAGACGACAATGCATGATTGCTTTGCGCAAAGACTGTCTTAAACTGGTGTGGGGATATTCCCAGATCAGCGGATAGGAGAAAGATATGCGCGATTTCTTTGTTAATACCTTGGAAAAATTGATCGGTGTGATTGTTGTTTTGCTTGGCCTTGCTGTCTTGGGTGCCGCAGGAGCAGCGGCCTTTGGCGGCGTAAACGGTGGTCCCGCCAGCCCGTTGATTGGCCTTGGTATTCTGATTGGTGGGGCGATCTATGTAATCTTGATTGGTGGATTTTTGTATATGGGTGTCGGCATTTACCAAAACACCAAACGCACGGCCACTGCGGTTGAAAAGCTGGCGTCGCGTTAGACCGGATAGACATAAACCCCCGCCGGGTGCTGCGCACTCGGCGGGGCGGCTTAGGGCCTGCAAGCCAGCAGTTATGTCTTCGCCCCGATCTTCGGCTCTGTCCCCGCCTTGATCCGTTCAAGGTTTTTCCAGTGGCGCAGATACACCAGCACTGTAAGAACCGCGACAAGAATGATCATTTCGCCTTTGTCGAACACGAACAGCCACAGCGTTGATGTCGCCGCCGCCGCCAGCGCCGACAGCGATGAAATCCGCGTCAAGGCTGCCACCACGGCCCAAGTGGCACAGGCCGCCAGCCCCACAGGCCAGGCCAGCGCGATCAGGGTGCCGAGGAATGTCGCCACGCCCTTGCCGCCTTTGAACCGTAACCAGATCGGAAACAGATGGCCCAGAAAGCTGCAAAGCGCCGCCAGTTGGGCCGCA
The DNA here is from genome assembly GCA_043766915.1 of Cypionkella sp. GTDB lineage: Bacteria > Pseudomonadota > Alphaproteobacteria > Rhodobacterales > Rhodobacteraceae > JANNAT01. Next base: position 6,677 of record JAYUHO010000168.1, read on the forward strand.
TCCTCACCCACCGCCCACCGGGCGATCAACACGGCAATACCGCCCTTGGCCGCATCAAGAAGTAATGTGGCCAATGCCGCGCCCTTATTCCCGGTGCGCAGCACGTTTGTCGCGCCAATATTGCCCGATCCGATGGCGCGCAGATCGCCCAATCCCATCGCTTGGGTGATCACCAACCCAAACGGGATTGACCCCAGCAGATAGGCCAACAGGCCCACAATCGTTAACGTCAGCGGAGAGGCGATAATATCCGGCATCAGGCACTCCTTTAGTAAACTTGGGTTCCACCCACAAAAGTTGCCAGCACCTTACCCTCCATCCGGCAGCCGTCAAACGGTGTGTTCTTGGATTTTGACAACAGCTTGAAGCGATCCAACAAATAGGGCGCATCCGGATCAAACAAGACCAGATCGGCGGGCGCACCCACCGCCATCCGCCCCTGCGGCAATCCCAGCCTGCGCGCGGGGTTCAACGACAACGCCCGGAACAACGTCGGCAGATCAATCTGCCCGGCATGGACCAGCCGCAGCGCCGCTGGCAGCAGCGTTTGCAGCCCCACCGCCCCCGATGCCGCCTCTTCAAACGGCAGGCGTTTGGATTCCTCGTCCGCAGGCGTGTGGAAACTGCTGATGATATCAATCACCCCCTCGGCAACCGCCTCTACCATTGCCAGCCGGTCCTCTTCAGACCGCAGCGGCGGGGTGAATTTAAAGAATGTCCGGTAATCGCCCACATCCAGCTCGTTCAGCGTCAGATGGTGGATAGACACCCCCGCCGTCACGTCCAGCCCGTTCGCCTTGGCCCGCACCAGCGCAGACAGACTGCGCGCGGTGGTGATCTGATCGGCGTGATAGCGTGCGCCCGTCATTTCAACCAACCCCAGGTCGCGGTCCAGCCCGATGCGTTCGGCCATCGGGGATACACCGGGCAATCCGCGCAAGGAGGCAAACTTGCCGCTGGTGGTGGCGGCCCCCGCTGACAGCCCCGGTTCCTGCGGATGGCCGATGATCAGCGCCCCCAAAGACCGGGCATAGATCATCGCACGGGACAGCGCCTTGGTATCGGTTGAGACATTGAACACATCGCTGAACGCAATCGCGCCCACATCCAGCAAAAAGCCGATCTCGGTCATCTCATGCCCGGCGCGGGCTTTGGTCAAAGCGGCCATATGGCGGATGCGCACAGGGCTTTCCGCTGCGCGCCGGGTGACAAACTCCAACACTTCGGGCGTATCAATCGCCGGATGCGTATCGGGCCGCGCGATGATCGTCGTCACCCCACCCGCCGCCGCCGCCATGCCAGCCGAGCGGAAGGATTCCTTATGCCGCTCTCCGGGTTCACCGATTTTCACCCCGATATCGATCATCCCCGGCGCAAGCGGTTGGCCGCCGCAGTCGATAATTTTCGCCGATTTTGGGGCGGTGCCATTGATCGCCGCGATCAACCCATCGTGCAGGGTGATCGAGCCGATTGTATCCGTCCCGGTTTCGGGATTGATCAGCCGGGCGTTGGTCAGGTGCAGGGTCATTTTGTACCATCAGGTGCAGGGTGCGTGATTTCACGCACCTTTGTTTTGATCATTTCAGCAATGGTGCATGAAATCACACACCCTACTCCTTTTTTGACCAATCCGGGTTTGGCAAAGGCAAGACAACCCATCGTTATCCCCTACCCCGCAATCAAAACTAAAACCGTCGTAAACACGGCCAGAAACACCAGCACCGCCGTGGCCACCATGCCGCCAATGCGGGCGTCTGACATCGGCTTTTTCGGCGGCTTGTCGGTCATACCATCACCCCTACTGCCGCCCGGCCCCGTTCGGCCCGCAAATTCCGCGCCAGCAAATCCATGCAGGCCATCCGCACCGCCACGCCCATTTCGACCTGTTCCTGAATAACGCTGCGATTGATGTCATCGGCAAGTTCGCCGTCAATCTCAACCCCCCGGTTCATCGGGCCCGGATGCATCACGATGGCGTCGGGTTTGGCGTGGCTTAACTTTTCGGCGTCCAACCCGAACCGATGGTAATATTCGCGTTCCGACGGGATAAACCCGCCGTCCATCCGTTCGCGTTGCAGCCGCAACATCATCACCACATCGGCGCCCTCTAGCCCCTGCCGCATATCGTCAAACAACTCACACCCGAAATCCTGCACCCCTGCGGGCATCAGGGTGGGGGGGGCGATCAGCCGGATGCGGTTTTCCATTTTTCCCAGCAAGATCAGATTGCTGCGCGCCACCCGGGAGTGCGCAATATCACCGCAAATCGCCACGGTCAGGCGTTGAATACGGCCCTTGGCGCGGCGGATGGTCAACGCGTCCAGCAACGCCTGCGTCGGGTGTTCGTGCCGCCCGTCGCCTGCGTTCAGCACCGCGCAATTCACCTTCGACGCCAGCAAGTTCACAGCCCCACTCGACGGGTGACGGACCACCAACAAATCGGGCTGCATCGCGTTCAGCGTCATCGCGGTATCAATCAGGGTTTCGCCCTTTTTTACCGACGAATGTGCCACCGACATGTTCATCACATCGGCCCCCAACCGTTTGCCCGCCAACTCAAAACTGGCTTGGGTGCGGGTTGACGCTTCAAAGAACATGTTGATCTGGGTCAAGCCGGTCAACGCATCCGACTGTTTCACGGTGCGGCGGTTCAGATCAACATAGCGATCCGCCAGATCAAGGATGGTAACGATTTCCGACGGGGCCAGATGTTCAATCCCCAGCAGGTGGCGGGCGCGGAAAGTCATGGGCAACTCCGTCATGGGGGTTTAACGGTGTATAGAAACATGCCGCAGATTAAGAAAGGGGGTCAAACCGGGTTGTGGCACGGGCGTGGCCCGCCTACCCTGCGGCATGGGAATCGCCGACGACATTTCTGGCCCGATGGGCTGGCACGAAAACCTTGCCGCCTTGGCATGGCAGGTCGATTTGGGCGCAACCGAGGCTATCGGCGATGCGCCCGTCAACCGCTATGGTCTGCCCGAGGTGGTGAAACCCGTGGCGGTTGCGCTGCCAATCCCCGCAGTTTCGGCACCTGCGGCTGACCGGCTCTATGCGGCCCCCTCGCCTTTGCCTGTCTCGGAAAATCTTGAAACGGCCATCATGGCCGCACGGCACGCAGCACAAGCGGCGGGCAGTTTGGCCGACTTGCAAGCCGCGATGCAGGATTTCACCCATTGCGATCTGAAACGTGGCGCGCGCAATCTGGTGTTCGCGGATGGTAATCCACAGGCGCGCGTGATGATCATTACCGATGCCCCAGACGTGGCCGAAGACCGCGAAGGCCGCCCCTTTGTGGGCCAGACGGGGGTGTTGCTGGACAGGATGTTTGCGGCCATCGGCTTGACGCGCAGCGCCCCGGATGCAGGGTCCGCGATCTATATTGCCCCCGCCCTGCCATGGCGCACCCCGCAAGACAGCGACCCGACAGATGCCCACCTTGCGATGATGCGCCCGTTCCTTGACCGCCATATCGCCTTGGTGAACCCCGATATGATCGTGCTGATGGGCAACACGCCGCTGCGCGCCCTGCTGGACACCACAGGCATTTTGCGGATGCGCGGCGTTTGGGCCGAAGTGGCAGACAAGCCTGCAATGCCGATGGTGCATCCGACGTATCTTTTGCGCAGCCCGGCAGCAAAACGTGAGGCTTGGGCGGATTTATTGGCACTACAGGCGCGGCTGCGTCAGCCTTTCGCCTAAAGCGTGGTGTCTTCAATGGGCTTCCCCCATTCTAGGCAACACGCAACATTCGCAGTCTCCGTTTGTCTTGGATTGCGGCCAATCTGAAACAGATTGGTCGCAACCCGCTCTACGGCGCAGGGCAGCCGATCACTTCAATGCCGCGGCCTTGTTGCAGCACCGTCACCGTCACCCCCGAACGATCAAGCGCAAAGGGTTCGCCCGAACTTGACACCATGTCTACAGCCGAAATCAGGCTGTCACCTTGCCGCATACTGTCGGCCTGGCCCACCCAAACCAACGGATCGCGCGACTCGAATGCCACGGTTTCGGTTTGCCCGCTGAACGGCATCGTGATGGTGGCCGTCACCCGCAACCCATCGTCAATCGGATCAACCGCACAGGTCAGGGACGTCACACGCCCTTCTGCGGCACTTTTGGGTTGGGCGTTCAACGCGGCTTGGATCGCCTCATCCGGACCACCCGGAATTTCCAAGACCGCCTCGGCGGTGACTATCGCAGGCATGCAGATATCCTTGCAGACCCCCAGATCAACCTCGGCCCGCAGCATAACCGGCCTGCTGGCATCAATCGGCGTTACCTCCAGCGGCAAAATCACCGCGTCGTGATAGCCGATCGACTGCAACCCGTTGGTATGAAACACTTGCGGACTTGGCCAATGGATGCGGATGGATTTCACATTTTCCGACCCCGACCAGTTGAACTGCGGGGGTATCCCCGCCTCTCCCGGCGCGCGCCAATAGGTTTTCCAATCGGGCGCAAGGATCAGACTTAACCCTGCCATGCGATGGCCATTCTCCATCTGCCACCCCGGCAGCACTTCGGCAGACACAACCTCTTCCTGCGTCTGCGCCATAGCGGCGCCAACGCTTAGGGCCACCAGTGTCAGAGCAAGGATGAACATGCGATTGATCATCCAACCTGAATAGCCAATTGCCGCAAAATAGGAAATCACGATCTCTCCAGCCAGTCGTGATCATATCGGGGGTTGAGCCGCAGCGCCGCAGACACCATCTTGGCCATAATACTATCGCCAAGGCCAAACCGGAGTGCGATTCGATGGACCTATGCGGCAAACTGTTGGTGGCAATGCCGGGGATGGCCGACCCGCGCTTTGAAGGAGCGGTGATTCTGATCTGCGCCCATTCCGATGATGGGGCGATGGGGTTGATCGTCAATAAGGTTGTCCCGGAACTGTCGTTCGATCTGATGCTTGATCATCTGAAAATCCCGCATGCCGCCAGAGGTGGCGATATCCGGGTGCATTTTGGTGGTCCGGTTGAACGCGGTCGCGGCTTTGTGCTGCATTCGCCAGATTACGCTGGCGGTCCCGCCACGATGAAGATCGCGGGCGGCTATGGCATGACGGCCACTTTGGACGTGTTAGAGGCTATCGCCCAAGGCACAGGCCCGGACTGCGCGCTGCTGGCTTTGGGCTATTCCGGCTGGGGGCCGGGGCAGATCGAATCCGAGATCGGCCGCAATGACTGGCTGACGGTTGACGCGCAGGCGGGCCTGATCTTTTCCGACAATAACGCCACAAAATGGACGGGCGCGCTGCGATCTATGGGGATTGATCCGCTGCTGCTGTCGCCCACAGCGGGGCGGGCGTAAAAGGCCGAAAAGAAATCCCGGCCAAATGGCCGGGGCTTGGCGTCAGATCACGATGCACATCAATGGCGTGCTGCGTCGTCCTCATCCTCGTCATCATCATCGCCATGCGGCATGTTGAAAAAGCTTTCCGCATCGGAGTAATCCGCCGCTTTTTCTTCGCGCTCAGCAGGCGTGAACGCAGCGATCCCCGACGGAACTTTTGCGTCCGGGGCCATACCCAAAGACTGCTCGGTTGACACCAGTTTCCGACGCTCATCATCGGTCATGACGCTACCCTCGGCGGCTTTCTTGCGCGCCGCGGCCTGAACGGCGGTGTCCAGCTCGGTCTGCTTGCACAGGCCCAGTGCCACCGGATCAATCGGGGTGATATTGCTGATGTTCCAATGGCTGCGCGACCGGATAGATTGAATGGTCGGCTTGGTCGTGCCCACCAGTTTCCCAATCGCGCCATCCGACAATTCGGGGTGGAATTTCACCAACCACAAAATCGACGCCGGACGATCCTGACGCTTTGACAGCGGCGTATAGCGTGGCCCGCGCCGCGCTTCTTCGCCCACCGCGCTCGCGTTAAACTTCAGCTTCAGCTTATACAGCGGATCCTTCTGGCCCCGCTCAATTTCAATCGGGTCCAGCTGGTTGTTGCCAACCGGATCAAATCCCTTGACCCCTGTAGCCACATCGCCATCGGCAATGCCCTGCACTTCCAATTCATGCATGCCACAAAATTCGGCGACCTGACGGAAAGTCAGCGTTGTGTTATCAACCAGCCAGACGGCGGTGGCCTTGGACATCAGCGGCTTGGACATCGGTTCATCCTTTGGCATGTGCCCGCAAACGGTCGGGCCTTTACAATTCTTCCCCAAGCCGGGAAAACGGCTGCGACCGGGGCCGCGTAGTTTTCGTTTTTCAGGGAATTCTAGGCTGCTATACTGCGGTTTTGGCGGAAGGGAAAGCGAAAATGCGCCTGTTCTGGATAGCGATTGCGGCGATCTGTCTGGGAACGGCCGCACAAGCCGAAGGAGAGAAGGCAGGCGATTTTGATTACTACATCATGTCGCTGAGTTGGTCAGCCAATTGGTGCGCGACAACGGGCGATGCACGCGGCGATCCGCAATGCGATAAGGGCCGTGGATTGACCTGGACGCTGCACGGGCTTTGGCCACAGCTCGAGTCTGGCTATCCATCGTATTGCCGCACCGCCCAGAATGATCCCTCACGCGGCGACACGGGTGCCATGGCCGATATCATGGGCGGATCGGGACTTGCGTTTTACGAATGGAAAAAGCACGGGCGCTGTTCGGGGTTATCCGCGAAGGATTACTTTGCCACCTCGCGCCGGGCCTATCAGACCGTTACGGTCCCTCCGATATTTGCACAGATTTCCAAGGATTTATCGGTGCCCGCCTCGGTTATTGAAGATGCGTTTGTTGAAAGCAACCCGGGGCTGGCACGGGATCAGATCACCGTCACCTGTGACGCTGGGATGATTCAGGAAGTGCGGATTTGTCTGACCGAAAGTCTGGAACCGCGCGACTGTGGCGCGGATGTGGTGCAAGATTGCACACTGACGGACGCGGGGCTAGAGGCGGTTCGGTAGCA
>JAYUHO010000169.1:0-1889 GCA_043766915.1 Cypionkella sp.
CCGCAAAGAACGCCGCTATGGGCAAGCCGCCCATCCCCGGTGCATTGGCCAGACCCGACACCAGCCCCGCCACCGCATTGGCCGGGCCCCGCACTTGCCCCCGCAGCCGCCAGCCAGCCAACAGAACGCCGCACATCACCAGCACATAGGCGGAAATCACCGCCCGCGCAGTATCTTCACTGACCCCGGTCAATATCCAAAGTCCCAGCGGCAAACCAACCGCCGCCCCCGCCAACAGCCACACCACACGCCGCCAATCAATATCCGGCCCCGCCCCCCGCGCGGCTTGCAGCGACATCGCGGTTTCGAGGATCACCACCACGGCGACAAAGTTCAGCGGGTTGGTGACAAGGCTGGACGCGGCAATCGCCATCGCCGAAAACCCAAACCCAGAATAGCCGCGCACAAACGCCGCGATCAGCACCGCGACGGCCATCCATGTCAGCGCAGCGGGGCCAAGGTCAAACGGCATGGCGGCGGCCACCTACCATTTTTCGCCGAAAAATTTTGGGGTCACCCCGTCCCAGGCGCATCAAACGGTCTGCTGGCGCATATCCGCCTTCGATATCCCCGCCACCGCGACCGGCTTTTTCATCGCATCCCGGCGGAAGGGTTCCCCCAGTTCCTGATTGATCATCGCCTCGATCAGAGTGGTCTTGCCGTGTTGCATCTGATCGACCACCGCTTTTGCCAAAGCATCGCGCAACTCGTCCATTGTGCGGGCCACCACGCCCTGCAACCCGCAAGCCTTTGCAATGCCTGCATAAGACACGTCGGTATCCAGTTCCGTGCCAATGAAATTATCCTCATACCACAGGGTAGAGTTGCGCTTTTCCGCGCCCCATTGGTAGTTTCGAAACACCACCATGGTGACGGCAGGCCATTCCGGGCGGCCAATCGCGGTCAGTTCTGTCACCGCAATGCCGAAGGCCCCGTCGCCGGAAAAGCCAACCACCGGCACATCAGGGCAGCCGATTTTTGCGCCCACCACCACTGGTAAACCGTAACCACAGGGGCCAAACAGACCCGGCGCAAGATATTTGCGGCCCTGTTCAAATGTCGGGTAAGCGTTGCCTATCGCGCAGTTGTTGCCAATGTCGCTGCTGATAATCGCATCTTTGGGCAGGGCGGACTGGATCGCGCGCCACGCCATACGGGGGCTCATCCAATCGGGTTTATCGGCGCGGGCGCGGGCATTCCACGTGGTGCCGGCGTCATCCTCTTCGTGATCCATCGACGAAAGCGCCTGCAGCCAGCCGGATTTGGTTTGTGCAATTTTGGCTTTGCGTTCGGATCGCCCATGATTACCTGCGGCAGGGGCAAGACGCGCCAATACCGCTTCGGCGACCTTTTTAGCGTCGCCGACAATGCCAACAGTAACCTTCTTGGTCAGCCCGATCCGATCCGGGTTGATGTCGACTTGGATGATCTTGGCCTCGCGTGGCCAATAGTCCAGCGCGTATCCCGGAAGCGTTGAGAACGGGTTCAAGCGGGTACCCAGACACAATACCACATCCGCAGCAGAAATCAACTCCATTGCCGCCTTCGACCCGTTATAGCCCAACGGCCCCGCAAACAGCGGGTGTGAGCCGGGAAAAGCATCATTGTGCTGATAGCCCACGCACACAGGCGCATCCAGCCGTTCGGCCAGCGCCATGGATGCGGGGATTGCCCCGCCAATCACCACGCCCGCCCCGTTCAGGATCACCGGAAACCTGGCGGATGACAGCAGGGCGGCGGCGGCGACTATAGCGTCTTCGCCCCCCGAAGGCCGCTCAAATTCCACCATTGCGGGCAGGTCGATATCAATCACCTGGGTCCAGTAATCGCGCGGCATATTGATCTGGCAGGGGGCCGACATCCGGCGCGCGTTCAGGATCACCCGGTTC
>JAYUHO010000170.1:0-1885 GCA_043766915.1 Cypionkella sp.
AGCGTATCGCGGTCAAAATTGCCCAGCCTGATCTGATACAGCGACTGCGACACCCATTTTGTCACCCTGATGCCAAAGGTGAAATAGGCGGTGGCGGAAAACGAGGGCACGATTTCGCGGGCATAGCGGCGGGCCATCTCGAAGGCGACATTCTCGGGCACCTTGTTGGTTGTGGCGTGTTCGACAATTGCCTCGGTCACGGCCGGGTCATAGATCAGCCGCTGGATCATGTCGTGACGCCGCGCCAGCTTGAATGGCTCGATCGGCCGTTGCAGCCGCAGGTTCAGCCGGGCCACCGCCCGCTCCATCCGTTTGCGGAAAAACCAGCGCACCGAAGGGAACAGAAAATGCGAGGCAAAGGTGACGCCGGCGAAAAGCAGGATCAGGACCAGCAGCCAAAGCGGTAGTTCAACAGGATGGTTCATGGCGGAACCGTGACAGCTAACCACGCTGCCGTAAATCCCGTGATGCTGCAACGCCGCGAATTGACAGCGGCATAAAGTGTCAGATAGAGGTTTCTGTGCGCAATTTTGTTGCGCCAACTAAAGGTGCCTGGTGATGACAGCCAAAGATGAGCCTTGGATATTCCGCACCTATGCCGGGCACTCAACCGCGGCTGCGTCCAATGCACTGTACCGGGCCAATCTGGCGCGGGGGCAAACCGGGCTGTCGGTGGCTTTTGATCTGCCCACCCAAACCGGCTATGACAGTGATCACATTCTGGCCCAAGGCGAAGTGGGCAAAGTGGGCGTGCCAGTCTGCCATCTGGGCGATATGCGCAGCCTGTTTGCGGATATTCCGCTGGAGCAGATGAACACGTCAATGACAATCAATGCTACGGCCCCGTGGCTATTGGCGCTGTATGTGGCGCTGGCCGAGGAACGGGGGGGTGATCTGGCAGCGCTGCAAGGCACGGTGCAGAATGATATCATCAAGGAATATCTGTCGCGCGGCACCTATATCTGCCCGCCCGCCGCATCGCTCCAGATGATCACCGATGTGGCCGCCTGGACCCAGACGCATTTGCCGAAATGGAACCCGATGAATGTCTGTTCCTATCATTTGCAAGAAGCGGGGGCGACACCACAACAAGAGCTGGCTTTTGCACTGGCGACAGCCACAGCCGTGCTGGACGATCTGAAAACCAAGGTGCCGCCCGAGGTGTTTCCCGCCATGGTCGGGCGGATTTCGTTCTTTGTGAATGCGGGCATCCGGTTTGTGACCGAACTTTGCAAGATGCGCGCCTTTACCGAGCTTTGGGATGACATCTGCCAATCTCGATACGGAATTGACGACCCCAGATATCGGCGATTTCGATATGGGGTGCAGGTCAACTCGCTTGGCCTGACCGAACAACAGCCAGAAAATAACGTCTATCGGATTTTGATCGAAATGCTGGCGGTGACATTGTCGAAAAATGCCCGCGCCCGGGCGGTGCAATTGCCGGCCTGGAACGAGGCTCTGGGCTTGCCCCGTCCCTGGGATCAGCAATGGTCGCTGCGGATGCAACAGATTTTGGCCTATGAAACCGATCTGTTGGAATTTGACGATTTATTCGATGGAAACCCTGCGATTACCCGCAAAGTTGACGTGCTCAAGGCCGAAGCCCGCGCCGAACTGGCGCAGATTGATGCAATGGGTGGGGCGGTTGGTGCGATTGACTACATGAAGGCGCGGCTGGTTGACAGCAATGCCGCCCGCATTGCCGCAATAGAAACCGGGGAAACGACGGTGGTCGGGGTCAATCGTTGGCAAGCGGCAGAGCAAAGCCCGCTGACCGCCGGGACCAGCACGGTGATGCAGGCCGATCCAGAGGCCGAGGCCGATCAGCTGGACCGTCTGGCCGAATGGACCCGGTCGCGCGATGCAGCGGCGGCGCAAAACG
>JAYUHO010000171.1:0-13528 GCA_043766915.1 Cypionkella sp.
TTTTCCGACCCGCGGGATCGCTGCTGTCGCGGTCTGTGCGGGTCAGCGGGATGGTGGAAAAGCCGGGCGCTGCCCTTGCCCCCAGCACGCTGGCTGCGGTGGGGCGATACATTCTGGACCCCAGCATTTTCGCAGCACTGGCGCAAACGCGCAAAGGCAGCGGCGGCGAGATTCAACTGACCGACGCCATTGCCCATGACGCAGCTTCGCAAATCCTGACGGCGTTTCAGTTTGCGGGAACCCGCTTTGATTGCGGATGTTTGCCGGGGCTTTTGGCGGCAAGCGTGGCGCAAGAAACCAAGTCTGCGCATCAGACCAATCTTGGGCGCGGGGCAGATGTGCAAAGCCGGACCGCAGAGATGCGGAGTTAAGGTGTAACCTTCGGGGCGTGCCAGTCCGGCCGCCTCGTTTCAAACCGATCAGGGCGCAACCGCATCCGGTGCAGAGCACCGTGCTGGCCCCGGGGCTTTTGTGGACAAGCACGCGGTGGGTGGGACCTAAGGTCGGGCAAGCCTGATGGCACCGTCAGCCATCTGGAGACAGGATCACGTCACCATCCACCGCACCGTTAAAGACGTGCAGGATTGTGATGCGATCTGCCGCGACACGGTAGAAAATCAGATAGCGGCGATGCACGCGCCAGCGGATGCTTACAGCGTTTTGAATTTGATGTGGTGGACCACATTAATTGGAATACACTTTAGTGTTCATAACGCGGCACGCTTGGCCAAGCCATTGGCATATCAGCAAGATCCAAACAACTGCGCGCCAAAGCCTTCAAGTTTTGATCCAAGGTCTGCGCTGATCATGATAGTCCTCTTTTTTGCGACATCTCTGAAAAATGGCAGGTTTGACAACTGTTATTCAGCGCAAAGCAAATCAGACCAACAGCCATTTACCGCAACCGCAGGCCTGCCTTGTCAAAATGAAAGGCGCGGGCGGCGTCGGGGGTGATGTGGACGGGCTCGCCAACGCTAAAATCATGCTCGCCGAACAACCGCACTGTCAGCAAACCCTGAGCGGGCACCTGCGCGTAAACCAGTGTCTCACCGCCCAGCTTTTCGATATGCGACACTGTGCCCGCCATCTGCCCGGCATCACGCGCGATGGCCAGATGTTCGGGGCGCACGCCCATGGTGTCGGACCGCATCCCCAAGGCACCGGCCACCAGAAAATTCATCTGCGGTGATCCGATAAAGCCCGCGACAAAGGTGTTGGCGGGGTTGTTATACAGCTCCATCGGGGCGCCCACCTGTTCGATACGTCCTGCGCGCAACACAACGATGCGGTCGGCCAGTGTCATCGCCTCTATCTGGTCATGCGTCACATAGATCATCGTGGCCGCCAGATCGCGGTGCAGGCGGGCGATTTCGATGCGAGTCGCCACCCGCAAGGCGGCGTCAAGGTTCGACAGCGGCTCATCAAACAAGAACAGTTTCGGGGTGCGCACGATGGCGCGGCCGATGGCAACACGCTGACGCTGACCGCCTGACAGTTCGGCCGGGCGGCGGTGCAGCAACGTTTCCAGCGCCAGCATGGCGGCGGCGCGGTCAGTGGCGAGGGTGATATCGGGTTTGGTAAAGCCCGCCTGTTTTAGGGCCAGCCCCATGTTGTCGCGCACCGTCAGATGCGGATACAGCGCGTAGGATTGAAACACCATCGCCAGTTCGCGCTTGGCCGGGGCCATTTCGTTCACCCGCTTGCCGTCGATCAGCACCTCACCACCCGAACAATCTTCAAGCCCCGCGATCATCCGCAGTAAGGTTGATTTGCCACAGCCCGAGGGGCCGACAAACACGCAAAACTCGCCGTCGGCCACGTCAAGATTGACGCCCTGGATCACCTTTGTGGCCCCAAAGGATTTCGAGACGTCTTTCAGTGTCAGGGCACCCATGGCGGCCTCCTACAGTTTCACGGGAAGGCCCGAGCGCACGCTTTCATCTGCGGCCAAGCAAATGATCAGCGATTGCACCGCGTCTTGTATGTGACGGGTCAGATCAAGGTTTTCAAGGATGGCGCGGGCCACGTAGGCCTGTTCGCGGTCGCACAGGTCTTGGTGGCCCGGTTCGTCCGCCATGGAAATATCGGTGTCGCCGCCCGCCACTTTGTGCACCCGCAAGAGCGACGTTTTGGTATGCGTGTCAATGTCATCCGAGCGGGCAGTTTCGGGCATGCGGATGGAAACGGCACCGTTCGGGCTGATCACGTCTTTGACGAAAAACGCGGTGTCAGACATCATCGGGCCCCAGCCCGCCTCATACCAGCCCAATGATCCATCGGAAAACAGCACCTGAAAATGGCCGTAATTATACATATCGGCGGCGATTTCAGGTGACAGGCGCAGGCCCATGCCGCGCACCTCAACCGGGGTGGCGTCGGTGATCTGGCACATTACATCGACATAATGCACCCCGCAATCAACAATAGGCGAGGTGGTTTGCATCAGCGCCTTGTGCACGTCCCAAGTGGGCCCCGATGATTGCTGGTTCAGGTTCAGCCGGAACACATAGGGGCCGCCCAACGCACGCGCCTCAGCGATCAGGCGGATCCAACTGGGGTGATGGCGCAGGATATAGCCCACGATAACCTGCCGTCCTGTCGCCAGCGCATGCGCCTGCACCCGGCGGGCATCGGCGGAGGTGGTGGCCAGCGGCTTTTCCACAAACACATCCGCGCCCGCGTCCATCGCGGCGCAGGCGTAATCGGCGTGGCTGTCGGAATAGGTGGCGATGCACACGAGGTCTGGCTTCAGGTTTGCCAATGCCGCGTGGTAATCGGCGGTGACGCTGTATCCCCGCAATTCGGGGGGCAAGTCCACGGCGGAGCGGTTTACCAGCCCGACAATCTGAAACGCCGGATTGTGATGATAGGCCAATGCATGACTGCGCCCCATATTTCCCAAACCCGCCACCAACACACGGATCATTTTACCGCTCCTGCTGTAATTCCACGGATCAGTTGCCGTGAGAAAATGAGATATAAAATCAGCACCGGCACAATGGCCAGGCTTAGGGCCGCCAGAACGGCATTCCAGTTTGTTACGAACTGTCCAATGAAAATCTGGCTGCCCAGCGTCAGCGTTTTCACCGCTTCGGCGGGGGCAAGGATTAACGGAAACCAAAGATCGTTCCAGATCGGGATCATCGAAAACACCGCTACCGTGGCCATTGCCGGGCGCACCAACGGCAAGACCAACGTAAAGAAAATCCGGTATTCCGACAAACCGTCGATCCGCCCGGCATTCTTCAGATCGTCTGACACCTGCTTCATGAATTCCGACAGGATGAACACCGCCAGCGGCAGACCTTGGGCGGTATAAACCAGCACAAGTGCTGTTCGGGTGTTCACCAGACCCGAAGCGACCATCAGTTGCAAGATCGCCACCGTGCCCAGCCGGATCGGAATCATGATCCCCAGTGCCAGATAGAGGCCGGTCAGGGTGTTGCCCTTGAACCGGTATTCACTCAGCGCGAAGGCCGCCATCGCCCCGAACAGCAGCACAAAGAACAGGCTGCCCACGGTGATGCTCATCGAGTTCAGGAAGTATTGAAAGAAATCGCCCTGTTTCAGAACCGTGGTATAGCCGATCAGATCAAAGGTATCGGCGGTGGGCATAGCCAGCGGATCGGCGAATATCGCCTTGCGGGATTTGAAGCTGTTGATCAGCACGACAAACACCGGAAACAGGCAGATCGCGGAATAGGCGATCAGCACCGAATGGGCGGCGATGCTGCGGGACAGGGGGGTGCGGGTGGCCATCTGTTGCCCCTAAAACTGATATCGACGCAGCCGCGTCTGGATGGCGAACAGATAGATGCAGACCCCCAACAGGATGACGGCGAACATCGCGGTGGCAATCGTCGCCCCCATATTCGGATCGCCAAGTTGCAACTGAAACCCAAAGAAGGTGCGGTAAAGATAGGTGCCCAAAATGTCAGTCGAATAATCGGGGCCTGCCAGCGCGCCTTGGGCCACATAGATCAGATCGAAGGCGTTGAAATTGCCGACGAATGTCAGGATAGATATGATGCCGATGGACGGCAGGATCAGCGGCAGTTTGATCTTCCAGAACTGGCTTGATCCGGTGATGCCGTCCATTTCGGCGGCTTCCAGCACCTCGGACGGGATGTTCAGCAGGGCCGCGTAAATCAGCATCATCGGGATGCCGACAAATTGCCAGACCGATATCAGCGCAAGCGTGGTCAGCGCGTAATCTGCCTTGCCAAGCCACGGCAGATACAGGAATTTCAGGCCGACCCAATCCAGCATGCCGGGGGCGATGCCCCAGATTGGCGACAAGATCAGTTTCCAGACAAAGCCGACGATGACGAAACTTAGGATCGCGGGCACGAAAATGGCGGTTCGGTAGACGGCTGCCATCCGCAAACGGGGGTTCGACAGGATCGCCGCCAGCAAAACGCCGATGGGGTTTTGCACCAGCATATGCACCACGAAAAACCACGCGTTGTTGCCAAGCGCATTCCAGAACGCCCCCGACCAGTTCGGATCACCAAACAGGGTGGCGAAATTCGCGAGGCCCACGAAAATCTGGGTGTTGCCGTCGCGGTTATACAGCGACAGGTTCAGCGTGCCGAACAGCGGGATAATCATGATCGCGGTGTAAACCAGCACGGCGGGGGCCAGAAATACCGGAATATGCCAGCGGAATGCACGGCTTGCCATGGCGGCCTCTGATGTTGGAAAGGGCGGTGGGCGGCCCCGGTTTGGGGGGCCGCCCGGTTGTATCACTTTTGCGGCGCGTACCATGTTGCAAGGCCCGCTTGCAGGCGTGCGCCCGCAGCTTCGGGGGTTTCCGTGCCTTTGATGGCGTTGACCGATGCGTTCCAGGTTTCGGTTTCCAGGTTCGGGGTGCCGCGCGACAGGATCTGATAGGTTGACCGGATCGACGACTGGCATTTGTCGCGCCAAGACACAAATTCCTGTGCCAGCGGGTCTTCCATCGTCACCGGGGCGGAATTGAGCGAGAAGAACCCCGGCAAAGCGTTGGCATAAAGTGTGGCGAATTCAGCCGAGCCTACCCATTCCAGAAACTTCTTGGTTTCCTCGGGGTGCGCCGATTTTGCGTTCATGCCCAAAGCGATGTCGGTGTGATCCGAAATATAGCAGGTGTCGCCCGCAGCCTGCACCGGTGGTGCAAACGCCCCCATCTTGAAGGTGGCCTGGGTGTTGAAGCCCGAAATCTCCCACGATCCGGCGGGATAGATCGCAGCACGGCCAAGGGTGAACAGGTTCTGGCTGTCGGGATAGGTCTGCGCTTCAAAGCCGTCGCCCAGATAATCTTTCCATTTCGCCAGCGTCGCATAGGGGGCCACCCACTGCGGATCGGTCAGTTTCTGCTCGCCCTTGATCAACGCAAGGCGACCTTCTTCGCCCTTCCAGTAATTTGGGCCGATGTTGTTATAGCCCATGGTCGCGGCTTCCCATTGGTCATTGGTGCCCATCGCCATTGGAATATAGGTGCCGTCGGCCTTGATCTTGTCGAGGGCTGCAAAGAATTCAGCCTCGGTCGCAGGCACGGCGATGCCAAGCGCGTCAAACGCGTCTTTGTTATAGATAAAGCCGTGGATCACCGAGGCCATCGGCACGCAGAACGTGGCCGATGCATCATCGGTTTGCCATGCGGATTTGGCCACGGGCGAGAAGTTGGCCATTGCCGCCAGCGATGTCAGATCCGCAAGCTGACCTTTGTTGTAAAGTTCAAGCGAGGCATCAAACGGGCGACAGGTGATCATATCACCGGCGGAGTTTGCATCGAGTTTCGAGTTCAGCACCGCGTTGTATTCGGCGGGGGCGGATGGGGTGAACTGCACCTTGATGCCGGGATTTTGCGCCTCGAACGCGGGGATGATTTTTTCCTGCCAGATCGCAAGGTCGTCGTTGCGCCAGGATTCAATGGTTAACGTCACGTCTTGGGCATGGGCCATACCGGCCAGCAGGGTGCTGGTCAGAAAGGCAATATGCAGGGTTTTCATGGTCATTGTCGTCTCCCTTTTGGCGGGCATTCGGCCCGGTTGATCAAAGCGGTTTTGGGTGGTTCAGGGCGGCGGATAAATCACCGCCCGTGGTTTGCAACATCGTGATGGCCTGAGCGGGTGTTGATCCAAGGGCGATCAGGACGGCCGGTTTTACCGCTCCGCCAGCCGCCTGCATCGCGGCATGGGCTGTGGGTAAATCCACCCCCGATATTGCCGCCACGATCCGCGCGGCGCGCTGGGTCAGTTTGGCATTCTCGGCGACGACATTCACCATATAGCCGTCATGGACATGGCCAAGCCTTATGCCCACCAGTGCCGACAGCATGTTCAACGCCACCTTTTGCGCCGACGCCGCCCCCATGCGGGTGGATCCGGCAATAACTTCGGGACCGGTATCAAGGAAAACCGGGAAATCGGCCATGGCCAGCAGGGCCGATCCGGCGACGTTTGACAGGGCAATGATCCGCGCGCCTGCGCCTTGCGCGCCCTGCGCCACCGCCAAAGTATAAGGTGTTGTGCCAGAGGCTGACACGCAGACCAGCAGATCGCCCTTGGTAAAATCCGCGTGTGTCAGATCGGTTGCGGCCAGTGAGGGATCATCCTCTACATTCCCGGTCATGTGCAAAAGCGCCGCCGCCCCGCCCGCAAACAACATCGGCGTGCGGTCAACCGGAATGCCAAACGTGCCCCACAGTTCCAGACAATCGGCCAAAGCCATCAGGCCAGACGATCCGGCCCCGGCATAGCCCAGCTTTCCGCCGGACCGCAGCGCCGTTGCCGCCGCATCCGCCGCACCGCCCAGGACGGGCAGGGCAGGGCGCACCGATGCCACGGCGGCGATCTGAGCATCCAGCAGGCGCGCAAGCACATCTGCCGTTGCCGCCAGATGCAACCCGGCAGCGCCCGGATGAAGCTGTTCTGTGGTGCGATCCGCCATCTGATTCCCTCTCTTGCAATACAATGCCAAAATAATACCAATTGTAAAGTCTGATTTGTATCTACCCGCTTTTACGCGAAGAAGGTCGCGTATTATCCGGATTTTGCGGCATTTTCTTGCCTGATGCAGATATCGCTTTCTATTTGGTATTGTTTTGGTATCTTTGCAGCCAAAGGAATCATGATGCGGTTTTTTCTGGGAATTGATGGGGGGGGATCGGGCTGTCGGGCGGCTTTGGCCGACGTTGATGGTATTGTACTGGCGCAGGCCGAAGGCGGGCCCGCCAACATAGCGTCTGATCTGGACACGGCCACCGCCAATATTCTTGCCATCACCCGGGATGTGCTGCGCCAAAGGGCGCTGGCCCCGGACATGCCGGGTCTGTCGGTGGCGATGGGGTTGGCGGGGGCGAATATTCCGTCTTGTGCCACACAGTTGCGCGCACGGCTGCCGTTTGCCCGGCTGCGCATTGACACCGACGCCACCACTGCGCTGAAAGGCGCTTTGCATGACGGCGATGGTATTGTGGCGGCGATTGGCACGGGATCGGTGTTTGTGCGACAGTTGGCTGGCGTAGCCCATAGTATCGGGGGCAGGGGCTTGGTTTTGGGGGATGAGGGCAGCGGGGCCTGGATGGGCCGCGCGCTGTTGTCGGCCAGTTTGCGGGCGGTGGACGGGTTTGCCGCGCTGACGCCGTTGCTGCAATCGGTGTTGGACGAATTGGGCGGCGACGGCGGGGTGATGGCCTTTGGCACCACAGCAGTGCCTGCCGATTACGCCCGGTTTGCGCGCCGCATCGCCGATTCGGATGATCCGGCAGCGCGCGCGATCATGGCGCGCGCATCGGCTGATATTGCGGCGGCTGTTGCGCTGTTGCAGCCCGCCGCCCCTTTGCCACTGGTGTTTCTGGGTGGTCTTGGGGCCCGGTTTGCGCCGCGGTTTGCCGCTGACTGGACGATTCAACCGCCCTTGGGCAGTGGCGTTGACGGGGCGTTGTGGCTGGCGCAGCAACCGGGGGGGGTCGCATGAACGCGCTGTTTGCGTCCGAAACCTTTGCCAAGGCCGGGGCGGGGCCGCTGTATCTGCAACTGCACCGCCGGATTGTCGAGGGCATTGCGTCGGGGCGATTGGTGCATGGCAGCAGCCTGCCGCCCGAACGTGATCTGGCCCTGATGTCGGGGCTGTCGCGGGTGACGGTGCGCCGCGCCATTCAATCGCTGGTAGCGGCGGGTGAGCTGGTGCAGCGGCGCGGCTCGGGCACCTTTGTGGCGCAACGGGTGGTGAAACTGGAACAGGCGCTGTCAACGTTGACCTCGTTCACCGATGATATGGCGCGGCGCGGCAAGGCATCGGAATCGATCTGGCTGTGCCGGGCGTTGTTTTTGCCTACGCCCGAAGAGGTGATGGCGCTTGGCCTTGCCTCGGAGGACCGCGTCGCCCGATTGGAGCGGGTGCGCAGCAGCGGCGGCCAGCCGTTGGCGATTGAACGCGCGGCGTTGCCTGCGGCGCTGTTGCCCGATCCGGACTCCGTCACCACCTCGCTTTATGCCACGCTGCAACAGCGGGGCTTGCGCCCGGTGCGGGCGGTACAACGCATATCGGCGGCCAATCTGGGGGTGCAGGATGCAAAATTATTGGGTGTCAGCGAAGGGTCTGCCAGTCTGAAAATCGAACGGATATCCTATTTGCCATCCGGGCGGGTGGTGGAATTTACCCGGTCAATCTATCGCGGCGATGCCTATGATTTCGCGGTAGAGCTAAAGCTGGCAGCAGACAGTGAAAGGGGCGGCCCATGACCATCAGTTTCATGGCGCAAGAGGTGGCCGAAATACCCGAGGCCGCCGCGCGGTTTCTAAGCCTGTCGCGGCCAGCGGTGCTGGCGGCGGCGACGGCGTTGCGCGAACGTGACCCGCACCTGATTGTCACCGTGGCGCGCGGATCGTCCGATCATGTGGCTACCTATCTGAAATACTGTATCGAATTGGCAGCGGGGGTGCCGGTGGCATCGGTCGGGCCATCCATCGCGTCGATTTATGGCGCGTCGTTGCGGCTGCAGGGGGCGGCCTGCATCGGGATTTCCCAGTCGGGCCGCAGCCCCGATATTGTCGAGATGATGCGATCCGCCGGGGCATCGGGGGCGATGACGATCGCCATCACCAATTTTGCCGACGCGCCGATGGCGGCGGTAAGTGACCATTGCCTGGCCCTGCAGGCGGGGGTTGAACAAAGCATAGCTGCGACCAAAACATTCGTCACCTCGGCGGTGGCGGGGTTGGCGTTGCTGGCGGAATGGCGGCAGGACGCGGGTCTGCAGACGGCGGTGGCCAGCTTGCCCGATGCATTTGACCGGGCGTTGCACCTCGATTGGTCGCCTTTGGCCGCACGGCTGGCCCATGCGCAATCGCTGTATGTGCTGGGGCGCGGGCCCGCCTTTGCCATCGCCAATGAGGCGGCGCTGAAGTTCAAGGAAACCTGCGGGCTGCACGCCGAGGCCTATTCGGCGGCCGAGGTGTTGCATGGCCCGGCGGCGATTGTGCAGGCCGGGTTTCCGGTGTTTGCCCTGGGGATAGACGATGCCGCCCTGCCGCAACTGGTGAGCACCGCCGAACGGCTGGCGGGGCAGGGGGCGGATGTGTTTTTGACCGGAGCTGCGGCCAAAGGGGCCACCACGCTGCCATCGGTGCCGGGGTTGCATCCGCTGGTGGCCCCGCTGGCGCTGATCGTCGGGTTTTATGGATTTATCGAGACGCTGGCGCGCCGCCGTGGCTTTGATCCCGACACCCCGCCGCATCTGCGCAAAGTCACCGAAACGCTATGACCGGGTTTGTTCTGACCGGCGCGCAGGTTTTTGACGGCACGCGGCTGTTGGACGGGCATGTGGTTGTTGTGGACGGTGGCATCATTCAGGCCGTGGTGCCGGATGATCCGGGTTTGCCGGGCAGCCGTGTGGCGCTGGATGGCGGTATTCTGGCACCGGGGCTGATTGATCTGCAGGTGAACGGCGGGGCCGGGCGGATGGTGGACGCCCACACCGATCTGAAGGCACTGCGCGAGATTTGCGCCACCCACCTGCGGTTGGGGTCAGCGGGTATACTGGCGACTTTGATCACCAATACCCCTGCGGCGACGCGGCAAGTGATAAGTGTGGCCATCGCGGCAGGGCGCGCGCAGATGCCCGGCTTTCTGGGCCTGCATCTGGAAGGGCCGCATCTGGACCATCGGCGCAAAGGTGCGCATGATCCGGCTCTGATCCGCCCGATGACAGACGATGATCTGGCGCAACTGTGCGGTGCGGCCCGGCATCTGCCGGCGCTGATGGTGACGGTCGCACCCGAAAGTGCCAGCCCCGCACAGATCGCCACATTGGCGGCGGCGGGGGTGATTGTCAGTCTGGGGCATAGTGATTGCAGCTATGATGTGGCGATGGCTGCGATAAAGGCCGGGGCAAACTGTGCCACCCATCTTTTCAACGCGATGAGCCAGCTTGGCAACCGCGAACCCGGCCTTGTGGGCGCGGTGCTGGACAGTGATATCACGGCGGGGCTGATTGCGGATGGCATCCATGTGCATGCGGCAACGATCCGCGCAGCCCTGGGTGCCAAGACCGATGGCGTGTTTCTGGTGTCTGATTGCATGGCGTTTGCCGGGACTGATCTGCGGCAGATCACCCTGGAGGGCCGGGTGGTGCAGCGGGAACGGGGGCGACTGACCCTTGCCGACGGCACCTTGGCGGGGGCCGATCTGTCGCTGCCGCAGGCGGTGAGATTCATCGTGCAAACCGCGGGCCTGTCCCCGGCGCGGGCCATCGCGATGGCCACGTCGATTCCAGCGGCGGTGATCAGCGCCGCACAAAGCCATGGTCATCTGGCACCGGGGCGTGCGGCCCATCTGGTGCGGTTCGATGCGCAGTGGCGGGTGGCGGCTGTCTGGTATGCCGGGGATAGGGTCAGCTAAAATAATCACATCTGGCGTGCCGCAGCCACAGGCACCGCAATCAGGGTGCCGCGATACTCGGCAATATACTGAAACTTCCCGGCTTTTAAGCCGCGAAGAAACTCGGCATCCTGCGCAGGCACCTTTGCATCTTCAGAAAATACTCGCACCCACTTGCCGAGGGTCGAATGCCCAATCCCTAAATCAGACGCGACCTGACGCCTTGTCAGGCCGCTGGTTTTCGCGATGCGAACGGCATCCCGCTTGACCTCGTCGCTGTGTATCGCTGCCATATCCGTCGGACGCATGGTTCGACCCTTGATGGCGAGTATTGCTCCCAAAAGACCGGAACGAAACCGCGACAGGTCCAAAAAGGTCGTCACATCACAGCCTCCTTGAAAATGAAGAGGGATTAGCACGTGATGCAAACCAAAATGGATTGTGCCCGGCCTACGGTGCAATAACCTATAATAAGATTTATGTAATACAGGTATATCTTTCGAAAATCAGAATCCTTGCGTTAGCATATCGATAGCGGCTGTAATTTCGGAAAACTTGGTGCCAAGGTTTGCCACCGGCGCTTTAAGTATGGATACCGGAACAGCCGACATGAATTGCGTTACCATGACATGTGGAACGTCTTGAACGTCGAACACCGGGTTCAATCGTCTGGCCGGCAAAGGAGCCCTGTCCAGCGCCATCACCGGAACAACGACGCGGGTGTTCAGACCGTCAAGTAGATCGGACTGGACATCCAGCAGAAAGCCCCGACCGCCCGGGTCAGGAAAAACATCATATTTTGCCATCAAAATTGCCGGAAGCCATCGAGTGGAAGGCCATGCATGTCGACATAGCTGTTCGAACTTTCCAGTGCGGCTGCATTTTCGGAACGCCAGCTTTCGGCGCGGGCCTGAGCCACGGCGCGTCGAACGCCGTCCTCGGCGGCGCGGGACAGGTTCACTTTCAAAGACTTAGCCTCGGATAACAGCGCGCCGTCCAGCGACAGGTTGGTGGATTTTCTAAGCTGAGTTTGCATTGTGGAACTCCTGACAATGATCCAAAATACAATGATGCTATATGCGCGTCAATCATGCACAAGAAAGATGCGCCTGTTGCCTGCGCTGCGCTGCCGGTTCGGCCGCCGAATCGGGGCTGACCGGCTGATGCGTTGAAAGGTGAGTCAAGCTGCATGACAGCCGTGCGAAGGCACTGGCGGGTGGCGCGGCGCGGTGCGAAAAACGGCCCGTGGCGCGACGGCAAAGGCGCGGAAGCTGACCGGTCGGGCCCACCCGCAGCGGATATTCAAGGCGCGGCAATGGTCAGGGAAACCTGATTTTTTTCAACAATATGGCGACGGTTTTTGATCCGGTTGCGGGCAGGATGGCGCAGCCCTAAACCGGGCATCGGCAGAAATCCGCGCAATCTGGACGCGAAAAGGATTGCGGAAAAGCCCTTTTTCCGATAGGCTTTTCACACACTACAATACATCCTTTCCAAATCTGTTTTGATTAATCCGTTGCTTTCCTTGATTTTCTGACCTTCTGAATGTCCGTCTTGGCCTTCCTCCTCCTGAACTGTATCGGAACTGCGCCTGACCGGGCGCAAGCTGGTGAGGTATTGCTGTGAGCGACAATGCAATCGAGGCCTTTGGCCGTGGTTTTGCCGGATTTGCCCATAGTCGGGCGGGTGATCTTGTGGGGTCCAGTTTCAACGATACAGGGTCGCTGGTGGCGTCGCTGTTTGATGGAACCGAAGGCACCACCAAGGCCGCGTTTGCCGCACTGAAGGCCGATATCGATGCACTGGTGCCGCTGGTGACGGCGTTGGTTGCAGCTATTCAGACGGACATCGACAAGGGCAAGGCCGCCGTTACAGAAATGGCGGCGGAAATTGCCAAAACGCCGTTTCAGGCTGACGAGTTGGCACGGGCGTTGACGGCACTGGGCAAACTGCTGGTGGCCTATGACAGTGCAATTGGCAAATGTGCAGACAAGCTGGCGGAGCAAACACCGGCGGGACCGGGGCGGGATGCCAAGGTTAAGCAGATCAAAGACGAAATCAACGGCATGAATGCGCCGATCAAAAAGCTGTTCTCGAACATCGGCAATGGCGTGATCGACGGGTTTAATGAGTTGGTGAGCCTTGTTTTGGGCATCGACAACGCGTCAACCAAACTGGAAGACAAGCTGGAATGGAACTATGCAGAAAAACGCCTCAGCCTGACATTCCTGCAACTGGCACCGAAGTCGGTGCCGCCGCTGAACTTTGACGGCGGGCATCTGGAGGCGTTTTTCCAGTACAAAACGGATTTCCGGGCCGGGATCGAAATTACGACCAATATGAAGGCCGGGTTGCGCAGCGATAAGCTGCTGGAAAAAATCATGCCGGGGCAGCCGCCAACGGCGGACAGTGAAGGTGTGGCGATCACCATCGACACGACGGATGGCATTACCTTTGGCAGCGGGCCAAACAAGCGGCTGGTGTTGCCGGTGCGCTTTGCCTGGCCGGGGTTGGAACTGCGCGAATTCGCGATGGAACAGCCCGCCACCGACAACGTGGATGCGAACAACCGGATCAACGTGGTGTTCACGGTGGCCGGAAAGTTGGGCGATGTCTTTGCAGTGGTGGTTGAAGGCGGCGGCATTTCTATCCGTTGGGTGGA
>JAYUHO010000172.1:0-13406 GCA_043766915.1 Cypionkella sp.
TTCACCCCATTGAAAGC
The DNA here is from genome assembly GCA_043766915.1 of Cypionkella sp. GTDB lineage: Bacteria > Pseudomonadota > Alphaproteobacteria > Rhodobacterales > Rhodobacteraceae > JANNAT01. The sequence goes on from JAYUHO010000172.1 coordinate 18, forward strand.
AACTCGCAACATTCCCAGTCTCGGTTTGTCTTGGGTTGCAGCCAATCTGAATCAGACTGGCTGCAACCCGCTCTAAACCCCACCCGCCATCGCAAAAGGGGCAGACCAATGGCCTGCCCGATTTCACAACAGGTGCAGTGTTACGCCAGCGCCAGATTGGTCGCCGATTCGCGGCCATCGCGCCCGGCCTCGATGTCAAACGTCACCGGTTGCCCGTCTTTCAAAGACCGCAAACCAGCGCGTTCCAGCGCTGTGATATGAACGAACACGTCTTTTTTGCCGCCTTCTGGCGCAATAAAGCCGAAGCCTTTGGTTTCATTAAACCATTTCACGGTGCCCTTAGCCATCGTGATGTCTCCTTTAGCAATGCCGCCCGCGATATTGCGGCGGCCCGGCGCAGTCAGCTGTGGTCGAATGCTGTGGCCGTAATCGGAGACAGGGATCGAGTAAAGTTAACGTCGCCCCATTGATATGAGGTCAGTTTTTCGTCGAATCAAGAATTTTTTTCGGATTAGGCGGTCTTGGCATTCAGGGGGGCTGCTGTCTGCAATGGCGAACCCTTGCCGGGCATCATCGCCAGCACCAGGACAACGCCAGCCGCCAGCGCGCCAACGCCCGTCCAAAGACCAAATGCGGCCATCCAGCTGACGTTCAAAACGATCAGACCAACCAGCGCCGAAAAGAACCCCATGATCCCGCCTGCAAGGATAGATACGATTGCCATGATGTCCTCCGCGTTTTCCGTTAGCTCCAATTTACAGTGGAATAGGGCAGGAATGAGGCGGAAACGCGGTAAGGTCGTGCCGAAAGTTATTTCTTCCTTTGGGCGATTTGCTCAGAACTGCCGTCTTGCGCGCAGGGCCGCGCCGATGGTGCCGTCGTCCAGATAATTCAGTTCGCCGCCAATCGGCACACCTTGCGCCAGCGATGTGATCTGCACCGGCAGCCCCGCCAGGGCATCGGCGATGTAATGCGCGGTGGTTTGGCCATCAACCGTGGCGTTCAGCGCCAGAATCACTTCACGCGCGGTCTCATCCCCCACTCGCGCCACCAGCCGAGGGATGCCCAATTCTTCGGGGCCCATTGCATCCAGCGCCGACAGCGTGCCGCCCAGAACGTGATAGCGGCCCCGAAACACCCGCCCCCGTTCCATTGCCCACAGGTCGGCCACGTCTTCAACCACACAAATCTCGCCGGTCTGGCGCGCGGGATCGGCGCAAATCGGGCATAGATCAGCGGTGCCAATGTTCCCGCACACCATGCAATCGCGGGCCGACAGGGCCACCCCCGCCATCGCCTGCGCCAAAGGGGCCATCAGCTGACCACGCTTTTTCAGCAGGGCCAGCACCGCACGCCGGGCCGACCGTGGCCCAAGGCCGGGCAGCCGCGCCATCAGATCAATCAGCGTTTCGATATCGCGGGTTGAAGCGTCCATCAGATCGGCAGTTTCATATCCGCAGGTAAGCCCATCGCCATGGCGATGCGGTGCAGTTCCGAGGCACTGCGCGCGGCGGCCTTTGCTTGCGCATCGCGGATGGCGGCGATGATCAGGTCTTCGACCACGTCCTTTTCCGATGCCACAAGGATCGACGGATCAATATCCAGCCCGGTGATATCGCCCTTGGCGGTGCAGCGCGCCTTGACCAACCCCGCGCCCGCCTCGCCCACCACGATGATTCGGGCCAGTTCGGCCTGCATGTCGGCCATTTTCGACTGCATCTCTTGTGCGGTCTTCATCATCTTGGCCATATCGCCCAAGCCTTTTAGCATCTTACTTTAACCCCTTAATCATCTTCAAACGGATCCCATTCCTCATCCACCTCTGGCAGGGCATCCAAGGCCGCATTGGCTGCCATCGCTTCGGGGGTGCGAATTTCAGTGATTTTCGTGCCGGGAAACGTGGCCATCACGGCTTGCACCAAGGGGCTGGTCAGGGCGGCGGCACGCGCGGCCAGATCGCCTGCGTTGCGCTCTTCCTCAATCGTCGGCGCGCCACCAGAGGGCACAACCGACACGCCCCAGCGCAGGCCAGTCCAGCCCTGCAACCGTTGCGACAGCCGTGACGCCAGATCGGTCCGCGCCGTTGGCGTCGGCTCAAATTCGATCCGACCGGGGGAATATCGGGCAAGGCGCAGGCAGGTCTCCACCTCGACCAGCAGTTGCATATCGCGCTTTTCACGGATCAGATCGACGACTTGGGGGAAGCTGGCATAGACGGTCAACTGACTTTCCGCCAAAGCCACCGCCTGGCCGCCTTGCATGACCGGCCCGCGTGCGGGGGCAGACGGGGCCATGCGCATCGCAGGCGCATGAACCGACGCACCACCACCACCGCCTGCGGGTGCGCCGCCTTGCATCGGCGGTTGCGGCTGGCTTTGCAGACGTTTGATCAGGGTTTCCGGATCGGGCAAGTCGGCCACATGGGTTAACCGGATCACCGCCATTTCGGCCGCCATCATCGCGTTGGGGGCCAAAGCCACCTCTTCCAGCGATTTCAGCAGCATTTGCCACATCCGCGTCAGCGACCGCATCGCCAACCGCGCGGCCATGTCCAACCCCCGGCCACGCTCATCTGGCGGGGTGGTCGGATCATCGGCGGCCGCTGGCGTGATTTTGATCACCGATATCCAATGAGTGATTTCCGCCAGATCGCGCAGCACGGCCATCGGATCGGCCCCATCGGCATATTGGCCCGACAGTTCTGCCAAGGCCCCCGCGGCATTACCCTGCATGATCAGATCGAACAGATCCAGCACCCGGCCCCGATCCGCCAGCCCCAGCATGGCGCGCACCTGATCGGCGTTGGTTTCGCCGGCACCATTGGAAATCGCCTGATCCAACAGGCTGGTGGCATCGCGGGCCGACCCTTCGGCGGCGCGGGTGATCAGGGCCAGCGCACCATCAGTGATCTTCGCCCCTTCAGCGGTGGCGATTTTCTGGATCAAGGCCATCATCACCTCGGGCTCGATCCGTTTCAGATCAAATCGCTGACAGCGTGACAGCACCGTGACAGGAACTTTGCGAATTTCCGTAGTAGCGAAAATGAATTTCACATGCGCGGGCGGCTCTTCCAGCGTTTTCAACAGCGCGTTGAAGGCTGCGTTCGACAGCATATGCACTTCGTCGATGATATAGATCTTATACCGGGCCGAGGCCGCACGATAATGCACAGAATCAATGACTTCGCGCATGTCATTGACGCCAGTACGGCTGGCGGCATCCATTTCCAGCACGTCCACATGGCGGCCTTCGGCGATAGACCGGCAGGGATCGCATAGCCCACAAGGCTCGGTTGTGGGCCCGCCCGCGCCATCCGCCCCGATGCAGTTCAGCCCCTTGGCAATGATCCGCGCCGTGGTGGTCTTGCCTGTGCCGCGAATGCCCGTCAGCATGAACGCATGCGCAATCCGGTCCGCCGCAAAGGCGTTCTTCAGGGTGCGCACCATCGCCTCCTGGCCGACCAGATCGGCAAAAGATTCGGGGCGGTATTTGCGGGCAAGCACCTGATAGGCGGGCGCGGGAGTATCGGTCATTTTGGCCTTTGGGATTCGGAGTATGGGGCAGACTAAAGCGGCGGGACGGCGGCGTAAACCGATCTGGTTTGCGTCGGCTGCAGTATTGTCGGAAATCGGCGGGGCGGCATAGCACCGCCCCAATCAGTTTTACCGTTTGGTATGTTTATCACCAATTTTGCGGTGCATCTTGCCAAAGGCTTTTGCGGCAGACCGGGCCTCGAACAGCGTCTGCGTGTTGAACTTATCTTCCCGCTCCAGCTTGCGCCAGCGCGCCAGACGGTCTGCATCCATCTCACCCGCCGCAATGGCGGCCTGCACCGCACATCCCGGTTCATGTTCATGGGTGCAATTGCGGAATTTGCAAAGCGCACCCAGTTCGGCAAGGTCAGAGAAATGCCGCCCGATGCCGTCGCCCACATCGGCCAGTTGAAGTTCGCGCATACCGGGCGTGTCGATCAGCCACCCACCGCCCGGAATAGGCAGCAAATTGCGCCGGGTGGTGGTGTGGCGGCCTTTGGCGTCATCTTCACGAATGCCGCCAGTATCTTGCAACGGCGCGCCCAAGGCATTGGCCAGCGTCGATTTTCCCACGCCGGATGACCCCAGCAGCGCCACAGTGCGGCCCTTGCGACACCATTCGGTCAGCGGTTCCACACCTGCAGCACTGCGGGCATCGACGGCCACCACACGCAAGCCCCGCTGCAGGGTTTCGGCCAGTTCGATGTAGACCTGCGGATCGGGGCAGGTGTCGGCCTTGGTCAGCACGATCACTGGTTCCACCTCGGCATGGGCGGCCAGAATCAAAAACCGCTCCAGCCGCGCGATGTTCAGATCCGCGTTGCAGGAACTGACGATAAACAGCGTGTCCAGATTGGCCGCGATCAGCTGCACTTCGGCCCCGGTGCCCGCGGCGCGGCGTTGCAACAGGCTGGTGCGATCAAGGCGGCGATGCACGCGGTGGGAATGCTGATCGACCAACACCCAATCGCCCACGGCCAGATCGGCCATCGGCATATCGGGGCGCAGGAACAGCGTCAGCGGGCCGGAGTCTGCCAATGCTTCAACCCGCGCGCGGTGAACAGATGTCAGCCGGGCGGGGGGATGGGTGGTTAACTCGTCAAGCTCTAGTTGCGCCAGAAAATGTGCTGACCAGCCAAGATCAGCCAAGGAATAAATGTGCAATGGAGTGCCTCGCGTTGCCCAAAGGTAAGGTCAGCCCGACCAATGCGGCGGGCCAAATGGATCATCGGGGCAGGGACAAGGCAACGGCCTTAGATCGCCCCGGGGTTGAGGATGACAATCTTGGCCATGAAATTCCTCCTTCAACGCGGTTTGCATTGGCTGATCTTACGCCCGATGCGGGGCGGCTGGCAAGGCTTCCGCAGTGTTGGGGGTTGAACCCCGGTTGAATTGGCGCAACGAAGGGAGAAAGAATGGAGACACCCCATGGCCCGCATCGCCGTCTTAACCGTATCCGACCGTGCCGCGCGGGGGGAATATGAAGATCGCGGTGGTCCTGCCGCCGAAGAATGGCTGCGCCGCGTGATCACCTCAGATATCGAAGTTTTGCGCCGGATAACGCCCGATGGCCGCGCTGAAGTGGCCGCAGCGCTGATTGATCTGGCCGATGTCTGGGGCGCGGATCTGATCCTTGCAACGGGCGGCACCGGCCCCAGCCCACGCGATCTAACGCCCGAGGCGGTCAGCGATGTGGTGACGATGCATCTGCCCGGGTTTGGCGAGGCGATGCGGGCGGCAAATTCCCGCGTTGTCGCTACAGCGATCTTGTCGCGGCAAGGGGCAGCCGTGCGAGGGCGCAGTTTGATCATCACCTTACCGGGCAGCCCAAATGCGATCGCCACCAGTCTGGAATCGGTGTTCGCCGCCGTGCCCTATTGCCTTGATCTGATCGGCGCTGCGCGGATTGAAACCGATCCTGCGGTGATCAAGGCGCACAGACCGAAGGTATAGGGTGGGTGACACCCACCAAAATTAAGCCCCGACATCCTGCGCGGGCAACAATTGCACCGCGTTGATCTGCCAGCCGTCGGCGGTTTCAACCATCATGTAATCCAGCAAATGCGTGCGCCCCAACGTATCGGTGATCATCACCCGTTGCCACAGATTGCCCGCAACGGTGCGCAATTCCAGCATCTGGACCGCACCGTGGCGGGCCACCATCGGATAGCCCTGCTGCACCATGGTGCCGAAATTGTCCGGGGTGCCAAAGATGCCCTTGATCATCGGCGAGGCAAAGGTGAAGGCGCGGGCATAGTCATCGACTAAAAACGCATCAAGCTGCGATTGAATGGTGGATTGAATAGGCGCCTCTTGGGCCTGCACGGGCAGGGCCAGGGCAGCGGCGGTCAATAAAGCGTAAAGGCCAAGTCGCATGGCAAATCCTTTTCCGTTTCGTCCCCACGAAAAAGATTAGATCAGTTTAGCATTGCGTCAAATAAAGATCCCGGCATTGCGGCCGGGACCAAAAATTTTTGCAAATTTCTTGGTAAGAAATTTGAGCTGGACCTTATGACAACAAATCGCCCGCCAAACCCCGATCCAGCAGCGTGATGGTTTCCTGCACGCCATAAAGCGCGATGAAGCCGCCAAAGCGCGGGCCATCGCTTGCCCCCAGCAACACCTCATACAGCGCCTTGAACCAATCGCGCAGCGGATCAAACCCGTGATCTTTGCCAACCGCAAAGACCATGGTTTGCAGCGCCTCATCATCCAGGCCGCCATCCCAATCCACCAGCCGCGCGCGCAGGTCTTGCATGGCCGCGCGTTCGGTAGCATTGGGCAGCCGGAACTGCCGCGTGGGCGCAATCCGGTCGGCAAAATAGCGCACGGCAAAGCCTGCCGCGGCATCCAGATCGGGGTTGCCCTGCGGCGAGGCGTTGGGCGAATAGCGTTTGATAAAGCCCCAAAGGGCTGTCGCATCCTTGGCCCCCGCCACCGAAGCCAAATTCAGCAACATCGCAAAGGACACCACCATGGTGCTGACCGGCGGCTTGCCCTGATGAATATGCCAAACCGGATTGTTCACTTGCGCATCAATGTCTTGCGTCGCATAAGCGCGCAGTTGCTGGTGGTATTCATCGACCGCCTTGGGGATCACATCAAAATGCATCCGCTTGGCGGTTTTGGGTTTTGCATACATGAAATACGACAAAGATTCCGCCGACGCATAAGTTAGCCATTCGTCGATCGTCAGACCATTGCCTTTGGATTTCGAAATCTTCTGGCCATTCTCATCCAGGAACAATTCATAGCTGAAATGGTTGGGTTTGCGCCCGCCCAAGGCCTCACATATCCCGTCATAAATCGGGGTGTTGGTGGAATGGTCCTTGCCATACATTTCAAAATCCACATCCAGCGCCGCCCAACGCGCGCCGAAATCGGGTTTCCATTGCAGTTTGACGTGCCCCCCGGTGACCGGCAGCGTCCATTCGCGCCCCGTATCATCGTCGAAAGTGATGGTATGATTGACGGCATCAACATTCTTCATCGGCACATACATCACCCGACCGGTTTCAGGATGGATCGGCAGGAAACAGGAATAGGTTTGCTGGCGTTCTTCGCGCAAAGACGCCAGCATAATCGCCATGATCGCGTCATAACGTTCGCAAATCAGCCGCAGCGTGTCGTCAAACTTGCCGGTTTTGTAAAATTCGGTGGCGCTGATGAATTCATATTCGAACCCGAACGTGTCCAGAAACCGCCGCAGCATTGCGTTGTTATGTGCGCCAAAGCTGTCGTATTGGCCGAAGGGGTCGGGCACAGAGGTAAGCGGGCGCTGCAGGTTCTCGATCAGCATCTCGCGTTGCGGCACGTTTTCGGGCACTTTTCGCATGCCGTCGACATCATCGGAAAAGCAGATCAGCCGGGTTGGAATTTCCGAGATCGCCTCAAACGCGCGACGGATCATTGTTGTCCGCGCAACTTCGCCAAACGTGCCGATATGGGGCAGACCTGACGGGCCATACCCGGTTTCAAACAGCACATAGCCTTTTTCCGGGGCCTTTTTGTCGAACCGTTTCAGCAGCGCGCGGGCCTCTTCAAAGGGCCAGGCCTTGGATTTCATCGCCGCATCGCGCAAAGCAGACATCATTTCATCCCCAACAGCGCGATAACCCTATGTTGTCGCACATGCATGTCCTGTATTGCTGCATCGGCGCGAGGTCAATATTCTGCGCCGCAACATTACCGGAGCAAAGAAATGATAGACGCCCCCGCCTCGCTGTCGCCGCAAGACGCCCTTGTGGCCGTGATGATCGCGGTTTCCGCGTCGGATGAACAGATGCGCACCGCCGAGTTGATCGCGATCCAGCGCATGGTGAACCACATGCCGGTGTTTACCGCCTATGACGGCGACCGCATTCGCCCCATCGCACAAACCGTATTTGATCTTTTTGAGGTGGAAGACGGTCTGGACGCGCTGTTTGGCCTGATCCGGGACGCCTTGCCAGAGCGGCTGAATGAGACGGCCTATGCCTTGGCCTGCGACGTGGTGTCGGCAGATGGCAACTTAACCGAAGTAGAGTTGCGCATGCTGGAAGAGGTCCGCGAGGAGTTGTCGATTGACCGCCTGCACGCCGCCGCTATCGAATGGGGCGCGCGGGTACGGCATTTGAAGCCCTGAAGTGGCGCGTGACGTTGCGGATGCAACTTCGGCTGTTGCACACCGCTGTGTCGGTTTCGGTCATTCATCAGACAAAAGGCCCCGGAAAAACCGGGGCCTTTTTTATCTCAATATCAGTTCTCACCACCCTTGCGCGGCGGTTTTCCTGCGGCCAGATCGCGGGCCTGTGCGACCCATTCATCGCGCGTCACCCGGCCTTTGAAGCCTTCCAGATTTTCATCAACCCAGGCGATTTCGGCTGCTGTCCAGTTGGCAATCTGGTCAAAGTGATAAAAGCCCAGTTTGTTGCACAGAATTTCCAGCTTGGGGCCAATGCCCTTGACCAGTTTCAGATCATCCGCCTTGCCGCCACGCGCCGTGGTCAGGCCCTTGGGTTTGGCCGCCTTACCCGATGCCGCCGTCACTGGCGCTGAAGCGGGGGCAGGCGCAGGGGCCGCGACGGGCGCGGGCGCTACAGGTGCGGCCATGACGGGGGCAGGTGCAACCGGTGCAGCCATGACCGGGGCAGGTGTAACGGGGGCAGGTGCAACGGGGGCAGGTGCAACGGGGGCCGCCATCTTGACGGCAGCCGGGCGCTGTTCGGCATCGCGCGCTTTGACCTGTGCCGCCGTCAGATCGCGTTCCAGCCCGGCAATGCGGCCCGACATATCCTTGCCGCGTGCCGTGCAGGCCGACAATTCGCCGCGCAACCGATCAGACTCGGATGTGTCCGCCGTCACCTCGGGCCGGCGGCCCCAGATCAGCCAGCCGACAAACAGGCCCAACAACGCTGCCAACGCCAGCAGCACCCAGATTTCTGAGAGCAGAAAACCCCAACGTTCAAACATACTCATTCCCCTTATTTCGGGCCCCGCAGAGCCAACCCTGTTCAGACATGCGATGGTTTGGGCCCTGGTATCGACCCGGCAGCATTACTCAGACCAAACCACGGTGGTGCGACGATTCAGTGCTTTGCCTTCGTCGGTTGCATTGTCGGCGACGGGTCGCTGCGCGCCATACCCAAGCGCTTTCAACGCTGACGCTTCAACCCCGCGTGCAATCAACTCCCGGCGCACGGTGACGGCCCGGCGCTGACTTAGCCCCAGGTTGGCCTGCGCATCGCCCGAGCTGTCAGTATGCCCGCCGATTACCGCCTGAAGCCCCCCCTGTTCGGCGCACAGGATCATCACCGCACTCAGGCCGTTGATCACCTTGACGGCGCCAGCGCCCAGCTGATCCGAGTTGGTCACGAAATTAATTGTGCCCTCCCTTAGAACCCGATCAACAGCAGCTTGGCAATCCGCCAGACCAACCTGAATGTTTGGCACGTCCAACCAATAGTCACCCATATAGCGCTGATTGAGGCCAGTGGCCGCATTCACCCGGGTCACACCATTTTCGCCCGACGGTGGCGCGACGCTGACGGCGATATCGTCCGCGCCAAAGCCAAAGCCCGCCAGACCGTCTGCCAAAGCCGCCTTTACGGCATTAGCATCGACATCCCCTTGAACGGTTGCAGTCACGGTGCGCGCATCGGGTGCGATGGCGATGTTCAGCGTTTCCAGCTGGCCCATGACGCCCTTAAACGCGCCAAACCCCGCTGCATCGGTTGCATCCCCCAGCAGACCTTGCACAACTATGCCGCTGACAGAGGCCAGACCCATTGCCGAGGCAATGGAGGGCACATCCAGCCCTTTGGGCAGTTTGCCCGCAATGCTTGCCTCAGTGGCAGCGGAATAATCAATGCTATAGGCGGCAGGCGTGCCGTTATCCAGCAAAGTGATCTCTTTGGTCCATGATCCGGCGGGCAACCCTGCCAAAGCAGCGTCCACCGCAGACTCTTCTGCCGGGCCCAACGCCTCACCGCTGACTTTCAGCGTGGTGTCGGATATTGACAATGTGCCAGTGTTTAACGGGCCAAGGGCGGCCAACCCTGCAACAGCCATTGCGTCCCAGCCGTCCGGCGCGCCAGCAGCAAGGGTCAGGCCCGCGGCCGCATCGCCCAAGCCCCCGGCCAACGCGGCGCGCAGGTTCTCGGTGGGCACAAAGCCCGTACTGGTCTGCGCTTCGGCTTTCACCACCTGCATCGTGAAGGGCGACACTTTGTCCAATACTGTGGAATCAGAGGTTACCACGCGCCGACCCGGCAGCGCGTTGAGCGCATCGAGCAGCGCGGTTTGCTCTTCGGCACCGTTTACAATGCCGCTTAGGTGAATGTCGCGGCCCGAAACGGTTGTCGTGGCCCCATGGACTGACCCGGCCACCACTTCGGCGGCGCGATCCGTCACAAATTGCTGCATACGCACGGCGTTGTGGCCTTTGGCCCACCAGCCCAAGGCGCCAACGCCCAGAACCAAAATACCGATTCCCAAAGCCTTACGCATTCCACCTGCACCCCTAAAGCGTTTTGCGTTTGATATGGGTCACCATAGCAAACGCAAAACGCAACATTCCCAGTCTCAGTTTGTCTTGGTTTGCGCCCAATCTGCTTCAGATTGGGCGCAAACCGCTTTAAACCAACGTCGCGACAATCGTCGCATTTGCAGGATTTTCGATCAAGCAGAGTTTTTTAACGGCGGTGGCGGCCTTAGGGCAAAAGATGTGCTCTTGCCCAGCCCGCGATCAATTGCCCCTGCAGGCGGCGCGCACGTTTCGTCCATGCGGACCCGCCTTTGGGGTCTTCCCGTTCCTCCATCGCCAAGGCATCGCGGCGGGGCAGATCCGCGCAGAAAATTGCAAAGGCCAGGGTTTTTGCGGGTGCGGCAGAGGCCGTTTGCGGGGCCACGACATAGCCCGCCAGACAGGACACAAAATTCAGCGTGCCACTTTTGGCATGCACGCGCACCGCGCTGTCTTTCAGCTCTTTGCCATCTGCGCCTTGCACCCCCATCTCGCGCATCAGCGCCAGCAGCAGCGGCCCGGTCGCCGTGGCGCGCGCGCCGATCATCACCCGCATCATGTCTGCCGCAGTGATCCGCGATGCTGGCCCCAAACCCGAATGGTCGCCAAACAGGCCCGTTATCCCAAAGGTTTGCCGCGCCCACGCCGTCATTGCCGCCGCAGATGCCTCTTGGCTGGCGGCCCCCGATGCCGCAAGGCCCACCGCTTCGGCGGTCAGATTGGTGGAAAACTTGAGCATACTGCGCAAAAGATCGGGCAATGGCGCGCTTTGATGCTGCACGATGGTTTGCGCCCGATCTGGCAGGGCCGGAATGATCTGCGCGGGTTTCAGAACAATGCCATGCGCGGCACAAAGGGTTTGAAACACCTCGGCGGTATAGGCGGCGGGGTGGCGCACCGGCAACCAGCGGCTGCCGTCCTTGCCCAGAGCCGATTCCGCCACCGTCCAGCGGTCGGTCTGATCAGGCCCGGCTTCATAGGCAAAGATCGGCACATCGCGCGCGGCCACACGCACCGCAGCCATTCTGACGGCTGGCAGAAACCGCTCGCCCCGCGCATCCATCGCCAAAGACCAATCGGAATTGGCGCGTTTCCACTCAAAATTCACCCGGTTGAAATTCAGCATCAACCCGCACACCGCCGGGTTATAGCCGACATAGTCGGGCTGATCGGCGGCAATCCGGTCACGCGTGGGCAGGGCACCCGCATAGGCCAGAAACCGCCCCGTGACCTCGCGCAACCCGCGCGCCGCCAGTGTGGCCACCAGATCGCCCATCTTGTCGGTGTCAAACGTCGGATCGCCGCCGCCTGCCAGAATCAGATCACCGTCCAGCCGCCCATCTGCAATCGACCCCACCCGCATCACCCGCGTGGTAAACTGGTGGGATGCCCCCAGTTTTTCCAACGCGTAAAGCGTCGTCACCGCTTTGCAGACCGAGGCGGGCGGCAAGGGCACGGTGTCATTGCCGGATACCAAAACCCGCCCTGTGGCCAGATCGGTCACCGCGAACCCGACCACTCCGCCCAGCTTGGCGGCTGCGATCAGATCAGCTTCGGCGGCGGGCGCTTTTTTGGCGGGGCGGTGCGGCGGGCGCGGTGATGAGACAGGGGCTTCGGCGAAGGCGGGCAGCGCCCACCCCGCCAGCAACCCCGCCAAAACGCTGCGCCGTTTGACGTCAATCACTGAACCTGTCCTGCCCGGAATCGCTTTCATACTGGCCCAAATATCCCCTTGGGGGCGTGCTGCGCAATCGCAGACCGGGCGGGGGGCTTATTTCTTCCATTCGCCGCGTGCGCGGATGGCCGATGACGACATATCGTTCAACGGCACATTCACAAAACACCAAGCGGGGGCGGGTTTTGCGCCCAAGCCTTCGCCCCGGTCAACCTGATGCACCCGAAACGCCCGCGCCGCTACTGAAAGACGCGCGGCCACGCCCGCACCGGGCCGCGCCATCACCCCCACGGGCACGGCGCGCAAAATATCGCGCCAGCGGTTCCATTTGTGAAACTGCACCAGATTGTCCGCCCCCATCAGCCAGACAAAATGCACATCGGGATAGATGGCTTTCAACCGTCGTAACGTATCCGCCGTGGCCGTGGTGCCCAATCGTGCCTCAAGCCCGGTGATAACCACCTTAGGATCAGGCATCACCTTGCGTGCCTGTGCCAACCGCGCCGCCATCGGGGCAGGTTGCCGCGCCTTCAAAGGGTTTCCCGGCGTCACCAGCCACCAAACCCGGTCCAGCCCCATCCGCTTTATCGCCTCACGGGTGATGTGCGCATGGCCGTCGTGGGCCGGGTCAAATGACCCGCCCAGCAGGCCAATGACCATGCCACGGGTGGCTATGGGGAACCCTTGCATCCGTTGCATCCTTGCGACACGCCAACCCCATCCGATTGGCCTTTGCCAAGCTGCGATGTCAAGCCGGTATCACATTGAGAAAAGGCTCAAGGCGAAGACTGGACCTACCCTTTTTCAGCGATTGCCTGCCACAAGTTCGCGTTGGACCTGCACAGAATTCGCGCAATGCAGCGCCTATTGATGTTGATAAGGAAACAATGGCGACGCTGGCGCAGAATGGGTCGTTGGGTAGACCAGAAATGACTTCGATCCGGTCAACTGCGTCGGAAAAGTCTTGCAGCGAATCAGATTTCGGCGGCTTATTGGTTAAGCGTTTATGGCTTTTGTGTGTTTGAGTGGCTTTATTTCCTTTTGACGATCCTTCCGATCTAATCGACTTCACAATCATCCCATTGAATGGAGATCATAATGACATTGAAATACCTTGCGGCGGCTGCTGCCGTTGCTCTGATCAGCGGCCTGCCTGCACACTCGGCGATTATCACCCT
>JAYUHO010000173.1:0-1856 GCA_043766915.1 Cypionkella sp.
GACCCGGTGCGCATTTCGATATCAGCTTTCAGGATCAGCGTGACCACATCATTGGTGACCGCCGCTGCCAGCGCCGCCGTCGGGGCTTCAAAGCTGACCGCCACCAAAGTGGCTTGGGCGGGGCCGCGCGCCACGGTCCCGCCGGTGGTCACAATGCTGATCCGCGCCCGCATATCCGCCACCAGCTCGTCCGCGTCCAGCGCTTTGGGCTGCTCTCCGGGCAGGGGGGCATAGATCTGCAGCCGGTTGGCCATTTCCAGCAATGTATCGCGGGTCAGAATGCGTTGCTGAATGATCTGCAACTGTTCGGTGGCTTCGGTGCGCACGGTCGAGGCCGCCAATTCATCGGGGATCTGTTCGGATTCGACCACCAGCTTGGCCTCGGCAACGTAAACCGTGGGCAACAGCCGCGCCAAAGTAATCCCCGCCGCAGAGAACAAAATCGCCACCAGCGCAAACCAGTGGAAACGGCGCAAAAACAGTGAGACATAGAAACGGAAATCCATCGGGTCAGTCTGCTTTCTGTTTCTGATAGCGCAAGGCAAAGGACGGCAGTATTTCAGGGCTGCGGGCGGCAAAGAATACCCCGTCGTCCAAAACCTGCTGCACTGTCAAACGCTGAATGCGCTTTTGGTCATTGGTATAGGCATAAACCATCGACAAATCGCACAACTGGTTCACCAGGCGCGGAACGCCGCCGGTATAGACGTGAATCATATCAGTGGCCGACAAACTGAAGATGTCCTCAGTGGTGCCCGCCACGGTCAGTCGGTGGCGGATATAGGCGCGCACGGTGGGGGCATCCATCGCATCAAGGTGAAAGGCCGCTGACACCCGTTGGGCAAATTGGGTCAGATCGGGCCGGCGGATCAGGTCGCGCAATTCGGGTTGCCCCACCAGCACCAGTTGCAACAGCTCGTCCTTATTGGCGTTGATATTGGTGAACATGCGCAACTCTTCCAGACTTTCGCGGGTCAGGTTCTGCGCTTCATCAAAAATCAGGATCACCCGGCGACCGGCCGCATATTCGTCGATCAGATAGGCCTGAAAGCGGCCAAAGAGGTCAACATAGGTTTCGTGCGGCCCGGCAGGTTGCGCCAGCGCCAACAGCACCCAGCGCAGCAATTCGCCGCGATCGCCATGCGCATTGGCGATCAACCCGATCCGTACATCCGCGTCCACCGACTTCAGCAAATGATGCAGTAAGGTTGTCTTTCCCGCCCCCACTTCGCCGGTGATCAGGGTGATCGGCGCGCGGGTCATGATGCCATATTCCAGAATGCCAAAGGCGCGTTTGTGCGCAGGCGACCAGTATAGGAATCCCGGATCGGGCACCAAAGAAAACGGGCGCTCGGTCAGGCCGAAGTAAGAGGTGTAAATATCCAAAGAGCTGGTCATGCGCGTAAGGGACACCTTGTCCGATTTTTCCTGTTTCGGGCATCAAAATACCCGCGAAGAGTTACAGGCCCGCCCGCCCTGCATCTGACCGCAGCCAATACAGGCGAATCGGGCCACCAGCAAGCAGGCAATCGAGGGTTAAAGTCAGCCGACTTCATCGGACACAGCTTTAAGCTGCGAAGTTCGGGTGAAGTCGCGCAAGCTGCGGGATGACCTTGATCATGATGTGGAAACAATCAAGGCAGATGTGCATTTTATCGCCTATTTTTGCACGTATTTACCAAGCATTTTGAGCCGGGCATCAGAAACTACGTTGTCCGCTCGCTTAAGAAAGTGTAATCAAGTCAGACATCAGGCGGGATTCGGGCTTTTGTGTGGCGTGTATCTCAAACCGGCTGAAAGAGAGTTTATCGCCTGATAAACCGTAATCGTGTTGGGAACCTTCGGGGGAAGGGTTG
>JAYUHO010000174.1:0-5074 GCA_043766915.1 Cypionkella sp.
GGAGTATCCTATGCCGAAACGCTTTCGCCTTACCCGTCGTTTTCCGGTAGCGATGACCGAAGACGGCTACCGCCACCTGAAACGGTTCGCGGTTGAAGCGGGTTTGGATGAAGGCGAAGCCCTGTCGTTTCTGTTCGAGAATTTCAGTTCAGTGATCAACCATGACAACCTGACCCACCGGCTGCGATTGTTCAATTCGGAACTGGAGGCGCGCAAATGACGATCCAGCTTATGGCCCTGAAGGAAGATGCCTTCGGCGAAGGTATTTGGACCAAGATGAATTCGGGCGATCCACCCTGCCCCCAGCTTACGGTTTGGCTATCCGGCTTAAGGGGACAGGGTTTCACCTCGGACGGTCATCGGCTCCTCAGCCTGTACCGTGCTGCTATGATGCTGAAGAAAGGTTAATACTTCGTTTTTCATCTTGGCGAAAATACCTCGGGGGGTCCGGGGGGCTGGTCCCCCGGCGGTGCGGCAAAAACTGACAGAAAAGGTTAAAACATGACCGCGAAATTGTATTGCTTTGGCGAATCCGGCAACGCCTATAAGGCCGCGCTTGCGCTGACCCTGGCTGATTTTGAATGGGAACCGGTGTTCGTTGATTTCTTTGGCGGCGAAACGCGGCAACCGGCGTTCCGGGCCATCAACGAGATGGGCGAAGTGCCGGTGCTCGTGGACGGCGAGACGACGTTGACGCAATCGGGTGTGATCCTGGACTATGTCAGTTCAAAATCCGGCAAACTGGGTGGACGGTCGGCTGCGGAACGGCGCGAGGTGTTGCGCTGGCTGTTCTGGGACAATCATCGCTTGTCGGGCATGGCAGGCGCCACGCGGTTCATCATGAATTTCCTGGCCGAAGACAAACGCCCCGCAGGTGTTGTTCCATACCAACAAGGCCGCCTGAAGGCCGCCTATACCATCCTGAACACGCACCTTGAAGCGCGCAAATGGGTCGCAGGAGAAGCCGTTACCATCGCGGATCTGTCGTGTTGCGGGTATCTTTACTACCCGGAACCGTTTGGTTTTGACCGCAAGGATTGGCCGCATATTGATCGCTGGTTAGACCGGATATCCGCGCTGCCCGGCTGGAAAGCCCCCTATGACATGATGCCCGGCAACCCTGCCGACCGGGCGTAAGGAGACACCATGACCGAAGCTTATATCTACGACGCCGTTCGCTCGCCGCGGGGCAAGGGTCGCCCGGATGGGGCATTGCACGAGGTGACCGCCGTTGCGCTGTCGGCGAAAATCCTGAATGCGGTCAAGGATCGCAACGGGTTGACCGGCCATGCGGTGGAAGACGTGATCTGGGGCAATGTAACCCAGGTGGGCGAGCAGGGCGGCTGTCTGGCGCGCTCGGCCGTGCTGGCCTCTGATCTGGATCAGTCCATTCCCGGTCTTGCCATCAACCGCTTTTGTGCGTCCGGAATGGAGGCGGTAAACATTGCCGCCAACCAGATCAGGGGCGGAGCGGGGCAGGCCTATATCGCAGGCGGGGTCGAGATGATGGGCCGCGTGGCGATGGGCAGCGATGGGGCGGCGATAGCGGTTGATCCAAGTCTGGCAATGAAAACCTACTTCGTGCCGCAGGGCATTTCTGCAGATATCATCGCCACTGAATACGGCTTTACCCGTGATATGGCGGATGCTTTGGCGATGGAATCGCAATCCCGCGCGGCGGCGGCGTGGAAGGCCAACCGCTTTGCCCGGTCGGTGATTACGATCAAAGATCAGAACGGGTTGCCGATGTTGGCCTATGACGAATACATCCGCCCCGGCACCGATATGCAGGCGTTGGGGGCTTTGAAGCCCGCGTTCAAGGATATGGGTGAAGTGATGCCCGGCTTTGATAAGATCGCCATGGTGAAATACCCGCATCTGGAGCGGATCAATCACATTCACCATGCCGGAAACTCGTCAGGTATCGTGGACGGGGCGGCGGCAGTGTTGATCGGCAATGCCGAATTTGGGGTGGCGCATGGGTTGAAACCGCGCGCGCGCATCCGCGCCACGGCCAAAATCGGCACCGACCCCACCATTATGCTGACCGGGCCAGTGCCCGTCACCGAGAAAATCCTCCGCGATGCGGGGATGACCATCGGTGACATTGATCTGTTTGAGGTGAACGAAGCCTTTGCCGCGGTCGTATTGCGGTTCCTGCAGGCGTTCAACGTCGATCCCGCCCGGGTGAACGTGAACGGCGGCTCTATCGCCATGGGCCATCCGTTGGGGGCCACGGGGGCGATCATCATCGGCACGTTGCTGGACGAGCTGGAACGGTCTGGCAAATCCGTCGGCCTCGCCACGCTGTGCATCGCAAGCGGGATGGGTGCGGCGACGATTATTGAGAGGGTGTGATGATCATTGACCCTGCAAAAGTGCCGGTCAAAATCGGCTCGATCTATCCTGAACCCTATGCGTCGATGATGGTGGGGCGTTCGTTGTTGCGGCTGGGCGAGGCGGGTGGCTTGACGCAATTTGGCGTTAATCTGGTCACGCTTGCGCCCGGCGCGCTGTCGTCTCTGCGCCATTGGCATCTGCGTGAAGATGAGTTCGTGATGATGACAGCGGGCGAATGTATCCTTGTGCAAGATGCGGGTGAAGTGCCGATGCGCCCCGGTGATTATGCGGCGTTTCCGGCGGGCATCCCTGATGGTCATCATTTTATCAACCGGACCGATCAGAACGCCCAATTTCTGGTGATCGGCAGCAAAGCCCCCCGCGAAGTGGCCACCTATTCCGACGTTGACCTTCAGGTTAAAATGGCGGGCGGTCGCGCGCGCTTTACCCATAAAGACGGCGCGCCCTACGTGGCCCCCGTTCATGCACCCGCCGATGGAGACCAAAAATGAGTGATTTTTCTTATGCCGTAGACGGCGATGGCGTGGCCACCATCACTTGGGATGTGCCCGGCAAATCAATGAATGTGATGTCGCTGGCGGGGTTTGCCGAGTTGAACCTGCTGGTCGGCATGGCGATAGATGACGGTGCGGTGAAAGGCGTGATCTTGACCTCGGGCAAGAAGGATTTTGCCGGTGGCATGGATCTGAACGTGATTGCTGCAATGAAGGCAGAGGGCGGCGATAATCCGGCGGCATCGGTGTTCGAAGGCGTTATGACGATGCACGGCGTATTGCGCAAGATCGAACGCGCAGGCATGGACCCCAAGACGTTGAAGGGCAGCAAGCCGATTGTTGCGGCCCTGCCCGGAACGGCGTTGGGGATCGGGCTTGAGCTGCCGCTGGCCTGCCACCGCATCATTGCCGCTGACAATCCCAAGGCCAAAATCGGGTTGCCCGAAATTATGGTTGGTATTTTTCCGGGGGCTGGTGGCACCACGCGGCTGGTGCGCAAGATGGGCGCGATGATGGCGGCACCGTTTTTGCTGGAGGGTAAGTTAAGCGATCCGAAATCGGCCAAAGCGGCGGGGATCATTGACGAAGTGGTGGCCCCTGATCAGTTGCTGGCCCGTGCCAAGGAATGGGTATTGGCTGCAACCGAGGCTGATCTGGTAAAACCCTGGGATGCCAAGGGCTATAAAATGCCCGGCGGCACGCCCTATCAGCCCGCTGGGTTTATGACCTTTGTCGGCGCATCGGCGATGGTGTTGGGCAAAACCATGGGGGTTTATCCGGCGGCGCGGGCGCTGCTGTCGGCGGTGTACGAGGGTGCTATGGTGCCATTTGATACGGCGCTGAAGATTGAGGCGCGATGGTTTACATCCGTTTTGATGAACCCGTCGTCGGGCGCGATGATCCGCAGTCTGTTCATCAACAAAGAGGCGCTGGACAAAGGAGCGAACCGTCCTGCCGTCGCCGATCAATCGGTGCGGCGCGTTGGCATCATTGGGGCTGGCATGATGGGGGCGGGCATTGCCTATGTGTCCGCCAATGCGGGAATCGAAGTGGTGTTGATTGATGCGGCGCAAGAGGCGGCGGACCGGGGTAAGGCGCATTCCGAAGCCTTGTTGGACAAAGGCATCGCACGCCGCAAAGTGACGGCGGAGAAGAAGGCCGAAGTGCTGGCGCGCATCACCGCCACCACGGATTACGCTGCGCTTGCGGGCTGTGATCTGATCGTCGAGGCGGTGTTTGAGGATATGCGCGTGAAGGCCGAGGTGACCGCCAAGGTAGAGGCCGCGGTGGCGGCGGATTGCATCTTTGCCACCAATACCTCGACCTTGCCGATCAGTGATCTGGCGAAAGCGTCCTGCCGCGCGGATAAGTTCATCGGCATCCATTTCTTTTCGCCCGTCGATAAGATGAACCTTGTTGAGATCATTCGCGGCAAGCAAACGGGCGACGTGGCCGTGGCCAAAGCGCTTGATTTCGTACGCCAAATTCGGAAAACGCCGATCGTGGTGAATGACGCGCGGTTCTTTTATGCCAACCGCTGCATCATTCCCTATATCAACGAAGGCATCCGGATGGTCGCCGAAGGCGTGGAACCTGCACTGATCGAAAATGCCGCCAAACTGGTGGGAATGCCCCTGGGGCCGCTGCAACTGGTAGACGAGACGTCGATTGATCTGGGGGTGAAAATCGCCAAGGCAACCAAGGCCGCGATGGGGGATGCCTATCCTGATGGCGCGGTCGATACCGTGCTGTTTGCGATGGCGGATCAGGGGCGATTGGGTAAGAAATCGAACGCAGGCTTTTACAGCTATGACGCGGCGGGCAAACGGGAAGGGCTGTGGGAGGGGCTGGAGACGGCCTATCCGGTGGCCGACGTGCAGCCTGAATTAACCGCCGTGCAGCACCGTTTGCTGATGGCACAGGTGCTGGAAGCGGTGCGCGCGTTGGAAGACGGTGTGTTGACCGACATTCGCGAAGGTGATGTGGGCGCAATTCTGGGCTGGGGCTTTGCGCCCTGGTCGGGCGGGCCGTTTTCATGGCTGGATATGATCGGAGCGGCCCGCGCGGTTGAGATTTGCGATGGGCTGACCGCCACGCAGGGCGCGCGGTTTAAGGTGCCAAACCTGCTGCGTGAGATGGCCGCGTCGGGTGAGACGTTTTAGGGGCGGTTTGCGGTGGCAAAGGCGGCGTAAAGGCGGCGGGGTGACCCCCGCCCTACC
>JAYUHO010000175.1:0-13320 GCA_043766915.1 Cypionkella sp.
GCGATGGCAACGCGCTGTTTTTGGCCACCAGACAACTGGCTGACCATCTTATCCGCCGCATCGGGCAGATCGACCAGCGCCAGCAATTCTTCGGCGCGCGCCCGGCGCTTGGCTTTGCTTACGCCGCGCACTTCCAGACCAAAAGCAATATTTTCCCAGATCGGCATCAGCGGGAACAGCGCAAGGTTTTGAAAGATCAGCGCGGTGGGGCGTTGATTGGGGCGTTGGCCCGCCATATCCTTGCCCCCGATGCGGATTGCGCCCGAGGACGGATCTGTAAATCCCGAAATCATCCTTAGAATCGTGGTTTTGCCACAGCCGGATGGCCCCAGAAACGAAAAGAACTCTCCGGGTTGGATGCTGACATTCACATGATCAACGGCACGGAACGTTCCGAAATCACAACAGACATTATCAAGATCAATCCCGGCACTCATGGATACAGCCTTCCCCTTGGACGTGTTTTATATTTTTGTGCAGATTAACAGGACACACCGGGGGTGCAACGCTTATTGCCAGATTGCGCAGCTCTGTCAGTCCAGAAGTCCAACCATAAGTAATCCCGCCGTCCAACGTCAGATGACTTCTTACTTACCCAAAATTTGGGCAGAAAAAAACTCGCCGGGTCTGAAAGGACCCGGCGAGTTGATCAGGCATCCCGTCTTACGAGGCCTTGTACTTGTCCGCATATTCGCCGCGCTTGGCGACAAATTCTGCCGACTGGTCTGGCCACCACCACAGAGCGGCCAGCTTGGCATCATCAAATGCCGAGTTGTAATAGGCCGCAACTTCTGGGTTCAGCTTGTCTGCAGCGCCCTTGCCAACCGGGTTCGACGAGAACGCCGATGCCCAAGCGGCAGCGCCATCTGGCGACGAAACCCACTTGGCCAGCTCATGCGCCTGATCGACGTTGACGGCGTTCTTCATCAGCATAAAGCCCTGGTGCCAGGCAAACGCACCTTCAGACGGAGCCGCATAACCAAAGCCATCATTGCGCAGGTTATAGCCGGTTGAATCCCAGCACAGACCAACGGTTGCTCCGTTTGCCACAAAGCCGGCATTGGCGTCATTCTCGCCTGCCCACCACTGAACCACGTTGCCTTTGGCCTTTACGCATTCTGCCAATGCGATGTCCCACAATTCAACCATGGCACCCATATCAGAGTAGCCATCAATCCACGGGCGCGGCAGTTTGCCTTGGGTCTCAAGCAGACGGCCCATCGCGGCAAGCGCCGAACGTGGACGCACGGTTACTTTGTTGGCCGGATCAAACAGGGCTGCCAGGCTTGCGCCATTTGGCATTACGGCTGCCTCTTTATTGTAAACAATGGCTTCTGTGCCCCAGTTCGACGGCACATACAGCAATTTGCCTTCTTTGCGCGACCGCTCACCCGCGCTGCCATCGGCCAAACCTGGCAGGTAGTCGCCCATCGCCAGTTTGGATTCGTCCCAAGCTGCAACCATGCCATTGGTGGCATATTGGCCCACGGTGTCGATGGTCGGCTCCATCATGTCGATGCCGCCCGCTTCCATAGCTATTTTGGAGGCGGCAAAAATACCGTCATTGTCTGGCTGTTCGGTGAAGTTGACCTTGATGCCGGTTGCGGCGGTGAAGGCCGGGAATACGGTCTCGGCAAGGGCGGTATAGCCCGCCCAGCCTGTAAAGTTCAGCTCGCCCGACGAGGCAAGCGCCTTGGACGAGATCAGTGCAGGCGCCGCAAGGGCACCGATGCCAGCTGCAGAAGTTTTCAAAAAGCTGCGGCGGCTATAGCCTTGGTCGTGGTTTTTCACGGGTCGTCTCCCTGATGTTGATCCGCTGTTACGGATGATAGAAAGGCGCTTTGGGAAGCGCCCGATTTGGTAGGGCAGAACTGGCACAGATTCGTGACACCGAAGTGACACGCGCTGCCAATGCTCCCTCTACTAAAAGCATACTCTGTGACGGGGGCAAGCTGTCAACTAAACTTGTGTCATAAAACTTTCGCATTACCCGATGTCACATACAATTGTGGCATTTGGTGCGTTTACGGGCAGGCCAGCACATCTTGCGGTTGCGATATGACGCAGGCCCCCGGCAGGGCATTGGGATCGGGTGAAATCGCCACAAAAATCAGATCGGACGCGGGGGCATAAGCCGCTGCAAACCTGTGCTGCACCGACTCAGGCGTTACTTTGGCCAACATCGCCTCAAGATCCAGAATAAGCAAAGGGTTATTGCCGTCCAGCATCGCCTCAAGCATGGCACCTGCCCGGTTCGCCGGATCATTTTTCACGCCCGACAGATTGCTGGCCAGTTGCGCCGACCAGCGCGTAAGCTCGGCCGTTGGGGCGGGCTGGTTGCCCATCTGCACGTAGGTTTTGATCGCTGTCTCACGCGCAATTGCCACCTGTTCGGTGGGAATCTGTCCTGACATCACCAGTATCCGGTTCTGTCGGCTGAACGCATCAATCGCGGCACCAAACACGGTGGGAGTGCCAAGCTGCGCGGTCATCGCCAAGGCCAGCATCGCGTCGTCATCCCCGCCCAGAATATATGATCCGATGATATCATCCATCTCTCCGGCGTCGCCGGTCGGCGGCATGGTCGCTATCACCGCAAGCGTGGTGTTTGTTGCCGATGGCACATGCATCACAATGCTGCGCGGGCGTAAATCCATCGGCTTGATCAGGGCCGCTGGTGCGGCTGTGTCGGACAACCCCGCAAACAACAAATCCACGGCCCGCCCGGCGGCGTCGGCGTCAATCGGCCCCGCCACGGCGATCAAAGCGCCTGCCGCCACCACGGTTTCACGATGCCATTTTTCAACATCTGCATCGGTCACAGCCCGGATCAAATCAGCATTCGAAAAAGACAGGCTTTCAGAATAGCCCGGCTGATCTTTCATCACCAGCATGCGCAGGGCCAGAAAGGCTTGTTCGTTGGCCCCCTGATAGATATCGGACTGGCTTTGCGCCGCCGCCCCGCGCAATTGGTTCAGCAGGTCAGTTGGCAGTGCAGGGGTGCGCAGCACGCTGTTGGTCAGCGCCACGGCCTGATCGAGCGTGGCAGGCGGCGCATTTACCGCGCCGCGCAGAGTGACCCCCGATTGAAACAAATAGGCCTCTGCGCCCAATCCGGTCATCGCATCTTGCACCTTTTGCGCGGACAGATCAACGGTCCCGCCCAACAGCAGCATTTTCGTGGCCAGGTTCGACACTTCGGGATTGTTGCTGGCGTCCAATGCCCAAGGCATCGGCCAATAGACCTGCACCGAAACCATCTTGGCGTCCGGCAGCGGCAAATGCGCATAGCTGTGGCCAGCGGGCGATGTCAGCAAACCTGCCGGGGCGTCTTCTTTGCAGCCGATCAAACCAGGCAAGGCAACGAGGACGGCAAAAATTGGGAAAAGGCGCATCAATAAAGTCTCCGTCCAGCACCGTGTTGGCCGCGATATGGCTTGAGGTGTGGCATAGCTTGCACGCCAGTCATAGCACCGACCGAGATGCCGCAGGCGGCAGCGGGTGAATTTTCTTGTGCCGCCTTTTATATCCGATAATAATACTCAGGATAACGGGGTGCATTGAACAACGCCCCAAAGACCTGCAACGCCAAGGATAGCGCGCAATGGACCGACGCGGCTTTTTAACCAGTGCCGCCGCCGCAACGGGGCTGGCTGGCCTTGGATGGGCGGGATGGCCGCGCGCCGCACGGGCAGCGGATGTTATTTTGCGCCCGCAGCCTGCCCGGTTCAAAATTGGGTCGGCTGTCACGGAGAATATGTTCAGCCTTTCCCCGGATGCCCCGCCGCCCGTGATTTGGATGACGCAAGGCCAACGGTTCATTGCCGATCTGGACAATGCCTTGCCAGAAGAAACCACGCTGCATTGGCACGGAATCCGGGTGCCCGCCCGCATGGACGGCGTGCCCTATCTGGCGCAAGATCCGGTGCCGGCGGGGCAGTCATTTCGCTATGATTTCACCCCACCTGATGCTGGCAGCTATTGGTATCATCCTCATTGTAATACGCTCGATCAGATGGCGCGTGGCCTCACCGGGCTGATTGTGGTGAAAGAGACGGCGGATCCGGGGTTCGACGCCGATCTGCCGGTAAACCTGCGCGATTTCAGGTTGGGATCGGCCGATCAGTTTATCGAGTTTTTCAAGGCCCGCTCTGCCTCACGCGGCGGCACGCTGGGCACGGTGGTGACGGCGAACTGGCAGGTGGGATTGCGCCAGGATGTCCCCGCGGGCGGGATGGTGCGGGTTCGACTGGTGGCAACCGATCCGGCGCGGATTTACAAGATACGGCTGGCTGGGGCGTCTGCTGTGATTGTGGCGCTGGATGGCCAACCTGTGCCGGGCGGGCAATTGCCGTTGGGGCCAGATGCCCTGCTGCTGGCTCCGGGTCAGCGCGCCGATCTGGCGGTGCTGATGCCCGGCGTTGAAGGGGCAGAGGTGGTTATCACCACCGACAAACCCGGCGGCGCAACGGATCTGATCCGCTTGCGCGCGGTCGGGATCAGTCTGGGCCGCACCCTTGGCGATGTGCCGGTCTTGCCGCCCAACCCGATTGCGCAGCCCGATCTGGATCAGGCCGATATCCTGGAATTTGTCTTTGGCTGGGCCCCGGGCGACACACCGCAACCCAGCCTGTGCGGGTCTTTGGGGTATAGTTTCTGGTCGATCAACCGCAAATCCTGGCCGGGTGACTTTCCAAACCCGTTCGCCCCTCTGGCCGAAATGGCGTTGGGCAAATCCTATATCCTGCGCCTGAAGAATGAGACGGAAAACGATCATCCAATTCATTTGCACGGGATGACCTTTCAACTGCTGCGATCCGACAAACGCGCACTGTTGCCGCTGTTTACCGATACCGCGCTGTTGCAGGCGCATGAGACGATGGACGTGGCAGTGGTGGCGGACAATCCCGGCGATTGGATGTTCCATTGCCATGTGATCGAGCATCAGAAAACCGGCCTGTCAGGGTATCTGCGGGTAAGCTAAAGCGGTTCAGGTTTTGATGGAAACAAGGACATCGGAAATCGCGTTCGCGCAAAGCGAGAGGCCGCGAATTCCGAGTCCAGACAAACCTGAACCGCCCCTGGGCTTGGGGGGCAAGGTGGCCGCCCGCGCACAGTCGGAGGTTTCACACCCCATAGCTGCGCCAACGGGACTGCCGCGTGAGGTATTTTGACCAAGATAAATTCAGGTTTTCGTAAAATTGGGGGGAGGTCTGCTGAAGTGCATGTCTAAAAACGGCTTCCGTATATCTGACTAAAAGAATCGGAATTGACATATCCTAGTTTTTTAGTCACCTTATCTTAAAGTCGCGGTTGTGCGGCGCGTTCTGATGCTTCTCCAGTCCAAAGGTCATCCCGATGTCTCGAATATTTCTTGCTGTAGCCGCCACGGCTGCAATGACAGCACTGCCCGCCTTTGCGGTTGAGAAAACCGACGTGCTGACCACTTATGCCGATATCGCAGCAGCCAAATATGCCGACAGTCTGACAACCGCGCAGACGTTACAACTGGCCGTGGCCAGCCTGATCGCCGCACCGTCGGCCAAGGCGATGGCGGCCGCCCGCGCCGCCTATCTGGCCGCGCGGGGGCCCTATATGCAAACCGAGGTCTACCGTTTTGGCAATCCGATTGTCGATGACTGGGAAGGGCGGGTCAATGCTTGGCCGTTAGATGAAGGGCTGATTGACTATGTCGATGCCGGTTATGGCGGACCGACGGATGAGAACGAATATGCCGCCCTGAATGTCATCGCCAATCCCAGGTTCACCCTTGCAGGCACAGAGATCGACGCCAGTCTGATCACGCCTGCGTTGCTTGGCGACACGCTGAACGAAGCTGATGGTGTTTCAGCGAATGTGGCCTCGGGATATCATGCCATCGAATTTTTGTTATGGGGGCAGGATTTGAACGGCACCGGGCCGGGCGCAGGCGCGCGGGTCTGGACCGATTATGCGATGGGCGACACCTGCACCAACGCCAATTGTGACCGACGCGCCCAGTATCTGCAGGCAGCGACCACGCTGTTGGTCGATGATCTGGCCTGGATGGCCGGGCAATGGGGCGATGCGGGTGCGGCGCGGACCGCCGTGTTGGCAGACCCCGATGCGGGCATTGGCATGATGCTGACAGGCATGGGATCGCTGTCTTATGGCGAATTGGCCGGTCAACGCATGAAGCTGGGCGTCTTGCTGAACGACCCCGAAGAAGAGCAGGATTGCTTTTCCGACAACACCCAAAACAGCCATTATATGGACGGGATCGGCATTCAGGGCACCTATCTTGGCCGGTACACCCGGCTGGATGGCACGGTTGTTGACGGCGCGTCGCTGTCTGAATTGGTGGCCGAACAAGATGCAGCGGTGGATGCGCAATTGCGCGGCGAATTAGAGGCGTCTGTGGCTGCGCTGAAATCTATCGTGACCGCAGCCGAAGGTGGCATGGCCTATGACATGATGCTGGCCCAGGGCAATGGCGCCGGGGCGGCGCTGATTTTGGACGCCGTGGATAAGCTGGTGATTCAGACAAAATCCATCGAACGTGCGGTGGCGGTTTTGGATCTGAAATCCTTCAGGCTGGAAGGGTCGGACAGTCTGGATGATCCAACTGCAGTGTTTCAATAACTGCGCTGTTTGCAACTACCCCGGTCGGCCTAAGTTCTCAGGTGGTGGGGGGCGTTGGGTCTGGATGAAAAAGGTGCCCGCGATGTGGATTGCCGGTCGGCGACGATTTTCAGACCTGCGCAGCACACTGTTTGGTGGGCTGGTGGTGGTGATGTGTGCGCCGTTGGCGGCAGCCGGCAGCGATCTGGCGACGCCCTTTTTGATCACCGTACCGCGCAGCCCTGCCGAAGCCGCACGTGTGGCCGCCATCACCCTGCCGACGACAAATTTCACCAAGCCCGAACCATTTGAGGCAAATCCCGCCGGGGCCGCAACGGCACCCGCGCAAAAGGGGGCGCAACAGCGTTCCCAGCCCTTAGCCAACCTTTCGCCCGAACAGGGGATAGACTTCATCGCAGGTCAGGGGCTGTTTCGCAAAATCTGGGTCGCATCCCCCGCCTCGACGCTGGCTTCCGATGGGCTTGGCCCGCTGTTCAACGCCCGCAGCTGCGAAGCGTGTCACGCGGGCGGTGGGCGCGGGCATCCCGCCGCTGAAGGTGGAAAGCGCAGCCCCGGGCTGGTTTTGCATCTCGCGGTGCCCGTGGCCGGTGCAGCGGGGGCGACCGAAATCAGCAGTTATCTGGCCGAACCTTCAGCACCCCTTGCCCCAACCCGCCCGCATCCGGTGTACGGCGCGCAGTTGCAGGATTTTTCGACCCAAGGCCAACAGGCCGAGTATCAGCTTTCGATCACGTATCACGATATCGCTGTGGATCTGGCGGATGGCGAAACCATTTCCCTGCGCGACCCCACCTATAGCGCCACTGATCTGGCCTTTGGCCCGCTGGAAGACGGCACGTTGATCTCTGCCCGCATCGCCCCCCAAGTGATTGGGCTGGGCCTGCTTGAGGCGATTGCCCCGGCCGATATCCTGGCCCACGCCGATCCTGACGACGCCGACAAGGATGGCATTTCGGGCCGTGCGCAGATGATCTGGTCGGCCGATCTTGGCGGCCCGGCGCTGGGCCGCTTTGGTCACAAAGCCGGGGTCGCCACGATCCGCGAGCAATCCGCACGGGCGTTTCACGCCGATATCGGCATCTCGACACCATTGTTTGCGGCGGGTGCCGGTGATTGCACATCCGTGCAAACCAGGTGCATGAACGCGCCGGATGGCACTTCCGGCACGGCGGGCGCCACCGAAATCGGCGAGGTTGGTCTTGATTTGGTGACCTTTTATGCCAGCACTTTAACCCTGCCTGCGTGGCGCGGTGTGGCCCGTCCCGACGTGCTGCGTGGCAAACAGATATTCTATGAAACCGGCTGCACCGCCTGCCATACCCCGAAATTTGTGACCGACAGACTGCCCGCCCACCCCGAACGCAGCTTTCAGCTGATCTGGCCCTACACCGATATGTTGCTGCACGATATGGGACCGGATCTGGCCGATGATCTGCCCGAAGGCGTGGCCGCTGGCAACGAATGGCGCACGGCCCCGTTATGGGGTATTGGCGTAACTGCGGATCGGTCTGGCCGCCAATCTTTTCTGCATGACGGACGTGCCCGCACCCTGCTTGAAGCGATCCTTTGGCATGGTGGCGAAGCCGGGCACGCCAAAAATCGCGTGACGGCCCTGCCTTCTGCAGACCGCGCTGCCCTTATTCATTATCTGGAAAGCCTATGAAACATCTTATCGCCCTGCTGATGATCACTGCAGCCCCGGCCCGCGCCGACATTGTGGCTGCGGTGCAAGATCATGTTCTGCCCGCCTATGCCAATTTTGCCACCCAATCCGCCAGTTTGCGCGATGCGGCGGCGACAGATTGTTCCATCGCTGCCGTGCGCCCGGCGTGGAACACGGCCTTTGATGCCTGGACCGCGATCAGCTATCTGCGGCTTGGTCCGGTAGAAGAGGCGGGGCGCTATTCGGCAATTGCGTTTTGGCCGGATGAACGCAGCGCCACCCCCAAAGCGCTGAAAGCGCTGATCAGCACTTCCGATCCGATCATCGACACGCCCGCCGGAGTGGCCGAGTTATCCGTGGCGGCGCGGGGGTTTTATGCGATGGAACTGCTGCTTTACGGTGATGAATTTGCACAGGAAACGCCGTATTCCTGCGCGCTGATCCGCGCCCTTGCCACCGACCTGGCAGCGGTGTCGCAGGCGGTTTCAGAGGAGTGGTCAACGGGGTATGGCGATCTGCTGGTGACAGCAGGCGCGCCTGATAACCCAAGCTTTAAATCCCCCGATGAGGGCTATCAGGCGCTGTTCACCGCTCTGCTGTCGGGGCTGGAATTTACCGCAGATGCGCAACTTGGCCGCCCCTTGGGCACCTTTGATCGCCCACGCCCCAAACAGGCCGAGGCGTGGCGTTCGGGCCGTGCGCAACGCAACGTGCTGTTGTCGCTGCAGACACTGGCCGATTTAAAGGCGCGCATGGTCGACGCGCCAACGCCGCTGACCGACGCTGGTTTGGCAAAGGTGATCAAACTGGCGCAAGAACTGAAAGATCCGACATTTGTCGGGGTATCCGAGCCCGGTTTACGGCTCAAAATTGAGATATTGCAACAATCAGTGTTTGCCTTGCGCGACGTGATGCTGACCGAAGTTGGCGCGGTTCTGGGTGTCAGCGCCGGGTTTAACGCAGCCGATGGGGATTGAAATGACGACAAGACGCGGATTTCTGGCCACGGTGCTCGCGGCCTCGGCGCTGCCAGGCCTGACATGGGCCGATGCGGGTTCACCGGCCTATCTTGCGGCGGCCAAGGCAGCGGACGGCAGTTTTGCCTTGGCCGGTCTGACGGCGCAAGGCGTGCAAACCTTTCTTCTGCCGCTGCCTGCGCGTGGCCATGCCGCCTGCGGGCATCCGACCCTGCCCCAAGCCGTTGTCTTTGCCCGCCGCCCTGGCACCTATGCGCTGGTGATCGATTGTGCAGCAGGCCAGATCGCAGCCCGGCTTGAGGCCCCCGAATGCCATCATTTCTACGGCCATGGGGTCTTTTCTGCCGAGGGCGACCGGCTGTTTACCACCGAAAATGATATTGCCACCAATCAGGGCCGGATCGGCGTTTGGGCCGCGCGGGAGGGCTATGGCCGGATCGGGGATTTTGCCTCAGGGGGGATCGGTCCGCATGATATTTTGCGCCTGCCGGGGCGTGATGTGCTGGCGGTGGCCAATGGCGGCATCATCACCGCGCTGGATGATGAGCGCACAAAGCTGAACATCGACACCATGCAGCCGAACCTGACTTACCTGTCCCTGACGGGGGAGGTGCATGAAACCGTAACGCTGGCACCCGAGATGCACAAAAACTCAATCCGCCATCTTGCCGTGCGCAGCGATGGCCTGATCGGATTCGCCATGCAATGGGAAGGACCGCCAACGATGGCGCCACCGCTGCTGGGTCTGCACGCGATGGGCGGCGACGTTGTTCTGGCGGCAGCCCCGGACGATCTACAACCCAGATTGGCCAATTATATCGGCAGCATCGCTTTCGATCAGGCCGGATCCACCCTTGGCCTGACCTCGCCGAAAGGATCGGTCGTAGCCCTGTTTGCCGCCGATGGCCAGTTCACCCAACTGCTGGACCGGCCCGATGTCTGCGGCATTGGCGCAGGCCGGGATGGGTTTGTGATAACCGACGGTTATGGCGGAATAGCGGAAATTACCAATGGCAAAATCACCGCCCTGACAACCGCCGCCCAAGCCTGGGACAATCACCTGATTGCAATCTGAAACGGGTCAGGTTTCAAAACCCCGCAAACCCCTATCGTTCAAAGGACAATCCGGGCCGTTCCATTTTTGCCCACATACTCCCCGCAAGACGACCTGTCTGCGCCCCCGCACGCCCCCTGATGCCCATCCGCTTCAGCCGGATACAAGGGGCTCGATGCCCTGCGTGGCCGTATGCCGTTGGGGTCAAGACTACCGTCGAAACGCGGCGGTTCGTGCCGCATAGGCGGTTTCCACATCGCGTTGACGACGGCGGATTTTGCTGTGCGTCAGCATGTCTTGCACCATCGCCTCTACCGCCGGTTCATAGCGGGCGATCGTGATATCCACCCCCTTCGCCACAGTGCGCGCGGCGAAATAGGCGTCGGTATGGCGCGCGGTGGCCTCGCTGCCGATCGCCACGGCCCCGCGTCCGCGCAGCCCCCGCAACATGAAGGCGTCATAGGTTTTCACTGCGTAATGATTATACTGCGCCAAGCGGTGCGTGATGTCGCTTTGCGGCAGATTGCGCAGCCGCGTCCACAGGGGCACATCCGCGGGCACGCCGAATCTGGTGCCGTCGGCGCGCATCACCTGCACCTCGCCTTCGCCCCGCCAGCCCACCATGGAATGATTGTGGATGGTCTTGAACCGCGCGGGCGCCCGCGTCAGGGATTTGACTGCGCTGTTGGCCCTGTGGTCGCGCGCCAGAGTTTGGGTGAACTGCGCACATACCCGTCCCGGCTGCCAGTTCAGATGTGGCGCATCGGTGAACCCTTTGCCACACAGGGCGATCACGTCCACCTCGGCCTCGGCCCAACCCGTCAGATCGCGCACCGATCCTGCCCCCAGATGCACGTTCAGAAACTCATCGGCATCCAGCATCATCAGCCAGTCGGCACTGTCGATATCGTGCTGCCGCCGGATGCGGGCATACCCGGCATGCTGCGGAATATCGCCGGGGCCCACGGCATTGGGAACATGGGTGATATAGCCCGCCGCATCCAGAGCTGCCAGCAGCCGGTCCGACCCATCGCTACAATCGTTTGAAGCGACATAAATTGCGTCAAACCCGGTCACCAGATGATGCGCCACCCATTCCAGAATGAACGGGCCTTCGTCTTTCATGCTGGACATCAGCACATGCCGCGCAGCTGTCATCGGGGACTTTCGTTAACCGGGTTGCACCCTATCAATCGCACCGGCTTTCCCGATGTCAAGCCAGCCGTGCCGTCGGGGCGGTCTACAGATCAGCGCGCATACCCCGACTTTTGCGCCCAGTTCAACGCATCTCGGATCATCTGCGGCAGATCAGACCGTGTCGGTTGCCAGCCCAATTCGCGCATCGCGCGATCAGACCCCGACACCAGCGACGCCGCATCTCCGGCCCGCCGTGGCCCCAGAACCAAAGGCACCGCGCGGTTGGTCACAACACGCGACGCCTCGATCACTTCGCGCACCGAAAATCCGCGCCCCGATCCCAGATTGAAAGCCCGGTTGCCCTTGCCGTCCAACAGCCAGTGCAGGCCCAGCGTATGTGCGGCAACCAAATCCATCACATGCACATAATCGCGCACACAGGTGCCGTCTGGCGTGGGATAATCCGATCCAAACACCGTCAAGGCAGGTCGCCGGCCGTCTATCGCGTCTAACATCAGCGGAATAAGGTGGGATTCAGGACGATGCTGCTCGCCAATCGCGCCGGAGGGATCGGCCCCTGCCACGTTGAAATAGCGGAAAATGACGTGTTGCAACCCGGCAGAGGCCGAAAAATTCTGCAACATCTCTTCAATCGCCCGTTTTGAGGCCCCATAGGCGTTGATCGGGTGTTGTGGCGTGTCCTCATCCAGCATCACGCCGTCCTGATCGCCATAAGTGGCACAGGTTGACGAGAAGACGAAATTCAAGCAGCCCGCCGCCACCGCCGCCTCGATCAAATTCAGCGCCCCGGTGATGTTGATCCGCCAATAGCGCCCCGGATCACGCATTGACTCTGGCACCACGGACAGGGCGGCAAAATGCAGCACCGCCACGGGGCGGTATTGGGTAAAGGCGCGGTCAATGGTCTCACGGTCCAGCAGATCGCCTTGCACGAAGGGGCCGAATTTCACTGCCTCTGCCCACCCCGTTGACAGATTGTCAAAGGCCACGGGCACAAATCCCGCCGCCGCCAGCGCTTGGCAGGCATGCGAGCCGATATAGCCCGCGCCGCCCGTCACCAAAACATGCTGTTGCATCGCGACACCCTCCCGCGTCGGGCAGCGGATCTGCCCAAACTAAGTCATCAGCGTTTTGACTCGGTTTGCGCCAAAACGTCCAGCGCAAAGCGTAAAGGGGCAGTGGCTGTCGCGCGCAGGGTAAGGCTAAGGGAAATCGCAGTTTCGGCCGTGCCCAAGACTCTGGCACCTGTCTTGTCAGCCAGCTTGCGGGTCAATTCAGCTAACGCCCGCTCGTTCGGCGGTTGATTGACCGGTCAGGCGTCGCCGGATTTCTACCGACGATGCCCTGCCCGTCGGGGGTGCCCGGCGGTTTGCGCCGCTAGACACAGGTCACCCCAGCTTGGCCTTCAACACCTGTCAGGGGCGGTCGGGGCACGCTCGATATTGGATCCGTTTTTTGGGATGATCAAAACGCCGGGAAAACCTTGTCCCATTTCAGCACAAGATCAAAACACAAAGTCCGCATCAGTAAATGCGCTGGCCGCGAGGCTGGTCGTGGTCACAGAGGTGATGATCAGCCGTTCAGCCCCAAAAGAAATCTCGGCCCCCGTCGATGTGGCCGTGATGGTCAGCGCGTCGCGGCTGTAAATGCGGCCCCAATCAGAGACGTCAATGCGGTCAACACCATCTTCAAAGTCGCTGATCCGGTCAACCGCCCGATCGGAGACAAAGACAAACACATCGGCCCCCGCCCCCCCCCGACAGCACATCCGACCCCGCACCATCGTGCAGCCAATCGGCCCCGCCCCCGCCCTGCAAAGTATCGGCCGCCGCACTGCCCAGCATCCG
>JAYUHO010000176.1:0-5053 GCA_043766915.1 Cypionkella sp.
GTGATTGCCAGACCCTGAGCGATGTCCGTACCGCTGGCGGTGCCTTGGCCCAGCAGCACGGCAGGCAAAGGCAACAGCCGGTCTGCCCATGCCCCCGCGCCCGCGCGACTGACGGCGCGGCCCGATTTCGGGCTGACAAACGCCAGATCGTCGCGGCTGCCGGTTACTGCACAGCTGCCCAGATCAAGCGCAAAGCCCAATTCTTCCAGCAACAGCAATTCCCAGCGCAGATAGTGTGGCGGCCAATTCGCGCCGCTGGCGAGATCGTCGAGCAGGGCCATCGACATGCGCCACAACAAAGGATGCGGTTCGCGTTCGGGCAACGCCACATGCAGCAGCGCGCAGATCGCGTTCAACCCTGCCAATGCCAGCCGATCAGACAATATCGCCGCCCGGCTGCGCAGGGGCTCGGCGGTAAAGCTGCCAATGTGATCATCAAGCCGCGCGCGCCATGTGACGTCCAACTGACTGCCCGGTTGCAACATCGCCGCCATCTTGCGCGAGGCCCCGCCGCGCACAACCCCGGCATGACGCCCATGCGCCGCCGTAAACACCTCAATGATCGCAGCACTTTCGCCATGCAGCCGCATGGACAGCAGCGCCCCTTCGTCTCGCCATTCCATGCACGGACTATCGGGCGGGGGGGCGGATCAGTCCAGCCCCTGTTGATCAAGCAAGGTGCGACCCCGGCGATCTTCCAACTCGATCACCCACAGATCGGGGTCACGGCTGCGTTGGCGCGCAATGGCTGTGTCAACATCGCGTTCAGCCCCTTCGACCAGCACCACCCAGATGCGGGTGTCAGACATCAGATCGAAACTGCGCTGAAATGCCCGCGCGTTGCCGTCTAACATGGCGACCTTTACCACGGCCGCCCCTGCCGTTGCATCGCCTTTGGCGGTGACATAGGCAGGAATGTCGGCCAACCGCAGCCGGGTCAGATAGGCAGATACCCACAGATCAGCGGTCAGGCGCGGCGTCACGCATCGCCGTCCTTAAACACCAATCCCATTTCGGAATAGCGTTCCGGCTCTTCCAACCAGTTCGGCCGCACCTTTACCTGCAAGAACAAATGCACGGTGCGGTCGAGAAATTCCGAGATTTCAGCGCGGGCAGCGGTGCCGATAGATTTGATCGTCTCGCCCTTATTGCCCAGAACAATGCCCTTATGGCCGTCACGCATCACATAGACGATCTGGTCGATGCGGGTCGATCCATCGGGGTTATCTTCCCATTTTTCGGTTTCAACGGTCAGCTGATAGGGCAATTCTTCGTGCAGCCGCAACGTCAGCTTTTCGCGCGTCATTTCTGCCGCGATCATCCGCATCGGCACGTCGGCGATTTGGTCTTCGGGATAGAACCACGGACCGGTTGGCAACTGGGTGGCCAACCACGCGCGCAAATCTTTGACACCATAGCCTTTTTCGGCAGAAATCATGAAGGTTTCGGCAAAAGGAAAGGCAGAGTTCATCTTTTCGGCCAGTGCCAACAGCACCTCGGCCTTGACGCGGTCAATCTTGTTGATTGCCAATGCCACCTGTTGGCCTTGCGGGATCAGGTCTTTCATCCGGTCGATGATCGCCTCTACCCCGCCCGTCAAGCCGCGATGCGCCTCAATCAGCAGCACCACAAGATCGGCATCGGCGGCCCCGCCCCACGCGGCCTTGACCATGGCGCGGTCAAGACGGCGGCGCGGGCGGAACAGGCCGGGCGTATCAACGAAAACGATTTGCGCATTATCTTCGATGCAGATGCCCCTGATCCGGCTGCGGGTGGTTTGCACCTTGTGGGTGACGATAGAAACTTTCGCCCCCACCATCTTGTTCAGCAAGGTCGATTTGCCTGCGTTCGGCTCTCCGATCAATGCCACAAATCCGGCGCGGGTTTGGGTGGGGGCGACGTCAGTCATTCAAATTCTCCATCCGCGTCAGTAATGCGCGGGCTGCGGCCTGTTCGGCGGCGCGTTTCGTCCCGGCCCATAATCGAAATGCCAGACTTTGGCGAGTCGTATCAGAGTCTCGGCCAATCCGTAACCGCAAGCGTATCTATTGTGGTTGCCCGTGTTGACAAGTTTTCGGATGGTCATGCAACATAGATCGTAGGGAAATCTGATGGGAATTTTGCGGATCTTAGTGCGACTGTTTTCACTCAGTCAGAAGACCCAGAACGGATCCCATCGACCCGTGGCGCGCACGCCCGTTTTTCAGGCTGCAAGTCCCCGGCAGCCGCTTGCCTACGTCGGCCCCAGTAAAGTTGTCTATGGCATCACGATCGTCGAATGCCTGCGGGGGCGGTGCTATGTGGTTGATGGGGATACGATCACAATCGGCAAGACCAACATCAGGCTGTCTGGGATTGATGCACCCGAGATGGACCAACCGTTTGGCAAAGCCGCCAAGTGGGCACTGTTCAATCTTTGCAATGGGCACGAGATAAGGGCAGAATTCGCGGATCACTTTTCATATGAGCGACACGTAGCGACCTGCTATTTACCTGACGGCCGCGACCTTGCGGCAGAAATGGTTAGGCTTGGATTTGCCCTCGACTGGCGCAAGTTTTCTGGTGGCAAGTATCGGCACCTGGAACCGGATGGCGCTCGGCGCAAACTTTGGCGTGTTGACGCTAAACACAAGGGACAGATGCCGCCTTCAAGTATCAATTGCTAAGATCAGTCTCCATCCGCGTCAACAATGCGCGGGCTGCCACCTGTTCGGCGACGCGTTTCGATCCGGCTTTTGCCGTCTCGGTATGGCCATTCTCCAACCGCACTTCGACAGTGAAAATCGGCTGATGGTCGGGGCCCTCACGGGCCTGTTCCGCATAGGTCGGGGGTGGCATAGCGCGGGCCTGAGCCCATTCCTGCAGCGATGTTTTGGGATCGCGCGCGTCCTGTTCAACGGCGTTGATGCGCGCGCCCCACATGCGCAGGACAAGAGCTTTGGCAGCTTCAAAACCCGCATCCTGGTAAACCGCGGCGATCAATGCCTCAAGCGCATCGCCCAGCAGCGCCTCTTTGCGCCGCCCGCCTGACAGCATTTCAGACCGCCCCAGTTTCAGCACATCACCAAGGCCGATATCGCGGGCAACTTCGGCGCAGGTTTCTTTGCGCACCAGCGCGTTGAACCGGGGCGCAAGCTGGCCTTCCGATGCGCCCTGATCCGCCGACAGCAGCGCCTCGGCCATCACAAGGCCCAACACCCGGTCACCCAAAAATTCCAGCCGCTGATTGTCAGGCCGGGTGACAGATGAAATCGAGGCATGGGTAACAGCGCGCAACAGCAGATCAGGCTGCCGAAAGACCTGCCCGATGCGGGACTCAAACGCCTTAAGATCCGCCGATAGCTTCACGCCACGCCCTTATTCAACCGCTTTGAAATAACGATCCGACCGCCATGTCCAGAAATACAGCATCGACGCGCCCGCCGACGAAAAGATCACCCGATCCGCGCGGCCAATCAGATTTTCGGCGGGCACAAAGCCGACGCCACCGACCGCTTGGGCAAAGCGGCTGTCCTGGCTGTTGTCGCGGTTGTCGCCCATAAAGAAATACTGCCCGTCCGGCACCGTGAACACGTCGGTATTATCGGCAAAGCCTGCGGGTTCAATGTTAAGAACGGCATGGCTGCGCCCGTTCGGCAGGGTTTCGATGGACCGGGATTTTTGGCAAATCGCGCCATCGCCCACCACGTCATTTTCACAGCGCGGACGGTTCTTCATCGAACCCTGCGGCTCCATCACTTCCTCAAACATGCCATCGGGGGTTTGGGGGGCGACGGCACCGTTGATGTACAGAAGGCCCTCTTTGACCTGAATGGTATCGCCGGGCAGACCGATCAGCCGTTTGACAAAATCAGACCCGTTCACCGGATGACGAAACACCACCACATCGCCGCGCTCGGGATCAGAGGCAAAGATGCGGCCCGAAAACGGGCACATCGAGAACGGGCAGGAATATTTGGAATAGCCGTAAGCCATCTTGTTGACGAACACGAAATCCCCGATCAGCAGGGTGCTTTTCATCGATTCAGACGGAATCCAGAACGGCTGAAAGAACAGCGTGCGGAACAGACCTGCGATCAGCAGCGCATAGACCACGGTTTTGACTGTCTCAGCGATGCCGCCATCACTGTTCACTTTGCTGGCCATAGCGGGGACTTCCTTTGTCGATTTGCGCGCCAGATGCGCGCGGGCTTTTCCATTTCCGCGCTACATGCGCGTGGGCCGGGGTTAAGTCAAGTTCGGGCGGGGGGGTGGGCGGCAATCGGGCACGCCTCTATCACCACAAACGCCTGCGCCCAAGGGTGATCATCTGTCAATGTGACGTGAACAATCGCAAGGTGGCCGGGCGGGGTCATGCGGGCCAGACGTTCGGCGGCCCAGCCTGAAAGATGCATCACGGGCTGGCCGGTGCGCAGGTTGGTCACGGCCATGTCTTTCCAAGAAATCCCCATCCGCAGGCCAGTGCCCAAGGCCTTGGAACACGCCTCTTTGGCAGCCCAGCGTTTGGCATAGGTGGCGGCAACCGCGCGCGGGCGGCTGGCGGCCTTGGCCTGTTCGCGGGGCGTGAACACGCGGTTGCGAAAGCGGTCGCCGTGGCGGTCAAGCACGCCCGCAATCCGGTCAATGTTGCAAAGATCGGTGCCGATGCCAAGGATCATGGGTTTCGCCTTGCATGAAAGCATCGGGGCAAGGCGGTCTCCTGTTTGACTGATTTTGACCAAGCTACCGCCGAGCAGCGGTCAAGTCCAGCACGGGCGCGCAGATGGCGCTATTTGCTCCATGTCAATGCAGAGCATCCTAATTTGGCGTTAACTGCAGGCAAGGCGCTGTGCCCCGATACAAAAGGATCAAAGCTATGACCGTTACCAGACGCACAACTTTTGCCGTTGCCGCAGGTTTTGTGGTGGCGATGATGGGTTCGGCCAGTTTCGCCGCAGACACCACGATCAAAGTTTCCCTCTGGGACAAGGGGCCGGACTCGGCGGCGATGGTCGACTCGAAGCGTATGCTTGGTATGGGCAAGATGATGATGGGCGATATGAAGATGGCGATG
>JAYUHO010000177.1:0-1846 GCA_043766915.1 Cypionkella sp.
GCGCCGAAGCATGGCTGCTCATCGCCCACATCCGCCGCGTCACCCGCCTGCTGGCAAGGTCATGACATCACACAGATAGTTTCGAATCAGACTCTTAGGGACACCACGCAACTGTCAGCTTGCCCATTCCCACGCCTGCGAGAATTGGCCCAGAACCGGACCAACCGCGCCCTCTTCGATCTCGCCGGTTTTGGCCAGCCGCGCCACCAGCCCGCGCTTTTTATCCTCAATCACTTCAGCAACATACGCAGGCAACCCTGCCTCGGCCAGTGCGGCGTCATAGGTGCGGGTGATGGCGCGACGTCGCAAATCGGGTTTGAACACCTTGCCCACGGCGGTTTTGGGCAGGCTGTCCAAAATCTCTATATGTTTGGGAAGCGCCGCGCGTTCCTGAATATGAAGTTTGGCAAAGGCCATCAACTCGGCCACCGTCACAGTTGCCCCTTTGACCAGTTCAACATAGGCACAGGGCAATTCGCCCGCATGCGCGTCGGGCTGGCCAATCGCCCCGACAAAGGCCACCTGATCGTGGCCCATCAACGCCTCTTCGATCAGGGCGGGGTCAATGTTATGACCACCCCGAATGATCAGATCCTTGGCACGCCCGGTGATGTATAGATAGCCATCCGTGTCTATCCGCCCCAGATCGCCCGTGCGCAGGTATTTGTCACCCGCGTAAAGACCACGGTTCTTATCGGCCTCGGTATAGGTGCTGCCCACAAAAACGCCGGGGTTGAAAACGCAGATTTCGCCCACTTCATCCACCGCGCAATCGCGCAAGCCGCCTGCGCCGTCGCCGCCAAATATCCGCACCTCGCAATGTGGAAACACCAATCCCACCGACCCGATTTTTTTCTTTCCTTCCGGCGGGTTGATCGACACAAGGCAGGTGGCCTCGGTCAACCCATAGCCTTCGACAATCTGCACGCCGCTGGCCTTTTCGAACCGGTTGAACAGTTCAATCGGCAACGGGGCCGAGCCTGAAAATGCCCCGCGCAAGCTGCTGATATCGGCATTCACCGGGCGCTGCATCAGCGCAGACAATGCCGTTGGCACCGTGATCATATAGGTGACCTTCCAGCGTTCAATCAACTTCCAGAAATTATCGAACACACCATCGCCGCGATACCCTGCCGGAGTTGGGAACACCACATGGGCCCCCGATGCGATCATCGACATCAACACCGGATAGGCCGCCAGCACATGAAACAGCGGCAGGGGGCAGATCACAACATCGGTTTCCCGAAATATAAGGCGCGCGCCAAGCCAACCGTTGTAGATCATGCCCGCCGCCTTGTGCTGCGCCACTTTCGGCATGCCCGTCGTGCCACCGGTATGGAAATAGGCAGCAATATGATCAGTTGTGCGATCTGCAAAATCCAACCGATCCCCTGATTGTTTGGCACATTCGGCGTTGAAATTCTTGACATTGGCGTTGTGGGCAACCGGGTTCTTTGGCCGCACCAGCGGCACGATCCAGCTTTTGGGCGGCGACAGGTATCGCACCAGATCAATCTCCAGCACCGTTTTGACCGTTGGCGCGTGGCGCACCGCTTCGGCCACCCGCTGCGCCAGATCGGTTTTGGGAAATGCCCGCAGAGTGACCACCACCGATGCTTTGGTTTCGCGCAAAATGGAACTGATCTGATCCGGTTCCATAAGCGGATTGATCGGATTCACTATGCCCGCAACAGCCCCACCCAGCAGGGTAATGGCGGTTTCCAGACAGTTGGGCAGCACGAAGGCCACCACATCCGTGGGCCCGATCCCCAAAGACCGGAACAGATTGGCAGCTTGGGTGACGCGGGCATGCAGATCGTTCCAGGTCAGGGTTTCGGCCTTATCC
>JAYUHO010000178.1:0-5037 GCA_043766915.1 Cypionkella sp.
CCTGAGTCTGGTGCCGACACGACGCACAGCGTGTCGTCTGAATGCCGTGCCCTGCCGATGTTCGGGTTGCTGCCAGATCAACAACCCGGCTGCGGGTCTGACTACGTGCACCACAAGACGGGCAGCGCGTCCAGCGGGTGACGATGTCGCCGATCTGACGGTGCCCGGCGATGGCGGCGATGGCTGCAGCGACCACACCAAAGAAACCAAACACCAGATAAAGCACCCAACTATCATTCGGTTCAAGATCTTGCGGTGGGGTTTTTGCCGCAAAGGGCACGGCGATCCGGTCAATCACCCCCGCAACAGCCGCCGAAATGCCTGCCGGATAATCGCCGCTCTTAAACAGCGGCAGCACATCGCGGTCGATCACCCGCTGCGCCAACCCGTCATAAACCGGATCATAGCCCGCGCCCAAGGCAATCCGCATCTCGCGGTCATCCGATGCGATCAGGATTAACACCCCATCATTGCGGGTGGCATCACCAATACCCCAAGTGTTGAACAATTTCTTTGCATAGGTTTCAATGCTTTGCCCCGAACCGCCAAAATCGGCAATCCGCCCCATCGTGGCCAGCGCTATATGCACGCCCGTCTTTGCGCGCGCAGCGTTCAACGTCGCGGTCAGCCCGCTTTCCTGTTCCGGCGTCAGCAGATCGACGTAATCTGACACCGTATCGGCCATGGGCGCAGGCAGGGTTTGTGCCATGCCCATCACCGGGAACATCAGGATCAAAAGAAGACTGCGCAGCATGATTTACCTCAATAGTTCAGACACAACGCTTGCCACCACCATG
Source organism: Cypionkella sp. (assembly GCA_043766915.1). Lineage (GTDB taxonomy): Bacteria > Pseudomonadota > Alphaproteobacteria > Rhodobacterales > Rhodobacteraceae > JANNAT01. Next base: position 798 of record JAYUHO010000178.1, read on the forward strand.
ACATCCTCGCGCGTGGCGTCAAACTGTCCGACCTGCACGCGGATCACATAACGCCCGTCGTGGCGGGTTTGTGTCAGATAAATCCGCCCGTCGTCGTTGATCCGGGTCAGCAGCTCTTCCGTATCCTGATCGGTGGCCAGCGCGAAGGTGAACAGTGCCAACGCAGGCGGCGTGATGATTTCAACACCGGGCAGGGCGCGCATCGCCTCGCACAGCTGCCCCGCCCAAGCCACATGATTGCGAATGCGCCCCCGCAACCCGTCCAACCCATAGGCCCGCAGATGAAACCACAGCTTCAGCGCCCGAAACCGCCGCCCCAGCGGTATCGTCCATTCGTTGAAATTCACCGCGTCCTCGCGCCCTGCGGTTTCCAGATAGGCAGGCCGCAGCCCCAGCGCCTTGATCTGCGCCGTGGGGTCGCGCAAGAACTGCACCGCACCATCAAACTGTGCGCCCAGCCATTTGTAGGGGTTGACCACAATCGAATCCGCCGCCTCTATCCCCGCCCATAAATGCCGGAATTCCGGACAAATCATCGCCGATCCGGCCCAGGCCGCATCAACATGTACCGGCAGGCCGTGGGCATGCGCCACCGCGATACAGTCGCCAATGCGGTCAAACGCCCCGATGGATGTGCCGCCCGTACACAGCACCACGCCCGCAGGCCGCAACCCCGCCGCCAGATCGGCCTTGATCGCGGCGTCGAGAAGCGTCGGGTCCATTGCATAGCTGGCATCGGTGGGCACTTTCACCAGATTGCGCTGACCTATCCCCGCCACGCGCACCGCCTTATCGACCGAACTATGCGTCTGCGCCGATGCATAAATCCGCAGCACCGGATGCACCGCCAGCCCGTCGATATTGCCCGCAAACTGCAACGCTGCCTCGCGCATCGCGATCACCGCCGACAACGTGGCTGTGGTCGCTGAATCGTGAATGGTGCCGCAAAATCCGTCCGGCAACCCCAAAGCCTGCGCCAGCCAGCGGATCATCACCTGTTCCATCTCGGTCGCGGCAGGCGAGGTTTGCCACAGCATTGCCATCGACGACATCGAATTGGTCAGTTGTTCCGCCAACATCGACGCAGGCGAAGCATTGGATGAGAAATAGGCAAAGAACCCGGGATGCTGCCAATGCGTCATCCCCGGCGGCACGATGCGTTCGAAATCGGCAAAGATCATCTCCATCGGCTCGGGCCATTCCGGCGCAGCTGGGGCCAGTTGTGCTGCAATCGCTCCGGGGGGCTGATTTGGACGGACGGGCCTCGCCCGCAACCCTGTATGGTAGTGATACGCCCAATCGGCGGCGCGTTTGGACCAATGGCGCAAATCATCGTGGTTCATCGCAAGGCTCCTTACTTACCGCCACAAGATCAGCAGGACCTACCAGAACGCAAGTCACGCTTGCCTTTCATTCTGGCCCAAATATCCACCTTTTCGGTCTGTCCACTCAAAGCCGCCCGACGCTTTATCGACTGCACGGCGCGGATCAGCCGATAAGATGTCGCAATCCTGTGAAACATCTCATCCTCATCGCCCCCAACGCGGTGGCACCCATCAGGCGCAGGTCATCGGGCGATGATGCGGGGGCACGCGTGTCAGGTCAACGGGGCAGGGCGGTCACCCATCAAATAGCGCGGGCCGGTGCCGTGAGCTGCCGCGCGGTCGGCGGGGTTCCACAGCGCGCAGGTGTCCAGCGACAAACACCCACAGCCGATGCAGCCATCCAGCTTGTCGCGCAACTGGGTCAGGGCGACGATGCGGGCATCAATATCGCGGCCAAATTCAGTGGAAATCGCGCTCCAATCGGCGCGGTTCGGCGCGCGGCCTTGTGGCAGGGCGCGCAATGCCGCACCAATCCGGGCCAGCGGAAACCCTAGGTTTTGCGCAATCATCACAAACGACAACCGCCGGATATCTGCGCGGTCATAGCGGCGATGCCCGCCCGCGTTGCGCAGGGGCGCGATCAATCCCAGCGTTTCATAATGCCGGATCGCGGGCACCGACAGCCCGGTGCGCGCCGCCAGATCGCCGATTGCCAACCCGTTTTTGGGCATCAGATTCTCCTTGATCTACAGTGGACTTGAGGTTTCATACCATAAGCCATGATGAAAAAGGAGAGTCTCATGGCAGCAATTTTGGAACATGTGAACGTTACGGTGTCAGACCCTGCGGCAACGGCGGCGCTATATGGGCGGCTTTTTGGCTGGACTGTGCGCTGGAAGGGCGCGTCTATGAACGGCGGACATACGGTGCATGTCGGCACTGCGGTGCAATACGTGGCACTCTATCGCGGGAAGGGCGATCAAGTGTTGCACGACGACGGCGATCGCGCATGTGGTGGCTTGAACCACATCGCTTTGGTGGTCGATGATCTGGACGCGGTCGAGGCCCTTGTGCGCAATGAAGGGCTGACCCCGATCAACCACGCCAACTATGACCCGGGGCGGCGGTTTTATTTCCACGATACCGACGGCATCGAATACGAAGTTGTCAGCTATACCTGACCCAAACGCCAAGCTTGCCCGGCGCGGTCGGGCATGCTAACCAATCGGCATGAAGACATACGCAACCATTCGGATTTGCTGTATTCCCGGCTGACACATCGTCACGCGGGTTTCTTCTTGTTCACCACAAAGACGAAGCTGCAACCCGCCACAGGGACTGCGCGCACCACTTTGGGGTTTTAAGACATGAGACAGATCCGGCTGCAAAACACCAAGACGCGGGTGAAAGAAGATTTCACCCCGATTGACGCCAATAATGTGCGGATGTATGTCTGCGGCCCCACTGTTTATGACCGCGCCCATCTGGGCAACGCCCGCCCCGTCGTGGTGTTTGACGTGCTTTATCGATTGTTGCGGCACGTCTACGGGCCCGATCACGTGACCTATGTGCGCAATTTCACCGATGTCGATGACAAGATCAACGCCGAGGCTTTGCGGCGGCAACAGGCCGGCGATACCCGCAGTCTTGAGGCGCTGATCCATGAGCGGACGGATGAAACGATAGGCTGGTATCACGCCGATATGGACGCGCTAGGTGCGCTGCGGCCAACGTTTGAGCCGCGCGCGACGGACTACATCGGGCCAATGGTGGCGATGATTGCGGATTTGATTGCCAAAGGCCATGCCTATGCCGCCCATGGCCATGTGCTGTTTCGTGTACGGTCGTACAAGAACTATGGCGCGCTGTCGGGGCGGTCGGTGGACGACATGATCGCAGGCGCGCGGGTGGAAGTATCGCCGTTCAAAGAAGACCCGATGGATTTTGTGCTGTGGAAACCGTCGTCAGGGGATGAACCGGGCTGGGAATCTCCGTGGGGCAGGGGGCGTCCGGGCTGGCATATCGAATGCAGTGCGATGGCCGATGAATTGCTGATGAAGGGCTTGCCGGAGGAGGATAAATCCTTCGACATCCACGCGGGTGGCTTGGATTTGCAGTTTCCCCACCATGAAAATGAGATCGCCCAATCGGCATGTGCCCACCCCAAAGGCGGCTTCGCCAATGTGTGGCTGCACAATGAGATGTTGCAGATTGAGGGTAAGAAGATGTCCAAGAGTTTGGGCAATTTCTTTACGGTAAGGGATCTGCTGGATCAGGGTGTGCCGGGGGAAGTGATCCGGTTTGTGTTGCTGAGCACGCATTATTCCAAGCCGATGGATTGGACGAAGGAGAAGGCGGAACAGGCGCGGAAGATCCTAGTTGAATGGTATTCAAAGACTGACGGGGTGGAACCTGATTGGGAACTTATAGACTACGTGATTAGACCGCTTGCCGATGATCTTAATACCCACGCAGCAATGCAGGAACTTCGCACTTGGTCTGACTCCATTTCAGACCATAGTGCAGGAAGCCTGAAAGCAGGAATGTTGCTCCTCGGCTTTCCTCCCGCAGAAGACGTTGATTGGTTTAGAAAGAAACAAAGCAATGTTCCGGGAATTTCCTACAGCGGCATTGTGCCCCCAAAAATAGACACACTTGAACTGCTCATGCGTCGATGGAATCTCTTGCGCAATGAGAAAAAATATACCGAGGCTGATGCTTTGAAAAACGCAATTGAGGCTGCAGGTGTGGACGTTCGTGTTTTGGCAGGGATGTCTTTCGCGGAAGTTTTGTTCGACTTCGATCCCTCCAAGCTGGAACTCCTCAAATGACCGCCTTATCCGCAGCCCCGGACTTGATCCGGGGCCTCTTTGTCGCAAACCATGAGGCCCCGGATCAAGTCCGGGGCTGCGCAA
>JAYUHO010000179.1:0-5031 GCA_043766915.1 Cypionkella sp.
CAACAGCATTGACCACATCATGAAGTTGAAAACATAATGACTGGGCGGGTCAAATCTCGATGACAATGCCGGGTCAGTTCTCAGTGACAATTAACAGCCTTGGCGACCGGGTGGCACTGGGGGCGGTGAAATTTTTGCGGTTTTTTGCTGATCTGTTCTTCCGCAACCGCTATGGCCATCGCGCCGTGGTTCTGGAAACCGTCGCAGCGGTGCCCGGTATGGTTGGCGGAATGCTGACTCACCTGCGGTCGTTGCGGCGGTTTCAGGATGATCGCGGCTGGATAAAAACCCTGCTGGATGAGGCTGAAAACGAGCGCGCTCATTTGATGACCTTTATTCAGGTCGCCCAGCCCAACTGGTTTGAACGTGCCCTGATCATTCTGGCGCAGGGGATCTTCTTTAACGGCTTCTTCTTGTTTTACATTCTATGGCCCCGGGTGGCCCACCGCTTTGTTGGCTACCTCGAGGAAGAGGCCGTCTACAGCTATACTCAATATCTGGCCGATATTGATGCGGGGCGGGCCGAGAACCTACCAGCACCGCAGTTCGCCATCGACTATTGGAAGCTGGCCCCCGATGCGCGCCTACGCGATGTGGTAATAGTGGTGCGGCAGGACGAGGCAGGCCACCGCGATGTGAACCACGGTTTCTCGGACGAAATGGCTGGCCGGAAAGCGGAACTCACGGCGGCAGACTGAAGCCACGTTAACCATTTTTTCATCGACTGCATGGCAAGCTGGGCAAATGACCCAGCCCCGCGCCTTTCACGAAGCAAGTCTGCCGCTGTTCAGCCCCGCCGGGGAGGATGACGAAGGCATGACCGCGCTATTGTCTGGAAAAGTGCCATCCTACATCGCCGATCACCGCAAGCGATTGCGTCAACGCTTTATGGATGGCGGGGCGGCTGCAATGCCAGAGTATGAATTGCTGGAACTGGTGCTGTTTCGTGCCATCCCCCGCCAGGATGTAAAGCCTTTGGCGCGGCTCTTGCTGGACACGTTTGGCGATTTCAACCGGGTGATCACCGCAACGCCCACCCGCCTGGCGATGGTAAAAGGTGTTGGCGATGCGGTGGTGCTGGAACTAAAGCTGCTTGAGGCTGCGGCGCACCGGATGATGCGGGCGCGGGTGATGAACCGGGCAGTGCTGTCTTCCTGGGATGCGCTGCTCGATTATTGCCACACGACGATGGCCCACCGTGAGACGGAACAGTTTCGTATCCTGTTTTTGGATCGCAAAAACGTGCTGATTGCGGACGAAGAACAGTCCAAAGGCACCGTCGATCACGTGCCGGTCTACCCGCGTGAGGTGGTAAAACGGGCGCTGGAACTGAACGCCAGCGCCTTGATTTTGGTGCATAATCATCCATCCGGCGACCCAACCCCATCGGATGCCGATATCACCATGACCCATCAGGTGCAGGATGCCGCGCAGGTTTTGGGGATTACGGTGCACGATCATCTGATCATCGGAAAATCGCGGGAACTGTCGTTCAAGGCCAACGGATATCTTTGAATACACCCGTTAAGGTGCTGCCGTAAAATCTGGCTTTAGCCAAAGTTCCACCCGTCTGTTCAACCGTCTGCCGGGCCCCGTTTCATCGCAGGCCATCGGCAAGGCTTCGCCAAACGCCACGGCTGTTGGCAGCTGGTTTTCTGGCACCGAGGGGGCGGCGACCCTCAACGCGCCAAGCACCGTCGCCGCACGGGTCAGGGACAGGTCCATATTGTCTTTGGCCGGACCAGAGCCGTCCGAAAAGCCAGCCAGATACAGCGCCTGGCCCTGAAACACCCCGACCTCAAGCAACCGGGCCAGATCCAGCAGGTTTTCGCGCGACGCGGTGTCCATCTGATCAGACCCGTCTTCAAACCGAAACGTCAACGACAGCCGATCCGCCCCATCCATCAGGTCAACCAACCGCTTCAGATCAGACAGCGTGGTTTCGTCCCCTGCGCCCTGAATGGCGTTGATCAGGCGCAACCCGTCTGCGGTCATCGGTTGCCGTTCGGGTGCGCGATCAATATAGCCCGCCTTCGCCACGGCGACCTGTGCTGCCGGAAGGGCCAGAAACTCAAGGAACTCGCGCGCCATCAAGGGCAGGCGGCGGCGAGGGGTCAGCAAATAAATTGGCAGGGTCAGCGGATAATCCTGCGCCTTAACCGCCAGACTGTTGGGCAACAGCGGAAAGCCACAGCTGTCAGACAGCAGCAGCTTTCGCGCAGCACCCGCCGAGGCCTGTCCGGTAACCGCCAGCGCCCAGGGGTCTTTGACAACCGCAGCCGCCAATTCGTCAAGATCGGCATGGGTGATCGTTGCCGCGACGTTTTTGCCAAGCCGCACTGACAAGGCGCGCTGCAGATCCGACGCCGGTTCCAATCCGTGCAGGACCAATGGCATATCGGGGCCACCGATCTGCGCCCAATTTTCCACATCGCCCGCCAGTGCTTTGGCCAGATCCAGCGTCGATATGCCCGGCAAAGGGTTATCTGGCGCAACAATGGGGATCAACGCGTCCATCGCCAACGCCCGCGCACCAAAATCAGCAGTGGTGTCCGACGCGATGATCATATCAGCGCGTCCTGCCTTAAGTTCGGCGCGCGCTGTATCGGGCGGCATTGGTTGAAATGAGAATTCCGCCAACACCTTGCCCGTGGCTGGATCGGTCAGCGTCGTCAGGCCATCGGGGGGCGTCGGGGCGGCATAGATCAGCCCGCGCGCGGCAGCGAATGCCTGTACCAAGGGTTGAAGCAACGCCCCACCCGCATCCCTTTCGCCGACCAAGCGGATCACAGCTTTGGGGGCGGTCAGATCCGGGCAGGCAGGACCATCGCAAATGACACCCTGCGCATCCACCGTCAGCTGGCCATATTTGCTGTCGATACGGAAAAATTCACCGTCATAGGCCTGCAACGTGCCGGAAATGGCAAGCGACCCGTCGCGGGAGGTCAGCGTAACATCCTGGGCCAGACTGGCTGTGGGGAAAAGCACGGCGAACACCATCGCGCACCAAGATACTGCCCCCATAAACCGTCCGCCCGCCCTTTACTCTGCAGCGGCGATATTCAGGTCAAGCACCAGATTCTTCAACACCATATAATCACCTATGGCCGTGCAATCGGGCATCGCCAGCGTCAGATCGGTCACATAAACGGCGCCGCCGATGACGTTCAACGTTTCGCCCAGCAATTCGCGGCCACAGGTGGCCTCGGTTACAGCCGCTTCAACGATGACTTCGGCTTTGGCGGTTGGATCGGCAGGGTATGTGTAAACCTCTGCCAACAGCGGATTTGCGGATGTGCTGTCGCCCAGCAGGGTCAGAAAACCGCCAGTGGATGGACCCCCGACACTGGCGCGATGCGGATCAGCGCCAGAGATATGTCCGGGGCCGTCATACCCTGATCCATTTTCAAACGCGTGAACTTGGAAGGCATCATCCGCCTGCCACTGCACGCCAAAGCGGTGCAATTGGGCAACCTCTGGCACTTCGATCTGTGCTTTCGCCGATTGACCATCGGCAAAAAACACCTCGATGGTTGCCCATTTTTCGAAGGCCGGAATGCCTGTGAACAACGCGCCATTGGCGGTGGTCAACCCAGAGACGGCCAAGCCTGCGTGTTTCACCACAACCCGTTCATTGGCATGGCAGGGGGCCTGCAGGGTCAGACCAATCATCGCATCGGCCTCGGCAATCAGGTCCAGCGTCACCTCGCAGGCGTCAGCCAGCTTTGGCACAGGCAGGACGGGTGCAGTTTTGGGTGCTTCGACCAATGACGTCATAGGTAGAGAAGGTGTCTGCGCATCCTTGGGAACCGCCCTTGGGTCCAACGGAGCGGTCGCGCCCGCAGCAGCCATCACAATCGGCGCTGGGATTTTTTCTTTCGGTGGTGGGACAGGCGCAACAACGGCAATCTGCTCTACCACGGCGGGTTTTGGCTGCGGCATGGCGGAAGGCAGCGTATCCGTCGCCGAAACCGTTTGAATGGCCTTGGGTTCGGGCAGCGATTCCGTCCGGGCGACACGAACTGGCGGCTGGGTTTTCGACATGTTTTGCACCACATGCCCCGCACCCAGTGCAACGGCCAGCACCGCGGCCGCGCGCGCAACTTTACGTTTGATATCAGCCATAGTGTCCTCCAGCGGTAGCCGTCCGTTAGGGTTTGATTGACGAAACGGGCGAAGGCATGGCGAAACTAAGGAATGTTTCCAAAAACGGTGTCAGAAAATGGGCAAGGGCGGCCAACGCCGCCCTTTGGGTGTCAGGTCGACAGGATCACACCAACTTACCGTGGCAATGCTTGAACTTTTCACCAGACCCACACGGGCAATCATCGTTCCGTGACAGATTGCCCCAAGTTGACGGATCGGTTTCAACAAAGTCGGCCAACCGCGCAACCGACGCAGCCACTGGTTCGGGTGCAACAATGCGCGCCGGAGCTTGCTGCGCCGTCATCTGTGCAATCATCGCTTGTTGTTCATCCACAGAAATAGGCCGGATCATTGCCAGCTTTTGCGTCACATCCTGCCGTAAAGAGTTCAGCATTGATTCAAATAAGGCGAACGACTCTGTTTTGTATTCGTTCAGCGGATCCCGCTGGGCATAGCCGCGCATCCCGACAACCGACCGCAGATGTTCCAACCGCAACAGATGTTCGCGCCATTTTCCGTCAATCGACTGCAGCAAAAGCTGCTTTTCAATGTTGCGCATGGTGTCGGGGCCAAAGGCGGCCAGTTTTGCATCCATCAGCTTATCGCTGGCATCGACGATCCGGTCGCGCACCACATCCTGATCGGTGCCTTCCTCGGCGGCCCAATCGGTGACGGGCAGTTGCAGACCCATCTTTTCAACCAGCGCCTCTTGCAGCCCGGCAGCATCCCACCGATCAGCATAGGATTTCGGCGGCAGATAGCCGTAAACCAGATCCTCGGCCACCTGATGGCGCATGTCTTGCACAACATCTGCCAGATCGGCAGACTCCATCACTTCCATCCGCTGACCAAAGATCGCTTTGCGCTGATCGTTCATAACGTCGT
>JAYUHO010000180.1:0-5027 GCA_043766915.1 Cypionkella sp.
AGTTCGGTCCAAGCCATTGTGATCTCCGTTCAGTGTCACAACCGAACAGAATCACAAAGGACTGAATTCACTCAACTAGTTTCGGATCAGACACTAAGGGTGACCCCGACTGCCACCGCTCTCTGAATGTGAAACCGGGCCATACAACCGATTAGCTCTTCAGGTTGAACGTGATTTCACAGGTTCATTTCAGCTAATATCTGCACGTTAACCTTATGCACGTCATATTTTTCTTCAGCAATCTGGCGCGACTGTTGCCCCATCCGGGCAATCAATTCGGGATGATCCACAAATTTGAGCATGGCTTCGGCAAGGGCCGCCGCATCTGCAACCGGCACCAGATAGCCATTCACGCTAGACTGCGTGGTTTCCCGGCAACCCGGAGCATCGGCCGTAATGATTGCTCGCCCCATCGCCATGGCTTCAAGAACGGTACGGGGCGTGCCTTCACGATAGCTGGGCAAAACATACACATGGCATGCTGCTATGGACGGGCGCACATCAGACAATTCGCCATGCGCGATCAATGTACCTGCCGCCACCCACTTGGCAATCTCGGCTGAATCGATGGCGTCAGGATTGCTGTCGGCCCCGCCGACCAGATGACAGCCAATGTCGGGGTGGCGCGCGCGAACCAAGGCTGCGGCTTCGGCATATTCGCGGATGCCTTTGTCGCCCAGCAACCGCGCAATCAGCAAAAACTGCACAGGAAGGGCGGGCAAGAGTGCAGGGGCAAAAGCCAGCGTATCAACGCCAGATCCGTTCACAACCACGCTGCGCGCGGTGGCAGGCAACAGATCAAGATCACGGAATACCTGCTGGTCATCCGGGTTTTGAAAGAACACCAACTCACACCGGGCAAGTGCGCGCCGGTAAAGCCATCGTGCCACCGTCAGCACCAGCCGCCGCTTGCCTTTTACAGAGCCTGTGAATGCATAGCCTAGCCCGGTGATCAGCGCAAAACGGCGCAGAACCCCCGCCATCGCCGCAGCAAGGCTGCCCCAGATAACCGGTTTGATCGTATATCCAAGCGTGGCCTGTGGTGCGATGGCGCGCAGCAATCGCTGCAATGCGAAAAGCGTGCGCAAATCGGCAAGCGGGTTAAGGCCGGTTCTGGTCATTGCGATGTCGTGTCCGCTGATCCCCATAGCGTCCAATCGCGCTTTGGTTTGCAGGTCCATGACCAATCCGGGGGCCACGGCATGTACTTCGTGCCCTGCCTTGACCAGCGCCGCCAGCAGTTGCCCGCGAAAATTCACCAGCGATGATGGCAGTGATGCAATAACGACAATCTTCATGGCAACCCTTTGATGACGCCAGGACGGCAATCATCCTATTTGCTTGCCGCCGCAAGGTTTTGCCGCTCAAGCCACGCCTGAAACATCAAAATAGTCCAGAGTTGGTGGTGCCAGCGCCGCTGTCCGCTTGTGTGTTCTTGCCACATCCGGGTTACCGCCGCGGCATCAAAGTAGCCTTGTGACCTTACCTTGGCGGGGTCCAGCAGGGTCATGGCCCAGTCGCGCAATGGCCCTGACAGCCAGTGCTCAATTGGCACGCCAAAGCCCATCTTTGGCCGGTCAAACATCGCCGTGGGAACATAGCGTTGCAAAACTTGCCGCAGCGCCCATTTCGTCTGACCATCCCGGATTTTCACCGCCATCGGCAGCGTCCAAGCGTATTCGCTCAGATCATGATCCAAAAACGGCACACGAGCTTCAAGCCCGACCGACATTGTTGCCCGGTCAACTTTGGTCAGAATGTCGCCCGGCAGATAGGATCTGGTGTCCATCAGCATCATCGCCTCACGCAGGTCATCAAAGGATGACCAAACCTGCGGATCACAAATGGCAAGATTGGGAGTGCTGGCCCCAAGCAGCACACTGCCCGGATCGGGAAAAACTGACACAAGTTGTCGATAAAATTCGCGGCCTTCGTTCAGGCGCAAAACCGCCGCCAGTTTTTGAAACTTGTCCCCCGTTGCCGGGTAGCGGAACCTTTGCGGCAGGTATTGGATCGACCGGTCCAGCATATGCGACGGCACCGCGCGCAGCACCGCAGATGTTAACCGTCGCAACGGCGCAGGCAAATGTTGCAGGCGTTTGTGCATTGCGTAGCCTTGGCCATAGCGGTTGTAACCAGCGAAAAGTTCATCCCCCGCGTCGCCAGACAGCGCAACAGTTACATGTTCGCGTGTCATTTTCGCCAACAACAGAGTCGGGATTTGTGACGAATCGGCAAAGGGCTCATCCCAGATATCGGGCAGGGTCGGCACGACGTCCAACGCATCTTGCGCCGTCAAATACAGCTCGGTGTGGTCAGTACCAAGGTGGGTTGCGATGGTCTTGGCTTGCGCTGCTTCGCCAAAACCGGGCACATCAAAGCCGATCGTGAAAGTGCGCACCTTGCGCGGGGACTGGCTTTGCATCAGCGAAACAACCAGCGAGGAATCAAGCCCTCCCGACAAAAATGCCCCCAAAGGCACATCAGATTCCATGCGCGACAGCACCGAGGCGCGCAGGCGTTTGTCAAGTTCAGGAACGATCGTCGCAGGATCGTCGGCCTGTTTTTTGGCGGTTGCAACGGTTAAAACATCCCAATAACGGATGGGCACCGCCGTGGGTTGGCCCGCGGCAATTTCAAGGTAATGCCCAGCAGGCAGCTTTTCGACGCCCTGAAATATCGAATGCGGGTCCGGCACATAGCCATATCGGACATAAAGTGCCAGCGCATCCCGATCAATTTCGCCACGCCAGTGAGGGTGACATTGCAAGGCGCGCAATTCGGAACCGAACAAAAAGCTGCCGGCCATCCGGCCAAAATAAAGCGGCTTTTCGCCCACCCGGTCGCGCGCCAGCGTCATCACCCGGGTGTGGCGATCCCAAAGCGCAAAAGCAAACATACCGTTGCACCGTTTCAGAGTAGCCGCGACGCCCAGACTGGCCAAAGTTTGCAGCAGGGTTTCCGTGTCAGAATGGCCATGCCAGTCAACCGCCCGCCCTTCATCGGTCAACATAGCGCGCATTTGACGGTGATTGTAGATTTCACCGTTAAACGAAATTACATAGCGGCCGTCGTGGCTTGTCATCGGCTGAGTCCCGGCTTCGCTGACGTCGATGATCGACAATCTGCGATGCCCCAGCGCAACGCCTTCTGCCTGATCAAACCAAACGCCTGAACCGTCAGGCCCGCGATGGCGCAAGGCCGCCGTCATTTTGGTTATCGGCCCTTCAAGATCGCCAAGCTGATCTGAAATAAATCCTGTAAATCCGCACACTTAATACACTCCCACGTTCAACCCAAGCACATCGTTCAGCGACACAAACACCATGTAGAACGCTCTTTCTGCGGCCCTTAACTAAATTTGTCGAAACACTAATGGGCGGCTTTTCCGCAGCCGGGAAACAACCGCGCATATCACACTCGTTATTTTCCGGCCCTCCCCACCTTGATCCCCACTGCCAGCTCCGAAGTTTAGCGTCACCCTTTACTCATTCAAGGGTGCGCGCCATATGCCACCAGTTTCAGAAATTCATCCGCTACCTTCGGACCCCATACCTGAATGGAGTACTGGCGTTCAACCTTTGCCCGGCCTTGTTGACCGAAGGAATAACACTTTTCCGGGTCATCAATCATCGCCTCTAACTGGTGCGACCAGTCCGCTAATGTCGTTGCCAGATAGCCATTGATGCCGGGCTCTACGATGTCAACATTCACGCCAACAGGCGAGGCCACGACGGGTATGCCCGAGGCCATGTATTGAAGCAATTTGTATCCACATTTGCCTTTCGACCACAGATCGTCAGGCAATGGCATCACGCCCACCGAGAAACCCGCAGCCACATCACCTTCGCTTTCTTCCGACCATGGAATGAAGGTGATTGGCCCCTGCACCCCGGGTTCGATTTTGGCCCCGACCACCTGAATGACGGCAGATTTACGTGTGGCCAGTGCCGCAAGACTGTCGCAAACCGGCCGCATATGCTCTTTCCAGGTGCTGGGCGATCCGATCCATCCGATCACTGCAGTTGTTGCAGCCATCCAATCCGCGCGTTGGCGCATTTTGTAGTGGTTGGGGTCCAGCACGGTCGGGACATAAACGATATGTCGCGCGCCAGCCTGACGCGCCCGCGATGCAAGATAGTCGTTGCCTGCAAACACGGCGGCGGACCTGTTCATTATACCGTCCAGCTTGCGCCCGAACACCGCGCGGACAAGCCGGTTGCGATGCCGGTCGTATTGGTGAAAAACCGCGTCGTCATAATCTACAACATACGGAATACCCGCAGGCATCAGCCAGCGTTCGATAAAACCCGGCACCCAGGGCATGGCCTCTTTCTCGATCCAGATCACATCATAGTTTTGCGCCGTCAGCAGGGTCCGCGCCCGCGAGATCAGCGCCCGAAACCCACGCCACCGCACCGATTTCCCCGCGTAAGATTGTTTCAGATAACCATCAGACAAAAGCGGGCTGATCGTTACTTCAAACCCGGCGGCCATAAGTGAGGGGATATATTGATAGGACCGAAGCCTGGAAGAGGCGCCAAGGCGGCCATACCGCGGCAGAATAAGCATCTTCATTCAGCCACCAGCGCAGGAGATATCATATTCCAGAACTTCCATTTGCGTGATCAGGCGTTAAGCAGTGGTATGGCCGCTTGATCAGGCTAAACAGCCACCTTAGCGACCCGGCTTACACCCTTTGACAAGCCAACGCCACAGCCAGCCATAGGCGCGCGCGATCTCGGCAATTCCCTGTATTGACCCCCGAAGCGCCGCCTGAATCACCCGCGCCGGTGGTTCAAGTAGAAGTGTCGCCACCAAAACCGCAATGGCCCCACCAATTGAAAAATGTTTGAAGGCATATTGCAGGCGGCTGCGCTGTGAATAAAACAACCGATGCGCCTTTACCTGCGATGAGGTGCCCCCCCCAGCGTGAAAAGCCTGAACATCGGCAAGGTAGACTGTTTTCCAGCCGGAATTTGCGCAGCGATACGAAAGATCGAGATCCTCAAGATAGACAAAGAAAC
>JAYUHO010000181.1:0-5025 GCA_043766915.1 Cypionkella sp.
GGTCTTTGCCAGTGGCGATGAAATGGCTGCCCGCTGTCAGGGGCTGCACTGGGTCAACCGGGCGCACCCCAACAAGCCGATATCCATCGTCGGTCGTCATCCCTTCGCGGTTGGACAGCACCATACCAATGGCGTCTTTCTTGCGCGACACCATTTTGCCAAGGCCCATGTTCAGCGCGGTGGATTGGCCGTTCAGTTCATTCCCCGCGACATGGCCTTTTTCAACGCGCATCACGCCAAGGGCTTCTGTGCCGTAAACCACAGCGTCAAATTCGGCCCCTGCCGTCACCAGTTCGCGGATCATTGCGTCACCATAGCGCGTCGGCACGGCGATTTCGTAGGCCAACTCGCCCGAGAAGGATATCCTGAATAACCGCGCACGCAGGCCACCGCAAACGGTGATTTCACCGCAGGCCATATAGGGAAAGGCATCGTTTGAGATGTCCTGATCGACCAGTTTCGCCAGCAAGTTCCGCGCGTTGGGGCCCGCAACGGAATATTGCGCCCAAGCTTCGGTGGTGGAGATCAGTTGCACATCCATGTCGGGCCACAGACACTGGCGGCAGTATTCCAGATGGCGGAATACGGTGACCGCGTTGGCGGTCGTCGTCGTCATGACGTATTCGTTTGGCCCCATACGGGCGGTGGTGCCATCGTCGAACACCATGCCATCTTCGCGCAGCATCAGCCCATAGCGAACCTTGCCGGTGGCAAGCGTGGAAAAAGTGTTGGCATAAACCCGGTCAAGGAATGCGCCCGCATCCGTGCCTTGGATGTCGATTTTGCCAAGGGTTGTAACATCGCAGATGCCCACTGATTTACGGGTTTGCAACACCTCGCGGTCCACCGACTGCCGCCATGTTGTCTCACCCGCCCGTGGGATCCATTGCGTCCGCAGCCACATCCCGACCTCGACAAAAACCGCACCCTGTTCGGTGGCCCATGTATGAGAGGGGGTCAAACGGGTGGGGCGAAAATCTTTGCCTGTTGACCGGCCTGCAAGGGCCGCAATTGCAACCGGGGTGTAGGGCGGGCGATAGATCGTGGTGCCGGTTTGGGGGATCGACTGGCCGGTCAGTTCGGCCATAACGGCAAGGCCCAAGACGTTTGACGTTTTGCCCTGATCGGTGGCCATGCCAAGCGTGGTATAGCGCTTCAGATGTTCGACCGACCGAAAGCCTTCCTGATGCGACAGCTTGATGTCTTTCACGGTGACATCGTTTTGCGGATCAATCCAGGCGCGGCCCTTGCCGGACTGAACATACCAGAACGGCGTGATGGCGGTGAGGGCATCTTCGGCCTTTGGCAAGTCTGTCGCGGTGGGGGCAAAGCCTAATGCTGTAACGGCGTCGATGGCAGCCGCCGCGCCGGTGGCAAGGGCGGCGTGGGTTGAGAATTGGCCGTTCGCCGCCCCGGCGAAGGTAAGCCCCGGGGGCCCGTTCGGGCCGGGGGTAAAGGCGGCAATAGTGTTGTCCCACACAGGGCGACCCCGGTGATGGCTCGAAATCGCTAGGTTTGGGTTCCAGCCGCCGGAAACACCAAGGGCAGTGACCTGCAGGGTTTCCACACCTTTTGACGTGCGCACAGTAATCGACGACAGCCCAAGACGCCCGGCAGTATCAATCACGTCAGCGCCCTGCAGGTGGCGAATGCCCGCCAGCAGGGGCAGGCCGTCTCGCGAATCAATCACGGCGACCACATCCACGCCCTTGGCAACCAAATCGGTGGCGGTACGCAGGCCGTCATCGTTGTTGGTGAAAATCGCCACACGTTGACCGGGGATGACACCCCAGCGATTGACATAGGCGCGGACTGCACCTGCCAGCATGATGCCGGGGCGATCATTGTTCTCAAACGCAATCGGGCGTTCAATGGCCCCGGTGGCCAGGATCGCGCGTTTGGAATAGATGCGCCAAAGGATTTGGCGGGGTTTGCCGGGTTGGGGGGTGGCCAGATGGTCTGAGACACGCTCAACCGCGGAGTAAATCCCGTGATCCAGCGCGCCAAGGATCGTGGTGCGCGCCAGCAGGCGCACGTTCGGCATGTGGGCCAATTCGGCAACAGTGCTGGCCGCCCAGTCGGCACCGGACTGATCCCCCAACATGTAGGTTTCTGCGTTCAGCCGCCCGCCCATGCGGAAGTCTTCATCTGCCAGGATCACCCGCGCGCCCGACCGTGCAGCGGTCATCGCGGCGGCAAGCCCTGCGGGGCCAGCGCCGATGATGAGAAGGTCGCAGTGCAGGAACCCTTTGTCGTAGGAATCGGGATCATCTTGCTTTGAGAGCGCGCCTAAACCAGCGGCGCGGCGAATGATCGGTTCGTAGACCTTTTCCCAGAATGCAGCCGGCCACATAAAGGTTTTGTAGTAAAATCCGGCAGCAAAAAACGGCGAAAGGCGGTCGTTGATCGCCATGGCGTCAAAGCGCAAGCTGGGCCAGCGATTTTGGCTGTTGGCCGTCAGGCCATCGAACAATTCTGCTGTTGTGGCGCGGGTATTCGGCTCGCGCCGCGCGCCTGTGCGCAGTTCGACCAAGGCGTTTGGTTCTTCCGATCCCGCCGCAATAGGCCCGCGCGGACGGTGATATTTGAAGCTGCGTCCCATCAGGCGGACATTGTTGGCCAGCAGCGCCGAGGCCAGCGTATCGCCGGGGTGGCCATGGTAGGATTTGCCATCAAAGGTAAAGGTTAAGGTGGTATTGCGGTCAATCTGACCACCGTTGATGCGGTTGCTTTGGGTCATTTGGATCGTCCCTGTGCGCGGGCCACATCGCGGGCAAGGTCAACGGCCGTGATCTCATGCGTAAGCGTGTTGCGGGTGACGATCAGCCACGACCGATCCCCCTGTTCGTGATACCAAAGTTCGCGGTGCAGCCCTGCTGGGTTGTCGCGCAAATACAGGTAATCGTGGAATTTGGCTGCGGCATCCGGTGCCATGCCGTCCGGGCGGTTGATCAGGCTGGCATCGCCCAGATAGACGAATTCCTGCGCATCGCGGGGGCCAAGGATTGGGTGGTTGATGATCATGTTCGGCCTGTCACGGCTGCGGCGGGGCTGTGGGTCATAGGTGCCTCAATGCAAATTCGGTTGGGCGCCTTGGCCCTTTTCGTCGATCATCAAGCCCTTGCGGAAACGATCAAAACGGTAGGCTGTCGCCGTAGAGTGCGGGGTATCAGTGGCCAACAAATGCGCAAACACCCAGCCACTGGCAGGCGTTGCCTTGAACCCGCCATAGCACCAGCCGCCGTTGAAATAGAGGCCTTCCGTTTCGGTGCGGTCGATGATGGGGCTGCCGTCCATCGACATATCCATGATCCCGCCCCACATCCGCAACAGCCGCGCACGACCAATCATCGGCATCAGCGCCATGCCGCCTTCTGCCACGTCTTCAACCACTGGCATTGATCCGCGTTGGGCGTAGCTGTTGTAGCCATCAATATCGCCGCCAAATACAAGACCGCCTTTGTCAGACTGGCTGACGTAAAAGTGCCCCGCGCCAAATGTCATCACGCCGTCTATAAGCGGCTTTAACCCTTCAGACACAAAGGCTTGCAGCACATGGCTTTCCATCGGCAACCGCATTCCAGCCTGAGCCATAACACGGCTGGACGATCCTGCCACAGCCACCCCGATCTTGCCCGCAGCAATGTAACCGCGCGACGTTTCAACGCCCAAAGCCCGGCCATTTTCAATCCGGAACCCGGTGACTTCGCAGTTCTGGATGATGTCCACGCCCCGGCTGTCAGCGCCGCGCGCATAGCCCCAGGCCACCGCATCATGGCGCACCGTGCCGCCGCGTTTCTGTGCAAGGCCGCCTTTGATCGGAAACCGCGCGTTGTCGAAATTCAGGCACGGATACATCGCGCGCACCTGATCGCGGTTCAATATCTGCGCATCCGCCCCATGCAGCATCATCGCGTTACCACGCCGGACATAGGCATCGCGCTGCGCATCGGTATGGAACAGGTTCAGAATACCGCGCTGCGACACCATGGCGTTATAGTTGAAGTCCTGCTCCAACCCCTCCCACAGTTTCAGCGAGAACTCATAGAACGGCTGGTTGCCATCCAGCAGGTAGTTTGAGCGGATGATGGTGGTATTGCGCCCCACGTTGCCACCACCGATCCAGCCCTTTTCCAGCACGGCGATGCGGGCCTGCTTGAATTCCTTGGCCAGATAATAGGCCGTCGCCAGCCCATGCCCACCGCCGCCCACGATCACATAGTCATAGGCTGCCTGTGGTTCAGGATTGCGCCATGCGGGCGTCCAGCCTTTGTGCCCGGTCAATGCCTCGGCGATCACCCGGAAACCTGAATAACGCATTATCGGTCCTTAACCTTTTTGTTGCAGCAGTATCGCCTGACCGCCCCGATTATAGCGTCTCATTTCCGACATCGACTCTGCCATTTCAGCCACGGTCAACTGGCAGCAAGCCAAGCGATGCCTGCAAACACCAGTGCCACGCCGCCCCATTGCACCATGCGCATCGGTTCGCGCAAAAAGCGCCACGCCAGCAGGATGGTGATCAGCCCAAAAACAGATGAGGCGACAGACGCGAATGCAGGATCTGCAAGGCCGCCTGCAGCAATCACAAAGCCCAAGGCCGTGACATCCAGCAGCCCCATCAGCGCCAAAAGCGGCAAATGCGCCCGCAACGGGGCAAGCGGCATCCGGGCCCCCAATACCCAAGTGGCAATCATCAAGACCGCCATAAGTCGCGCCAGAAGGGTGATCACCATCTCGCCGCCGCCTTGCGCGGCTGTCTGGCCCAAGGCAAATGTCAACGCGAAACCCGTGGCACCGATCACCGCCCACAGCATGGCTTTGCCGCGGTTTTTGGTGGCGGGTTCCGCGCTGTGCTGACGTGCGACTATCGCAATCCCCACCACCACGGCGCAGGTGGCCAGCCACTGGTCCCAGCGGATCGGCTGCCCCATCATGGCCGCCAACGCCACCGACATGACGGGGTAAGCGCCGCCGATGGGGGCAACCAGACGCACCGGGCCAATGGCAAAGGCGCTGAACAGG